>NZ_JAHXBV010000004.1:0-387951 GCF_019915905.1 Halomonas sp. ANAO-440 | reverse complement strand
AGCAGGAGGCCACCGAGCAAGCCGAAGCCGACGCCCTGGCCGAGCAGGAAGCCACCGAGCAGGCCGAAGCCGACGCCCTGGCGGAGCAGGAGGCCGCAGAGCAGGCCGAAGCCGACGCCCTGGCGGAGCAGGAGGCCGCCGAGCAGGCCGAGGCCGACGCCCTGGCCGAGCAGGAAGCCGCCGAACAGGCTGAAGCCGACGCCCTGGCCGAGCAGGAGGCCGCCGAGCAGGCCGAGGCACGCTCCGTCGCCGAGCAAGAGGCCATCGAACAGGCTGAAGCCGACGCCCTGGCCGAGCAGGAGGCCAGTGACAAGGCGGATGCGGAAGCTCTGGCCGAGGCCGAAGCCGCCGCCCTAGCCTCTGCCGCCGCCCTTGAGACCCAGGAAGCCAGTGAGACATCCGAATCGGTCGTGACTGCGGATACCACGCGTACCAGCGACGAAGACGCCCAGGCCACGGCGTCAGAAGCCGATGGTGACGACAACCAGATATGGAAATACCTGGGAGCCGCCGCGGTAGGTGCTGTCGCAGGCGCCTTGATCCCCCAGCTCGGTGGTCGGGTCGTCGAGAATCAAGGCGATCGCATGATCGTTGAGCGCGATGGCGAACTGCATGTGCGCAAGGACGAGAATCTCCTGCTGCGCCGTCCTGGGGTAACCGAGACCACAGAATCCTTTGCCGATGGCATCACCCGCTCAACGGTCACTCGCGAGGATGGCAGCCGGATCGTGACCATTCGCGATTCCGGTGGCTTCGTTCTCAAGCGCACCCGCTATCTGCCCGATGACACCGCCATCGTGCTGATCGACGAAACGCGCAAGGCCGATAGCTGGGTATCTTCCGTCGACCTCGAGGAATCCCTGCCACCCCTGCGCTACGACCTGCCGGAAGAACGCTACGTGGTCGATTACCGGCGTGCTGATGAGGACATCCTGCGCGAAGCATTGCTGGCACCGCCGGTACAGGAGTTCGATCGCGTCTTCACGCTCCGTCAGGTACGCGAAAACTCACGACTCCGAGACATGATGCCGCGTATCGATCTCGATGTTATCCAGTTCGCGACCGGCTCGTCGGCCATCCAGCCCTCCGAGGCCGAAGCGTTGAGGCTGATCGGGAACACCATGGCCGATATCATCGAGCAGCACCCGAACGAGATCTTCCTGGTCGAAGGCCATACCGATGCCGTGGGGTCGGACCTGATGAACCTCGGGCTGTCTGACCGGCGAGCAGAAGCTGTTGCCCTGGCACTGACCGAATACTTCGCCATACCCCCGGAAAACCTGATCGTGCAGGGCTATGGTGAGCGCTATCTGAAACTGGATACGCAGGGCCCCAGCCAGGTAAACCGACGCGCGAGCGTCCGGCGCATCACCCCGCTGATCGATGCAGGGTTAGTCAGCCTCTAGGAAAGGCAGCACCGCAAAAGCCGACAGACAATGCGCTCTGTCGGCTTTCTCGTAAGCGCTTTGCCACGAGCGCCAGTTCATATCTCAGTGACTCGGCGCGGCTCATAGGAACCGCGCACGAATGCACTCCCGGGGCATGCTTTTATCGAGCGAGACTCAGGCCGGCACCAGGCCCCTCTGGTCCGCCAGCCTTGGCGCGCACGCCTCAGAATGGGACGGCAGGGCCGCCAGGGTGGCGGGTTCCTGAGACCGGTCTGCCAGCTTGAATCGCGCCACCGCTTCATCCAGGCGCTGCGCCTCCGCCTGAAGCTGGCTTGCGGCCAGGCTTGCCTGTTCGACGAGTGCGGCGTTCTGCTGGGTGGTGTTGTCCATGTCGCCCACCGCGGTGTTGACTTCGCCGATGCCGGCGCGCTGCTCATTGGAGGCCACGGCGATCTCGTTCATCAGCTCGTTGACGCGCTGCACCGAGGTCATGATCGAGCCCATGGTGCTGCTGGCGCTGTCCGCCTGCTGGGTGCCGGCCTCGACCTGGCGCACGGAGGTCTCGATGAGCTGGCGGATCTCCGTGGCGGCGTCTGCGCTTCGCGTGGCGAGCTTGCGCACCTCGTTGGCCACCACCGCAAAGCCCCGGCCATGCTCGCCGGCGCGGGCCGCTTCCACCGAGGCATTCAAGGCCAGGATATTGGTCTGAAAGGCGATGGAGTCCATCAGCCCGATGATCTCCGTGACCTGCTGCGAGCTTTCGCGAATCTCTTGCATCCGCGTGACCACGTTGGCGACGACATCACCGCCTTGGTCGGCTCGTTCGGCCGCTTCTCGGGCCATCTCGCTGGCAAGCGCGGCGTTCTCGCTGTTGCGCTCCATGGTGGAGGTCATCTCCTCCATGCTCGAGGCGGTTTCCGTCAGCGAGGCGGACTGGCGCTCGGTGCGTGCCGCCAGGTCGCGGTTGCCGCTGGCGATCTCGCTGGAGTTGGCGAGTATTTCCGCGCTGCTGTCGCGCACCGTGGCGACGGTGGTCGAGAGGCCCCGCTGCATGGCCGCCAACGACGAGAAGAGCTTGCCGATTTCATTCTGGCCGCGTGATTCGATTGTCGCGGAAAGGTCACCGCTGGCCATGCGCTGGAAGTGTTGCACGATACGGTCCAGCGGCCCGATCAGGTTGGTGCTGACGCCACGGTAGACGACGCCGATCACGATCAGGGCGACGATGAAGACAACCACGATCACTCGCTGCGCGGTGGTGACCACCGTGCCGAAGTTCTCCGCGCGCTCGGCGCCTTCGGCTTCCACCTGGTGGAAGAAGCCGACGGCGGCCTGGTAGAAGCTGGCGTTATCGGTAGAGGCCCGTTCGCGCAGCGTCTGGTAGGTGGCAAGATCGCCAGCGGCAAGGGCCTCGGCCTGCGGCTGCAGGCTGTCCTCCATCATCGCGTTGAAGCTGGCTTCGATGGGGCTCATCAACTCCGCGTGTTCGGGGCGAACGGGCAGTTCCAGGAAGCGCTCGAAGTTGTCGCCTACCGCCTCGAGCCGCTCGCCGAGACTCTGGGCATCGGTGGTCTGGGCGGTGGTGCCTGCGACGGAACTCTCCAGCAGCTCTTCGTAAACGCCGGCCATGTCGATGCGTACGCTTAGCAGCATCGAATTGGCACGGTTGAGGGCGGCCTGCTGGCTGACGTTCACCGCACTGAAGGTATCGAAGCTGCGCTGGCTGTGGTTGACCGCATAGAGCCCCATGGCGCTCAGCGCAATCAACAGGGTGAGGAAGGCGAGCAGGACCAGCGTCCAGCTCATTTTCACGGAAAGATGGCTCAGGCTTTTCACTTGTGACTCCTGGTGGCCCCGGGGCAGGGCTCGAGTTGCATCGCGATGATGGGAGGCGCTCAGCCCGCCGGTGGGCCGGGCTGAACCGACCTCAGCTGTTGCTGGCCTTGCCAGCCGAGCCTTCCTGGCGATGGGAGTCAGCGGCTGCTTCCCGGTCCTGGGTTGTGCTGCAGTTGCTCTCCTCGTCGGCGCGGGCCATCTGTTCTCGCTCGCGCTCCTCGTCGGCCAGGCTGACTCGGGGCAGAACGAGATTGAGGGTAAAGGCGGTAATGGCCGCGACCACGATGGGGGAGCCACCGATCACGCTCTGTATCCACTCGGGGAGCTGGGCTATCGCTTCGGGCACCTGTGAGATACCCAGGCTCAGGGCCAGCGCCAGGCCGACGATGGTCATGTTGCGCGCCGACAGCTCGTCCTTTATCAGCAGCTTGATGCCGGTCATGGTGATCATGCCGAAAACGATGACGGTCGCACCGCCGAGTACCGGGTAGGGGATGGTCGTCACCAGGGCACCGAACTTGGGGCTCAACCCGGCCAGCAGCATGAAGCCGCCGGCAAGCGCCAGGACGAAGCGGCTGATCACGCGGGTCATTGCCACGATGCCGACGTTCTGGCTGAAGGTAGCGGTGGGCAGGGCGCCGAAGAAGGCGCTCAGCGTGGTGGTCAAGCCGTTGCCCAGCAGCCCCCCGGTGAGCTCGCGCGTCTTCAGCTCGCGGTTCATGCCCCCCACCGTGGTGGCTGATAGATCGCCGATGGTCTGCACGGAATTGATCACGCAGATGATCACCATGGCGATGATCGCCGAGGTGTGAAACTCCAGCTCGAAGGGCATGAAATGGGGCACCGCCACCCAGCCGGCATCGGCGACCGCCTCGAAGCTGACCATGCCGAGCAGCAGCGACAGCGCGTAGCCCACCACCATGCCGACGATGATGGCCGAAAGCTTCACCACCCCCCTGCCGAACTGCGAGGCGACCAGCACCGTTGCCAGCGTGACCAGGGCCACCAGCCAGTTGAGCGGTTCGCCGAAACCCGGGGCTTCGACGTTACCGCTGCCCGCCATGTAGCGCACCGCGATGTCATACAGCGACAAGCCGATCACCAGCACCACGGTGCCGGCTACCACCGGTGGGAACAGGTGGCGGATGTACTGGATGAAATAGCCCACCACCATCATGCAGATGCCGCCGATCAACTGGGCTCCGAGGATGCCGGCCAGGCCGTACTGGCCGCCCACGGCGACCAGGGTGGGCACATAGGCGAAGCCCACCCCGAAGATGGCGGGCAGGCGAGCGCCGAACTTCCAGGCGCCGTAGAGCTGGAAAAGCGTGCTGACGCCGGAGGCCAGCACCGCGATCTGGATCAGCAGTAGCCGCTCTTCCACGCTGGCACCCACGACCCCTGCAACGATGATCGGCGGGGTGATGACGCCGGCGATCATGGCCAGCACATGTTGAAGCGAGAGGGGCAAGGCCTTGCCCAGGGGCGGCCTGCCGTGAAAGTCAAAGATGGACGTATTGACCTGCTGCTTGGGCATGAGGACTTCCGATCTGTTCTTGGATTTGTAGTACATCTGCTAGCTGTGGTGTCTACAGTATCTGATAAAATTGTATACTAGAAATATTTTTCACATCCAGGTCCGGCAGCGCATAAGGAACACCAGCGCACTTGCGTCGCTGGCGATAGGCTGGGCGGGGCTTGTTGCAGGGGGTTAATGGCAGGGTCTATTGGCAAGGATGGCTGGCAGGGGCTGAGTCGGGTTTCTCCTTCAGTAACCACGACCCCAGCCCGGCGACAGCGAGCCCCAGGGTGGCGAAGAGCAGGAAGGTGGTGACATGGCCTTCGGCTCCGACAAGCCAGCCGGCCAGCGGAGAGCCGGCAACCTGGCCGACCGAAGTAGCGAGCAGCGGCAGCACCGGGGCGAAAGCGGGCGCCTCGGTCATGATCTGGGTGCTCCTGACCAGGTAGAAACCGGTAAGGATCATGTACCCGGCACCGAACAGGGCCGCGGATGACAGGGCGAGAGCGAAGTTTCCGGGATCGATAGCCAATATCGCGAGGCTGACAGACATCACCGTGAGGCCGGCAGCATGGCTCGCAGCCGGCCCGAAGCGCGAGATGAGATCCCCGGCGCCGGCACCCGTCAGCCCTCCGATTCCCACCGCCAGCCACATCCAGGCAGTCTGGCTCGACGCGAGCCCCCCGGCGTTGATCACCGCATCGGGGGCAAACACCCAGTAGGCTGCACTCACACACCCCATGCCAATTGCAAGGCCGCTCAGCCGGGCGATACCGAGCCATTGCGCCCGGCTTACCGGCGCGGCGAGCAGTCGGGGGCGCGAGAGTGAGGTGCGCCGGTCATCCCGAGGCAGATAGCAGAAGGCGGCCAGTGCGGCCAGGGCCGCCAGGACGGCGAATCCGGTATAGGCACTGCGCCAGGCCTCCGCCCAGAGCAGCACCGCGGGCATGGCGAGCGCGATCCCCAGGCTGGTGCCCGCATTGATGGTGGCGTTGACGCGTCCGCGCAGATCGGGCGGTACGACCCGATAGACCGCCTGGGCCATGACCGGCGATGACAGCCCGGTGCTGATCCCGCAGAGCAGCACGCCGGCGGCCAACAGCAGCGATGAAGGTGCCTGGGCGATGGTCATCAGGCCTACCCCGGCCAGGCCGGCGGCCGCCACCCCCGTGCGGCGTACCCCGAGTCGGCGAGTCACCCAAGGCGCGGCGAGAATGGCGAAGACGAAGCTCAGGAAAGGCAGGGCGCCGATTACCCCTGCCATGGTCGCGGAGATTGTCAGTTCGTCGCGCATCGAAGGCAGGAAGAGCCCGAACACGAAGCGGGCCAGGCCGTAGGTGATGGCGATGACCCCGCTTCCGAGGGCTGCCATGCCGAGGGGGGAGAGGGGCCTCATGGGGTCTCGCTCCGGGCCGCTGCGAGGAGGGCATCGACCACCGCTCGAGTGTCGGTCAGGGCCGTCTGCGGGCCCAGCAGGGCCACCGTCGTATTGCTGCCTTCCAGCACCATGAACAGATGTCGCGCCAGGCCGGCGTGGTGGTCCAGGCCATCGCACACCACGGCGGTTTCCAGGCGTGCCAGCAGATCGGACTTGGCGGCTGCCGCCAGGGCATGGATCTCGGTGCTGTGTTCGGCGAACTCGCCCATCGCCTTGACCATGATGCAGCCATGCTGGCTGTACCGCTCCAGCCAGTGGCCATGTGCGTCGACCAGGGCAGGTGTCACCTCGCCCGGCGAGGCGGAGGCCGCTGCCGCATCGAGGCTGGCCATGAAACGCTCATGGCGGGCCGACAGAACCGCCGCCACCAGAGCCTCCTTGGAAGCGAAGTGGTTGTAGAGCGTCATGCGTACCACCCCGGCGGCGGCCACGATGCGATCGATGCCAGTGGCGTGGAAGCCCTGTTCATAGAAGAGTCGCTCGGCCGTGGCGAGCAACTGGTCGCGCTTGGAAGCTGGCATCGGATGCAATTCCTATATAGACCGATCTATCTAAATTTAGGCCTATCTAAGTACAGGAGACGCGGTGGTGTCAAGCGACCCCGGCCTGGCCCATTGCTGAGCCTCTTCCAGGGAGATGACAGATACTGCTCCTTTTGCGAACACGGGGATGTGGCGCTGGTCATGAAGCAGCGTGAAATGAAGAGAAGGAGGTTACAGCCAGACAATAAAATGGGCCGCTTTCCCGGGAAAGCGGCCCTGCACGTTACCACTTACTTATCAAGCAATCAGCATTACTTATCCGACGTGCTGGCCGACTTCTTGCTGTTGTCGGCCTGCCGCTGGCTTTTCTGTTGAGCATCGCTCATTTCTTCCTTGCCCTTCTGGAAGTGGCTCTCTACTTGAGCCTTCCCTTTCTGCATGTTTTCTTCGAGCTGCTTGCTGCCTGACTGCATGCTCTCAGACGTCAGCTGCTGGGTCTCCTTCAGGTAATCCTGACTCAAGGCCTGGATCCTGTCAGCGTCTTCCTTCATCTGCTCACTCAATTCCCGGACAGCTTGCTGTTGCTGTTCGATTACCTGCCGAAAACTGTCGGAATCCTTCACTTCAAGCCAGGAGCGGGATTGCGCCAGATTCTTGTCTGCAAAGGCGCGAACGGAATCGAACTGAACTGAGAAGAGTTTCTCAAAGTAATCAGTGGTCAGTACTCCGTAAGCACGCACCGGCTCCAAAACGGCATTGTCGAATTGCCTCTTGGTGTTTTCGCTGCTCCGATCGCTAGACTGGTTGGCATCTGACTTGGTTTTTTCAGCACTCATGTAATCTCTCCTTGTCTTGTAACAAACAAGTGAAGTAATAAATTAAATTGCAATTCAGCAAGTCGGTCCTCAACAAGCTGATGCTGATGTCGCCTGTTTGTGTAGAATCCTTCTCGGGCTGAAAGCTACGGCTACAACACTCCAACTATAAACAGTCAAAGAGAGTATTTCTGTGCGGTAGCACACCCAACGACATCCAAATCAGCGTTATTCAGCACTAGGCATTGTCCGAAAACTGTCTACACACGGTCATATTTCGTAAAAATCAGGTCAAAGTACTAGCCTTGGCCATCGCTCGCCGACTTTTTAGACAGTGCCTAGGGCTTGGAATAAGGGCCCGCGTTAGATCGCGAGCCCTGTAGGTACTTGCGGAGAGGGGGCTTAGGCGACTCCCGGCTCCCGGAAGTGATGCCAGGCATGGTGGTAGAGCACGCCGGCATAGCCGTTGCGCTGAATGATCTTGAGGATCTTCGCGGGATTTTCGTCATCCAGGGCCTTGTGCAGTTTCGCCCGCTGCTCGTCATCGAGGGCCTCGTACCAATGGTAGGGCTTGCCCTGGGCATGACCATCCTCGGCCTTGCGCATCAGGTCAATCTCGATGCGCCCGCCATGTCGGTAGAGGATATCGTAGCCCTCTTGAACCTGGGTCGAAGGCACGTCGCACGGCTTTTCGAGACCTTCCAGCACGTTGTAGTAATAATAGCTCAGCGGTTGCATGTGGCTCCTCCAGCGGTATGCCGTTGCTTATCTTGCCAACCTGTTCCCCATCCTGCCTGAGACAAGGCGGAGAGCTCAATTGAAAAATGCGCGCCATCCGCACGCCCGCTCACCCCTCCCGGGCGTGCAACGGCATTGCTTCCTGACGCGTGCTGGATCGTGCTACTCCTCGGCCAGGGCCTGGTCCAGGTCGGCGATCAGGTCCTCCATCAGCGCCGGCAAGGCGAAGGCGCAGTCTCGATTTCACTCGGTCAGTTTGGCGGCTCAGTGGCCGGCCGGGCGAGGGACGCGCAGCCCCAGCTTGTGCGCCACTTCGAAGGTGACGAAGATCGGGCCGATCAGCAGGAAGACCAGGTCTTCGATGAAGGATGGCTTCTTGCCTTCCACCTTGTGGCCCCACACCTGCGCCGCCCAAGCCGCAACCCAGGTGATCAGCGATATCCAGAACAGCGACCACCCCGCACCCTGGATGGCGAGGATGCCTCCTACGGAAAGGGCGAACCAGACGACCATCATCAGCAATACGCCGAAGGAGAGGCGCAGGTAGATCACTCCGGCAAGCAGGCCCAGCAGGGTGGCCCCGTTGACCCACTCGGCCGCTCCGGTTTCCAGGCCCAGCCAGCGGCCAATCGGCACCAGCCATAGCAAGCCCAGGGTGGAGAACAGGATTGCCGGCACACAGGCGATATGCACCCACTGGTTCACCGGATGGCGATGGCTCTCGCCGTAGTCGTCGAGAAATTGCTGCAGGCTACGCATGGTCTTGCCCTCGTTATACTCGGAAGCCTCTGAGTCATGTTCATTCTAGACTTTTGCATGGCCTTGCCGTGGGGTATGTGCAGCCGAGTCGGTACGGCACCACCCAGGTTCAACGCAGCACGAAGCGCAGCAGCCACTCTGCCATCCTGCCGAATGGCGGACGCAGCAGCGTCGCTACATTGCAGCGGCCTTGCACGTAGATACCCTTGGCATGGCTCAGCCGGCGGAAACCTTCTATGCCGTGATAGGCGCCGATGCCACTCGCGCCGACGCCGCCAAACGGCAGGTCGTCCTGGGCGATGTGCATGAGCGTGCCGTTGATGGTCACATTGCCCGACGTCGTGCCGTCGAGTACCTGGCGCTGCGCCGCCTTGTCGTGTCCGAAGTAGTAGAGCGCCAGCGGGCGGGGGAGCGCCTCGACGAAGTCGATAGCCTCATCGAGCGTGCGGTAGGGGAACACCAGCAGGATCGGCCCGAAGATCTCCTCATGGGCGATGGTCATGTCGTCGGTGACGCCGAGTACCACCGTCGGGCGCATAGCGCGGGGATTCGCACCCGGCGCCTCGCGGCCGATCTCGCGTACCGTCGCGCCCTTGGTGCGGGCATCCTCCAGCAGGCCGTTCAGGCGGGCCAGGTGCCGGTCGTTGATCACCCAGGTGTAATCCTCGCTCGCCGGTCCGTCGGGGTAGGCGGCGGCCACGGCCGCCTCGTAACGGGTGAGGAACCCGGCAAGGTCACCCTCATGGACGAGGGCATAGTCGGGCGCGATGCAGGTCTGGCCACCGCTCACCAGCTTGCCGAACACGATCCCGGTGCAGGCATGGTCGAGTGGATGACCTTTCTCGACGATCACGGGCGACTTGCCGCCCAGCTCCAGCGTCACCGGTACCAGGTGCTTGCTGGCCGCCTGCATGACCTTGCGTCCGACCGCCGTGCTGCCGGTGAAGACCAGATGATCGAATGGCAGGGCGGAGAAGGCAGCGCCAACCGCTGCATCGCCGTTGACCACCGCCACCTGTTCCGCCGAAAACAGCGCGCCGAGTAACTCCTCGAGCAGCGCGTTGATCGTCGGGGTGAATTCCGACAGTTTCAACATCACCCGGTTGCCGGCCGCGAGCGCCGTTGCCAGCGGCATCAAGGCGAGCACGAGAGGGTAATTCCACGGCGCCATGACCCCGACGACCCCCAGCGGCTGGTACTCCACCCGTGCCGAGCCGAACTGCAGGTGAATGGCCACATGGCGCTTTTCCGGGCGCATCATGCGGCGCAGGCGCTTGTGCAGATAGTCGATCCCGCTGATCGTGCTCCCGAGCTCCATGATGCTGGTCTCGTGGCGCGAACGATGACCGAAATCGGCGTTGATGGCCTCTTCCAGCCGGGTGCGGCTCTCGATCAGCGCGGCGCGCAGGCGTGAAAGATCGGCGCGGCGTTCGGCGAGTGATGGCGCTCCGTCCCGGCGATAGGCCGCACGCTGAGCGGTGAGCAACGGAGCCAGGTCGACGGCAGGCTCAGAGGTCATGTGATAACTCCTTATATCGCCACCAAGGCGCGGCAGCACCCTTGCAGTCCGCTCGATGCGTCAGTACTACCACAGTATCCCCATCGAGGCTGATCTGCCTCCCGAGCAACGTCAGATCCGTAAGGTTCTTGCCGAAGCTGGCCCCAGAGATACCGTTCATTTGAACGGGGAGTGATCCGCAGTGCATTGGTAGCTTTATCACAAGTGCGCTGCCGCTGAAGAGCGCACTTACCGGCCAATAACAATGAGGAGTGTAAGATGGCGTTTTCAGCTCTTTCATCTACAGGCGCCCGTTGGACCACCAGTCTTATGGGTGCTGGTCTGCTGGTGGCAGTGATGGCGCCAGCCAGTGCCGACCCGCTCGAGGAGCGAATGCCCCCGGGTATGCTGATCGAGATGGTGGACCCGACGCTCTGTTCGCCGCCGCCAGAGGAGATGTCTGATGCCGAGATCATCGCCATGCTCGATAGCGACGATCCGCAGATGGCGCCCCCCATCGTTGGCGCCTGGGAGCGACAGGACGAGCGCTGGCGCGTTTACGGCCAGGGCTGGTTCAACGACAGCAGCAGCGGACTGGTTGTTGGCACCATGCTCATGCTGAGAAGCGAAGGCGACGAACTGCAGTACCTGTGCATGGTGCTGTCACCCCATGCTGAGACCGCGATGGTGGAAGGTGAGGCAGCCTTGGTAGGCCCGGACGTCGAGACCATCGATGGTGATACCTTCATGGCGATGGGAATACTGGGAGAACGTCGCGAAGGACTGGGTGAGGTGCTGGCCGATGCCGGAAGCGTTCACTTCGAGCAGGCGGCAGAGGATACCCTGGAATGGAGCCTGACTTTCGATGGCCGCCTGACAGGGATAGATGAGCAGCCGCAGGAAGGAACCGAGATATCCCTGAGGCTAGAGGGCGAGCTGAGCCGGGACTCCTCGATGCGGGTTGTCGACTGGGGGCGTGACGATCTAGTGGATGCCTCCGCGCCAAGCGTCAGCGAGGAAGAGCTGGCCGAGGTGAAGGCGCTGTTCATGGAGGATATGCGCCTGGAGGTGGAGCCGGTCGTGACGCCGGACAACAATGATATTGTGCAGCGCACCGTCTATCGCTACGACTACGACACCTTTGCCTCGCTCTCCGACGACAGTGGTTGGCGGAGCACTCGTGAGCATTTCTTCTACCAGGATGGTGATCGACTGCGGCCCTTCCAGCGTCCCTCAAGCGATACGGACCTGAGTGCCTTCTTCGGCGGCTTGCTCGACCCCGGCTTCGTGCTCGACGAGGCCACCGCCGACGACTTCCGCGAGCTGTTGATGACCCTGACTGGCGAGGACTTCTTCGAGGAGGAGGACGTAAAACTGGACAACATCATCAACTTCCGCCCCGACGAGTGGATCTTCTTCACCGGCACCTTCTTCGATCACTACAAGGCCTTTGTGGTCTACACCGACGATGACGGGCACCCGGATAAGGTGCTGTATCGACTTAAGCAGCAGCCGACATCCTGATGTCCTTGCTCCAGTTCACCTAGCCGGGTGGTGTGGGCCATCGGGACGCTGGCACCGCCCTTTAACTTCTGCCGGCCACCTCGAGAATCCCCTGGCGCAGTGCCTCGGGCGGTTGGGCGCCCGACAGGCCGGTGGTGCCGTTGAAGATGAAGGTGGGCACACCGCTCACTCCCAGGCGCCGAGCCTCGTCGAGGCCGGCGTTTACCTCGGCCCGGCCCTGGTCGCTGGCGAGAAAGGCGGGGATGTCGATATCCGCTAGCCCGCCGGCTCGTGCGGCGTTGGCCAGTACCGCGCTGTCACCGATGTCCTCACCCTCGATGAAGTAGCACCGGAAGAGCGCGCCGACCACCGCCGACTGGACGCCATGTTCCCCGGCGAGCCAGATCAGCCGGTGGGCGTCGAAGGTATTGGGTGTTCGCGTCATGCGCTCGTGGTGGATCGTGATGCCGGCCTGTTCGGCAGCGGCCTCCACCTGGGCGTCGAGCGCCCGGGAGCGCTCCCAGGAGCCGAACTTGGCGGTACGGTAGTCACGCCGCGGCAGGCCCTCGGCGGGCATGTCGGGGTTGAGCTCGAAGGGGTGCCAGGCCACCGATACGCTGAATTCCTCGGGCAGTTCGGCCAGGGCGAGGTCGAGGTGGCGTTTGCCGATGAAGCACCATGGGCAGATGGCATCGGAGATCACGGTGATGTCGACGTGGGGCATGGTCGCTGAGCCATTGGGTAGGGTTCCCTCGAACCCTACCATCTCAAGGTCGTGATTGACGCCTCCTTAACGCAGCGGGGCACCTGACGCAGGCTGAGTTGGAAGCACTGCGAGACATCGGGGGTCGCAAGGCTATCTGCTGGGGACTTGCGCTACCCCATGTTAGGCTATGCCTAGAGCGGTGAATTGAACCAGAGAGAAACCTCGACGTTTCTGAGGGATCGGGACATGAACAGAACCAAGACCTTGCAACTATTACGAGATCACCTGACGACGCTGTCCAGCGAATACGGCGTAACCTCGTTGGCACTTTTTGGTTCCATGTCTCGCGATGAGGCCCGTGAAGACAGCGATATCGATATCCTGGTGAGCTTTGATGGCCCAGCGACCTCGGCTCGTTATTTCGGGGTGCAGTTCTACCTGGAGGACCTGCTGGGCCATCCAGTGGACCTGGTGACTGACAAGGCGCTACGTCCTGAACTCAGGCCCTATATCGAGCGTGAGGCTGTACGTGTCTGAAGCCCGCACCATGCGCGAATGGCGCTTCTACATCGTTGACATGATCGGCTTTGCCGAGAAAATCCTGTCCTATACGGAAGGCCTGGATCAGGATAGCTTCACCGCCCACGACCTTACCTACGACGCTACATTGCGTAACCTTGAGCTGATCGGCGAAGCGGCAACCCGCATTCCCGAAGAGGTTCGTCAGCAGTATCCGGATATCCCCTGGCGGATGATCGTTGCTACCAGGAATCGCCTTATTCATGCCTATCTGGGTATTGATGACGATACCGTATGGAGCATCATCCAGGACAATATCCCCGAGTTGCTGGAGCAATTACGTGTAATCAAAGCTCAGCAAGCAGGCGAGTAATGCAAGTGTCGCCGTTCTTCTCAACCCAGCCGTCCTGATTCCGCTAGCGCTCAACGCGCCAACAGGCCACCGGCTATCGCCTTACCCAGGCGGTCGACGGCGTCGGCCAGCTTCTCGTCGATGACATGCAGATACTCCGTCCAGTCGTCGACGTGGTGCAGCTCCGCTTTGCCGTCCGAAATGCCGCGCAGCACGACCAGCGGCACGTCGAAGCGCATGCAGGCTCGCAGGCAGGCGTAGCTCTCCATGTCCACCATCTCGGCGGCGATGGCGTCATAGGCCGAGCCTGAGACGATATTGGCGCCGGTCGAGAGCGTGGTCTCGCGAATGCCGGGAATGCGCAGTGGCAGCGGGAGCGTCGCCGGCAGGTCGAGAAAGGGCGTGACGCCCTTCTCGAAGCCCAGCGGCGTGGCATCCATGTCGCGGTAGGAGACAGAAGTCGCCTGATAGACCTCGGTCTGCTCCAGCACCCGGCTGCCCGCCGAGCCCAGCGACACCACCAGATCCGGCAGATGCCCGCGTTGGGCCAGGGCTGCAAGAGCAGCGGTAAGCTCGACGGCCGCCTCCACGGGGCCCACGCCACTTATGAGCGGTGTGAAACGCTGCTTGAGATGCGGGCCGTATTCGGCGTTGGCAGCCATCGCGAAGAGGACGTTGTGGCCGCCCAGTTGCGTCAGTGGTGGCGTGTGCTGAGCCGCGCTCATGCTTCGATCCTCATCTTTGCCTCAGGCATCGCTCGCGTTGCCGACCGTCTGGATGACCTCGAACCCTTCGAAGTTCGGCGGGCCCAGGTAGAGCCCCTCGCGCTTGCTCTGACCGGCGTTGGCATGCGCTGCGCGGAACGCCTCGGAGTGCGTCCAGGCCTCGAAGTCCTCGCGCGAGCGCCAGATGGTGTGCGAGGCGTAGAGCACGTGGTCCTCCTTCTCGGGGCCGCGCAGCATATGAAACTCGACGAAACCGGGCAGGCCCTGCAGGTGGCTCTCCCGCTCCAGCCAGATCTGCTCGAACTCCTCCACTCTCTCGGGGTTGACCCGAAAACGGTTCATGGCGATGAACACGATAATGCTCCTTGCGGTCAGGCGGCTGATGGTGACCGTTTGACGATGACACCTTCGCCGATGAGGGGCAAGATCACCGCCATTCGCTGGGTTACGCTACCAGCACGGTGAACCGCTCATTAGTGATGGGAGGCGAACCATGGCCAAGCGCTTCAAGGTAGGCGACCACGTCAAATGGAACTCCGAGGCGGGGCACGTCAGCGGGAAGATCATCCGCGTGCATACCAAGGACACGGAGTACAAGGGACACAAGCGCCATGCCAGCGAAGAGGAACCGCAGTACGAGATCAAGAGCGACAAGACCGATCACATCGCCATGCACAAGGACTCGGCGCTGACCAAGATCGATGAATAGCGAAGTTATTGCTGAGGCGCCTGGGTCATGACTGCGTATATCCCTCCAGCGCGAAGGGGTTAAGAAACTGCCTGCCCCAGAGGAAGGCACGATCGACCGGGCTAAACTCGGCTTCATCGCACACGCTGTCCCACTGCTCGCGGATCGTGGCGAGTTGATGATCGATGATCGCTTTGGCTTGCATTTGGGCCAGGCCAAGTTGCTCTGCCGCTGCCAGGCAGTGGACAAGCTGGCTGCGCCTCTCCTGCCCGTGCAGCAACATCGCTTGCGAGGCTTCGCCGCCGGTTCGTGATTGCGGGCAAATGTCATAAGCCGGTGTCAGTCGATAGGTCTCGCCATCCCAGAAGGCGGCATGGTTGCGCGCGTGATCATCGGTATTGCCGCACAGCACGTTGAAGACGATGCGTCCGAATAGCTCGCGTAGTGATTGGTCGGGCGCGTCGAACTCCGCGCGAATGCGATGGGCGAGGTCTTCATAGCTGGCATAGCGAGCCGCCATCTCATCCAGGCCGAGCAGTGTGAGGGCCGAGAGCACGATCTTTCTGGACCATCCGCCAGCGACTCTCATCCTGTCGAAGCGCTCCACCAGCAGTACGTCCTTGCCCAGCGAGCGGGTCATTTCCACGGGGGCCACGTCGAGCCCTACCAGCTTGGCAAGTCGCATGGCAACGAATTCGGCCTTCACCACGCTATAGAGGTCGGTGCTGGATGAGAACTTGGCCACCAGCTTGCGATTTCGGTCATTCAGCAGGGCCTTGGGGCGAGCACCGCCGATGCTGCTGCCGTGCTGGATTGCCTGTTCTAGAGCGGGGGGTAGAGGTTCTCCTGCATCGACATAGGCGGAGGCTTCCTGCAATTCCGCCAAGGTGGCGTCCTGATGCTCCCGTGGCTGGTATTCGGTGGGTGAGAGCTGGAAGTCGAGCGCGCCGATCCGATCCGACCCGGACTCAAGCAAGTACACCATTTCGTTGAAGTCGGCCTCAGCGGCGCTATCGCCTGACTTGCCGGTCAGGCGGTTGATGATGACACGGCGCCCCCAGGCGTCTGGTGAGGCGTCGCGCAGGCAGGAAGGCAGCGTGCCGTCGGCCTGTTCCTGGCTACCTGGCCGCAGGGGAAGCTCGCGGGGAAAAAGACCGATGGCGTCGTCGCGTGCGAGATAGCGTCGGCCATAGGCAAAGCGATAACGGTCCTGGTCGTCGCGCTCCACGAGACCGGCAGCGACTGGCATCGTCTGGCCGGGCAGCCAGACCCAGACATAGGCGCGTTGGCTAGAAGTCATCGTCGATGGGCTCTTGCTGCTGTCGGTTGACGCGCTTGGGCAGCAACGTCAGCCGCTCCAACTGGGTGGCGTGCTCGCGCCGTAGGGTGTCGACGTTGTCGGTGAAAAGCGAGACACCGACCAGCGCGGCTGCTTCGAAGTAGGTACCGATAGCCACCCGGGGAGATCCTTTGGCCACTTGCCGGATCGTGACCACGCCGACGCCCACCCGCTCGGCGAGTTCGTCTCGGGTCCAACCCTTGCGTAGCCGCCCCTCCTCGATCAAGCCGGCGAACAGGCGCAACGAGAGGGAAGCTTGGGGGCAGAGGGTGACATGTCTGGTTTTCATTCCGACAGTATAGTGTCGGTTTATGGCATTATCGATAATTTAATGTCACTGCCGCTCACCTTGCACCAGCTGTGCCGCTTTCGCTATCAAGCTGTCCTGATTCCGCTAGCGCTCAGCGCGCCAACAGGCCACCGGTTATCGCCTCACCCAGGCGGTCGACGGCGGGGGCGAGGATCTTGGTATAGGGTAAGCGGCAGTCGAGCGCAACAGCGTGCTCAACCCCACATCGTCACCAGGAAGATCCTTCATGCTGAATCCCCGTGCGCTTGCCTACCTGAACGAAGTGATTCGTCGCGGCTCGTTGCGACGTGCTGCTGCTCACCTGAATATCGATCCCTCGGCCATCAGTCGCCAGCTCAAGCAGCTCGAGGAGGACCTGGGTGTGCGGGTATGCGAGCGCTATGGCGGCGGCATGCGTACCACGGAAGCCGGCAAGCTGCTGGTTAAGCATTTTCACGCGCAGCGCTCTGCGGAGGAGGCGGTGTTATCGCAGTTGGTTGCCTTGCAGGGCGTGGCCCGTGGTGAGGTGCGCATTGCCGTCGGTGAAGGCTTTATTGCCGATCTCATCGACGCCCCGATGAATGCCTTCATGAACGCCTTTCCCGGCATCGAAGTGGAAATCCGCATGGCCGGTGTCAATGAGGCCATGTCGCTGCTGAAGGACAGCGAGGTGGACCTTGCCTTGCTTTATGCCCCGCCCGTCGATCCATCGCTTCACTGTCATGTCGAGACGCGTCAGCCACTGGATCTGATCGTTCCCCCCGACCACCCCCTCCTGGAACTGGTGCGTCCTCTAACGTTACGGGATTTGGCGAACTGGCCCCTGGCCCTGATGGACAACCCCTTCGGGATGCGCCAGATGGTCAACATGGTGGCCCATCAGGAGCGTGTGCACCTCAAGGCCAGGTTGCATACCAATTCGGTGGCGGTGCTGAAAAACTTCGTTCGATCCGGCATCGGGGTGACCTTCATGCCGGAACTGTCGGTGCTGGATGAAATTCAGCGCGATGAAATTCGGCACCTGCCCTTGTCGTATCCCATCATGAGCGAGGCGCGTGCCCAGATAGTGAGCCTGGACGGACGCGAGCTGAGCGTGGCCGCTCAAACCTGCCTGACCCACCTCAGCCAGGGGATGCGGTTCTTCCGCGGCGATGCGCCAAGGCTGTTGGCCGAGCAGGCCTGATCGTTGCTTTTTTAACAACGCTTTGGGTATTGCATAGTCAACGGATCAATCCATACCCTGCTAATGTCTTTCCAATAACAAGGAGCTTGTCGATGACCGTCTCGAAGCCTTTTCCGCTGACTGCCCTGGCGTCTGCCTGCCTGCTGGGCAGCGTGCTGCTCACCGGCCAGGCCATGGCCGCGACCACCATCAACCTGAGCTACAACGGCGCACCCGATCCCGACAAGAACGCCGTCCACGTCTTTGCCACCAACCTCAAGGAGCTGGTAGAAGACAAGACCGGTGGCGAAATCCAGTTGGAACTCTATCCCAACAGCATGCTGGGGGAAGAAGAGGACCGCATGGAGCAGACCATGAACACGCCCAAGCTGAACGTGGCGTCGTTCGCAGGCGTCTCCCCGCTGGTCGATGAAATCTTCGTCAGTGCGATTCCGTTCCTGTTCGATGACTTCGACGACGCTCGTGCCTTCTTCGATGAGGGCGACTACTGGCGTGAGGTCGAGGCGACGCTCAAAGAGCGTGCCGGTGTCGATATGCTGGCGGTGGTAGAGGAGGGGGGCTTCCTGGCCTTCACCAATAACGAGAAGCCGATCACCCATCCCGATGATTTCGAGGGGCTACGTTTCCGTGCCATGGATCCCAGCCAGGTCGCCCTGTACGAATCCTTCGGGGCATCTGGCACACCGATTCCCTGGACCGAAGTGTACATGTCGCTGCGCACCGGCGTGGCCGACGGCCAGATGAACCCGCCGATGTACATCATCCTGGGCAGCCTCTACGAAGTGCAGGACTACCTGACACTGGCCAACATCCAGTACTCCAACCAGTTCCTGGTCGGCAACAGCCAGATGATCGAAGGCTGGGAGGACGACGTGCGTGACGCCTTCATGGAAGCCGTTGCCGAGGCCAACCATAACGCCCGCGTTCACAACGAGTCGCAGGTGGAGGAGCGTATCGCCTTCCTCGAAGAGCAGGGCATGGAGGTGATCCGCCCCTCAGAGGACGATCTGGCAGCCTTCCGTGACATTGGCCAGCCGGCTTACCTTGAGTGGCTGGCCGAACGTGGCATCGAGCAGCGCTGGATCGACATGGCGCTCGAGGACGCCGGCATGAGCGACCTGATCGACTGATTCCAGCGGGTTTCCTTCGGGGCCGGGCACTCGGCCCCTTTTCACCACAGGACCTTTCCATGTCGTCACTGCGCCATCGCGTGCTGGCGATCAGCCGACCTTTGTCGCTGACAATCGCCGCCAGCCTGCTGCTGATCAACCTGGGCGTCATCCTGTATGGCGTCTTCATGCGCTACTTCGCCGGTGGCGCACCGATCTGGACCGATGAGCTCGCCCGGTTTCTCATCATCGGCACCGTCATGCTTGCCGCAGGTGCTGTCTGGGTAGAGGGCAGTCATATGCGTGTCGCGCTGATCGAGCGACTGCTGCCGTCTTCACTGACCCGCCTGCTGAATATCTACCAGTGGCTGCTGACGCTTGGCATTGCGCTGGGAGGCGCCTGGGTCAGCTATCGCTACGCCCACTCTGTCAGCTTGTTTACCACCTCGGGGCTGGGCGTCAGCCGCACGGTACCGCTCATGTCGCTGCCCATCGGTTTTGCCTTGCTGGCCTGGCATGTGCTCTGGTACGGCCCCGCCCCCCTGCGGGTCGCGACGGAGGATGCCGCATCATGATCCTGACCATGCTGGCGGTATTTCTGGGCCATGTGCTGCTCGGCCTGCCCTTGTTCATCGCACTGCTCACAACGGCGCTGGTCGGTTTTCTATTCGTCGACCCGAGCATGATTCCGCGCATGATGCCTCAGCAGTTTTTTGGTGGCATCAATGTCTTCTCGCTGATGGCGATTCCACTGTTCATCCTGGCGGGTAACCTGATGAACGTCAGTGGGCTGACCGAGCGCCTGATGGGGTTGGCCCGCCTGCTGGTGGGGCACTTCCGCGGGGGCATGGGCCATGTCAACGTTGTCTCCAGCGTGTTCTTTGCCGGCGTCAATGGGTCGGCGGTGGCCGACACCTCGGCGCTGGGCTCGCTGCTGGTACCGGCAATGGAGCGGGAAGGCTACTCGCGCGCCTTCGCGGCTGGTCTCACGGCGGGCAGCTCGCTGATCGGGCCCATCATTCCTCCCAGTATCTTCATGATTCTCTACGCGTCGCTGACCAACACCTCGGTGGGGGACCTGTTCCTGGCCGGGGTGATCCCGGGCCTGCTGCTGGGAGTGGCGTTCATGACAATGAACGCCTGGTATGCGTGGCGCAACGGCCTGCCGAAGCGCGGCCAGTTGCCGAAGGCCAAGGAGCTGGGTCTGGCAGCGGTCGCCGCCCTGCCGGCACTGGTGGCGCCATTCATCATCGTGGCGGGCATCGTCATGGGCTTTGTCACACCGACCGAGTCGGGTGCCTTGACCGCCCTGTATGTCGCGCTGTGTGGCATCGTGTTGGGAGGGCTCAGGCTGCCTCAATTCTGGCAGGCGATTGTCGATACCTCGCGTCTCACCTCGGCGATCTTCCTGATCATGGCGGCATCGGCCACCATCAGCTGGCTACTCTCCTACGCCCAGGTACCGGCGCAGTTCGTCTCACTGCTCTCGCCCTATATCGATAACGCCTTCTTGATCCTGCTGATGCTCAGCGGCATCACCTTCATCACCGGAATGTTCATGGAGGAGGTCTCGTCGCTGATGCTGCTCACGCCGATCTTTACGCCGGTCGCCATGATGGCCGGGATCGACCCCGTGCATCTGGGCATCGTCATCACGCTCAACATTACCATCGCCCTGATCACGCCACCCATGGGGGCCTGCGTGTTCGTGGCAGCGGCAGTCAGCCGGCTGGAGATCGTCTCGCTGTTTCGGACCATCTGGCCGTTCGTGTTGACGGCCATCGCGGTCCAACTGCTGCTGATCCTGTTCCCGCCGCTCACCTTGTGGCTGCCTAATGTCCTTGGATAAGACCATGCCGACCTCCAACTCCCCAACTGCCGACGGCATCCCATTGCACAGGGTCCCCAGCCTGGACGCTCCCGAGTGGGAGCGTGTGTCGGCGCTCCCGATCACCGAATGCGGTGAGCGTCTCATTCCGATGAGTCTCGCACCCGAACCCATCAAGGTATTCCCCGCCTATGCTCGCTTGGGCATCCCCGGCGCCGTGCCCGAGTGCTTCGTGCGCGAAGGGGTCTATCGGGCGCTGCTTCAGGCCGCCCGGCGGCTACCCGAGGGAATCGGCATGGTGGTGCTCGATGGCTGGCGGCCGTGGCGCGTGCAGCAGTATCTGTTCGATACGCTGCATGAAGCGATCCACCATCATCATCCGTCTCTCGACGAGGGTGAGCTCATGGTGCGTACGCGTGAGTTCGTGTCGCTGCCGAGTCGCGATCCGCTGGCACCGAGCCCGCATCTAACCGGGGGCGCCGTGGATGTCACCCTCTGCGATGCTGACGGCATGCCCCTCGACATGGGCACGCAATTCGATGAAGCCATCCCGGCCTCGCATACCGATCACTTCGAGACGCTAAAGGCGCCGAGCGCGGCACAGCGCCAGGCTCGGAACAACCGACGCCTGCTTTACCACGTGATGCATGAAGCGGGGTTTACCAACCTGCCGAGTGAGTGGTGGCACTACGATTACGGCGATCAGCTCTGGGCACACTACAGCGGGGGCGGTGTCGCCCGTTACGGCCCGGCCGAGCTCGACACGATCGAAAACCGCTGGCGCCGGCAGTTTGCAGATGGGTAGCGTTTACCATCAGCGACGATCATTCGTGACCCCTCGCGTGATAGCTAAGACTTGACCGCGGTGAAGCGAGCTGCGAGGTTTTGCCCATCGCACTATGAGGTGAACGCAAGGCATCATCCATTAATCCAACTGGCCTGGCAGCGTCTTGCCTGGCGCGCTTTTCAGCATGCCGGTGCCAACGACCACCGCTTTTCCAGCAATCCGAATCACCCAGTCACTCCCATCGAAGCCGGCGCTGGCAAAGATCTGGCTAGGCCGCCCCATCTCGACGCTTCGAGCGAATCGAGTTCGATCAAATGGTAAGGCAGCCCTGCAGGTGGCTCTCCCGCTCCAGCCAGATCTGCTCGAACTCCTCCACTCTCTCGGGGTTGACCCGAAAACGATTCATGGCGATGAACACGATAATGCTCCTTGCGGTCAGGCGGCTGATGGTGACCGTTTGACGATGACACCGACGTCGACAAGGGGCAAGGGCATCGGCATTCACGGCGAAAGTAGCGCTCGATACCGAAACGGGTATCGTAAGCGAAAGCCACCGGGGAGAAGAGGCCGATGCTCAAGGGAAGCTGCCTGTGCGGCAAGGTCCGCTACAAAGTCAGCGGAGAAATTGATGAAGTCTCGATGTGCCACTGCCAGCAGTGCCAGAAGGCCCAGGGCTCCGCCTTCGCCGCCGTGGCGCCGATCTGCTCGGCCGATTTTCGCATCACCCAGGGCGCGGAATACCTCAAGGAGTACCGCGCCACGCCGAACAAGGCGCGGGTGTTCTGCGCCGAATGCGGCAGTCCGCTCTACAGCGCCCGTGACGACCGGCCCGAAGCCAAGCGGCTACGGCTGGGCACCCTGGATACGCCGATATCGCCAAGCAAGCGCTACCACGCCTGGGTCTCGTCCAAGGCGGAGTGGTTCGATCTCGAAGACGCGCTGCCGAAGTACCCTGAATCCTCCCGTTGAACCCGCAGGGTGCCAGCACAGGCGTTCAATATATCGAGCTGGACTGCCAGCAGTTGCCTCGGCATAGTGCTGTTTGGCGGGTCTGGCAGTGAAATATTTGCGACACGGGCGACAGCTCCAGACCGGTGTCCGGTACCTCCGGACAATATCCCAGGAGGCAGTTTTATCGCGATCATGGAGCGGTGAGCGATTACTCAATGGTGGGTGAGCGAGTATGGCGGTGGCATAAAGGATACCGACGGCAACGTGATCTACCTGGAAGGCGTTGTGACGGACATTCAGTCGCGCAAGCAGAACGAAGAGCAGTTGACGGCGCTTAGCAGGAACATGGCCAAGGAGACTGAACAGATCGTCAGCGCATTGAAAATGCTGCAGCTGCTGAGCATCAATGCAGGTATCGAGGCGGCGCGTGCCGGTGAGGCGGGCAAGGGGTTTGCCGTCGTGGCAGATAATGTGCGTCGACTAGCTGACGACACCAGCAGCTCAGCGAAAACGATCACCGACCTGATGAAGCGGCTGGACCAGTTGAAGATGTAACGTACCCATTGTCCCGCCGCGGCCAGGGACGGTCGCCGGCTCTGGATGCACTCCAACGCTGGCGCAACGCCAGTTGGCGACACTTGCCAGGCCAGGTGGTTACTGTAAAGGTAGTGAAAATATCGCCGCGGATGATCCCATGGCTGTTGAACCCCCTCAGCAGACACTGCAATCCTTCCACGATGCCCTCATGAGGCATCCGCTGATTCGCGAGCTGTGGAATCACTTCCCCGAGAACATGTTCCTGGTACGTGTCGAGGACGACGGCCACTTCACGGTCGAGGCAGCCAACCCCGCACAGCTCGACACCGTTGGCCGTGAGTGCCTGGGCCAGCCGCTGCCGGCGTTCATGCCCGCTGCTTCGGCCGAGGCGATCTATACGCGCTATCGCGAATGCGTGGCGCGGGACAAGCCGATGCGCTATCAAGAGCATGCCGTCTTCTTCGACGAGCATGGCAACGAGCAGTACGGCTACTGGTTGACGCTGATCGTGCCGCTGCACAATGCTGCCGAAGATCCGCAGCGCGTCACCCATATTTTTGGCATCTCTCAAGACGTGACCGAGCTGCACCAGGCCCGGGAAGCGCTTGAACGCCACAACCAGGCGCTGGAAGCTCGCGTGGAGCAGCGCACCGCGGAGTTGCAGCACGCCAACCGCGAGCTCAGGCTGCTCAATGCCCAGCTCGAGGAGATGGCGACCCGCGATTTCCTTACCGGCTGCTACAACCGCCGACATATCGAGACCCTGGGCCAGCGCGAAATTGAACGGGCAAGGCGCTATGACACTTCGCTCAGCGTATTGATGGTCGACCTCGACGCCTTCAAGCAGGTCAACGACACCCAAGGCCACGACGCCGGGGATGCTGCGCTCAAGTGCGTTGCCGCGAGCCTGCAGAACGCCTTGCGTGCAAACGACCTGCTGGGCCGCTTCGGCGGCGATGAATTTCTGATCCTGCTGCCCGAGAGCAACAATGAAGACGCTCGCGTCGCCGCCAAGCGCCTGCAGCAGCTAACGCACGAGCAGACCGACATCACGATCAGCGTGGGGATTGCCACGCTGCGCCGCGACGACACCTTGGAAAGCCTCGCCGCCCGCGCCGACCAAAGGCTACTCGCAGCCAAGCGGGAGTATCATCGAAAAGCATCCGGTTAAACGCTTTCCATGAAGCAGGTGGACGTTTCTGAAAGCTGAAACGAGAACGGCAGTGGAGCGAAGGAGCAGGCAAATGGCATTCCTGGCAACGGTCGCAGCCCTGCTGCTGGCGCTGATACTCACCGGCGTACTGGCCATGCAGGCCTGGCGAGTGGCCGATAACCGTGCGATGGAGCAGGCCTGGAGTTGGCTGCAAGCCCAGGCGCCAGCCAGCGTTGACGTGTTCGACCCCGCCATGGTGGAAGGCCTTCCCGACGCCGCCCGGCGCTACTTCCGCTATACCATCGCCCCGGGCACGCCGCTTCACGTCGTCAGCGAAATCCACATGACGGGCGAGATCGGTCTCGGCACCAAGGAGGCACCTGGCTACCGCCCTATGCGGGCACGGCAGCTACTCGCCCCGCCGCACGGCTTCATCTGGCGTCTCGAACGGGCCGGAGCCGGGCTGATGCAGATGAGCGGCTCGGACGGCATGGCGGAAGGCCGCTCCTGGACGCGCTTCTGGCTCGACGGCACGCTGCCCGTCGCCAGGGCCGGGGGCGACGACAACCACCTGCGCGCCTCGTTCGGCCGAGCCGTGGCGGAAGCCGCCTTCTGGGCCCCGGCAGCTCTGCTGCCCCAGCACGGAGTGCGCTGGGAAGAGGCCGGCGTGCGCTGGGAAGAGACCGGCGAGCCCAACCTGGCACGAGCGGTGATTAGGAACGGTACCCTGGAGCAATCGATAGAGATCGCCGTAGCCGAAAACGGCCAACCGTTCTGGGTGAAGTTCCCACGATGGAGCAATGCCAACGCCGAGAAGGAGTGGCGGTTCCAGCCCTTCGGAGGTTACCTGGACGGCTTCCAGGACTTCGAAGGCTTCACCCTGCCCACCAAGGTCGACGGTGGCAATCACTTCGGAACGGAGGCGTACTTTCCGTTCTTCAGGGCGAGGGTGGAGGAGGTGCGGTTTCCGGTGCGGTAGTGCTCAATGGTACTCGGCAAGATCAGCGGGATGCTCAAGGGTTTCAGGATTCTTCTGTACCATTCGGATGAGTGTCATTGCTTGGGGCTTGGCGCGGCCGGCACATGGTCATGCCCGCGCGGTGAGTTGAAAGTCATGCGTGACCCTCACTACTAGCAGTATCGAGGGGCCGCCCCCTTTCTTGTCACTCGCTGTTGTCGCTTTCAGCCTGCTCCCGACGTTTCTGCATGGCATCGCTGAAGGCGGCAGCCAGGATGCCGGTCGGCATGGCGATCATGCCAATGCCGACGATGGCGGTCAGGCCCGCAAACAGCTGCCCAGCCGCGGTCACCGGCGTCACATCCCCATAGCCCACCGTGGTGAGTGTGGCCACGCTCCACCAGAGCGCCCTGGGAATGCTCCCGAAGGCCTCGGGCTGATGGCTGGCTTCCAGGACATAGATCACGCTGCTGGTGACGATCAGCAGCGCCACCGCCACCATCAGGCTTACCGTGAGTTCGTAGCGGCGTCCGCGCACCGCCAGGTAGAGATCGCCGATCGCGTTGGAGAAGCGTCCCAGTCGCGCAAGCCTGAGCAGTCGGATCAACTTGAGCAGACGTAACGCGAAGGCGTTGACTGCCCCCATGGTAAGGAAGAACGGCAAGATAGCGAGCAGGTCGATGATCGCCCATGGGCTGACCATGAAGCGTAAACGTCCAGCCAGCCCGCGATAGCGAGGATCTTCACCAGCCGCGATCACGCGCGCGACGTACTCGACCAGGAAAGCCAAGGCCAGCGCTGCCTCGGCGGTAACGAAGAGGCTTGGAGCGAGCGCTCGGACTACCGGCTCCGTCTCCAGAACAGTCAGTGCAGTTGCGAGGAGTATCAGACCGGAGATGATGCAGTTGGTGATCGATAGCCCAGGGGACTCACGAGCGGTGGGCTCGAGCATCAGGTAAAGGCGACGGCGCCAACCCGCATAGGGGCTGGTTTTGTGGCTATCCGATGGCTGCATGCATCCCCCTATCCCGTCGCCAGCCCGAAGAGCGGATACCTAGGCGCCCGTTGATGGCTAGAATGGGACAAACCATATTTAAGTGCTAGTGTGAAACACAACGCAACATAACGATACAGCCAATACGCAAGGGATGGCTCTATGGCCACGGCTTCCACCGAGCCCCGCATCACCCTGCACCCGCACGCCCGACGCGTGCGAGTCATCCTTGATGGCACCCCACTCGCCGACACCACCCGCGCCATTGAACTCCGCGAACGCGGCTACCCGCCGCGGCAGTATCTACCTCGCGACGATGTAAGGATGGACCTGCTGACCCGCTCCGACACCGTGACCCACTGCCCCTTCAAGGGCGATGCCGCGTACTTTTCGCTTGGCGAACACCAGGACGTGGCGTGGAGTTATGAGCGGCCGTTGGAAGGTATGGAGGAGATTGCGGGTAGGTTGGCATTCTATGAGGAAATAGTGGAATGACAGCTGACGACCCAAAGCGGACATGCCGGAAAAGTAAATATGCGTGTTCGCCGAGGTTATGCGGCCGGCACGTTGGCCAGTGTTATATGGCCAATTTATAGTTAATTGTATTGTTTTTTCAGAAGATTAGGGAGGTCCGTATGCGTGTAATACAAGAAAGCGTTCCGCCACGTTTTTCGAATCATAGAACGTGCCGTCTAATGTTGGGAAATTGGTGACTGATGATGGAAATTATACTCTTAGCTATGATCGTTATTGGCGTAGTCGTAGTAGCCTTTAAGCTCCTGGCTCGAGACCCCGATCTTGAAACGCTATCAGCGGACCAGATGGCACGCCACGTTAAATTGCTACAGAACTGGATTGAAAGATACAACACTCTTGAAAACCCACCCGAGGATATGAAAAGGAAGTATGCATATAAGAAGCAACGTTTAGAAAATGCGTTAGAGATATGGGGGCGAAAAATAAAAGAAGCGCACACTCAAGAATCATCAGTTTCAACTGATAAGGAAGGACAACACAAGTCTTCTGAGGAAAAGGAAGCTGATGATGTCGAGGCGAAACTAGAGCAAGAGTTAGATGAGCTCGAAGCTGGGATCAAACAGGCAGACCCGATAAGTATTGCTTTGATAGGCACTACATTGGAGATGCTACAAAAAGGATTCTCCGATAGGCATGGCTCTATCGAGGAGTTCTCGAAAAAAGGCGGTGACTTGGGAGAGTACATCAATTTGTTGATGCGCATGGCCCAAGATTACCGCGCGCAGGATAGCGCTCACGGTGAGTGGGCCTCTCGACTTTGCGCGGTCCAAGCATCAGCTGCGTACATAGAGAAGCGTAAGCTTCAAGACAGGGCAAAAATTCTGATCGACGATGTGGTAGAAAAAGCATCAAAGCTTGAAAAACCTGGGCGGGCATGAGCCAATAAGGGCCCAACAAGTGCATCCAGTCGACGTATTTTCTTACGCTTCGCTGCGGCAAATACGCGGCCGATACTGAGCGTTCAGCGCGATAGGAGAACGAATGGAGTGGATTTCCCGGATAGCAGATTTGGCCAAGGTGCCGACGCGGTTTGTGGCCGTGTTGGCCTTTTCGTCCGGGCTGCTGCTTTTCCTGCCATCGGCTTGGTTGGAACGGCTTGCTCTGGCTCAGCTCCGGGAAGATTTTGCTCCTTATGCGGGCGTTATCTTCGTTGTATCCTTTTCTTTGCTGGCGGTTGAGGTTGGAATTTGGTCCTATGGAAAAGTCCGGAGCCACTACCGAAGGAAAGCTGCTGAAACGGCTCTGCAGGAATTCATGCTGCAGCTAGATGGTGCTGAAAAGGCGGTTCTACGTGAATTCTTCATTGCGGGGGCGAAGAACCTGAGGCTTCCGCTTGAGCAGCCGGCAGTCGCGTCTTTGTTGAACGCTGGCGTTCTCGTTCGGGCGGCGTCTTCCGGAATTCGCACCACTGTTGGGTCTGTATTCTCCGTTTCTTTGTCTAAACCAACTCAAGAGTTGCTAAGCCCCACGCTCGTAGACCTTGGCCCTTTCGTTGTACATACCGATGATGGTAAATGGGATTTGACGGAAGACGGAAGGGTTTGGCTGATGGCAAACCGACCGCACTTTATGGGAGAGTTAGAGCGCCACTTTGCGCTGTTTGAGGAGCGGATGATGTAGTAGCTGTTGTCCAACAACAGCATGTAACGGACGGTACTGTGCGCCGCCGCTGTATCATTATTCATACTTGGGTGCTATGCATAATGGCCGGATGTGGAATTTTTCTCTATGCTGATGAGGTGGTAGGGGCAGTTGACGACCCAAAGCGGACACTAAAATACTTCTCAAATCCGCTGTATGGTTTTCTGAAATTCTTCATTAATTGTTGTGCAAAGTTTGAGAGATTGATAAGCATGGAAGAAAAAAAATACAACTTGCCATTGCAAACGCTTCCTTCACTAGAGTACTTCCATCACTATCAGGACCTAGTCGAACTTAATGAATACCTCTCTTTAAAAGGGATAAAGTTAAAAAATACAAGAATCGAGAGATATTTGGACTATTTTTCTTTGGTTTTGGAGAAAGATGCAGATCCTTGGAGAGTGTTTAAAAATTCATTGGCAGGGCCGTTTGAAAGCCCATTGGATTGGGAGCTTTATGTGTTGCGGGAAGTTCACGAGCTTATGTGGATATTGAGGGGGTTGAAATGCAAAGAGCCTTTAGGTGGTGATGAGAAGTTGGAGCTCATGATAGGAGGAAGTGACTTTGCTGCACTAGATAAAGACTCTGACTCTAGGAATGCTCAGTTTGAGCTTAGAATCGCTAGTTATTTTTTGCAATATGGCTGCCATGTAGATCTTACTACCGAAACTGATGTTATTGCTTTTTCAAAAAAAGCAGCCTTTTATATTGAATGCAAGAGAATTGCCAGCAGTAAGCAATTGAGAAAAAGAATAAGAGATGCTGAAGCTCAGCTGCTAAAACGAATGCCCAAAAAACGTGATGGGAGGAACGTCTTTGGCTGCGTTGCTGCTGATGTAACTAAAGTTGCATATAAACATAATGGTTTAACGTTTGCCGTTACTGGTGATCATGCTAAAGATACGATTCAAAAAGATTTGAAAAAGGTGGTTAGCCACTTGGAGTCTAATTCAGACCTCGGGATAAAGGGGGGGATTTTTAATTATTGGTTTCAAATTCATATTCCCTCGTTGGTTTCTCATCCTGCATCAGTGAGCACTAGGTTTTCTTCATTCCACAGATTTAAAGAACATGCGAATAGAAAGGAAATTAAGGCCGCTAAGATTTTTTGTGAAATTTTTGAGTCTGCTTCACTAAGTTCTGATAAAAGAGAAACTCCGCCTCAGGAACTTAAGCGTCGAACTAGATTCCATATTCCGGCAGGGGCTGTTTACTCATTTGACGACGATGTGGTTTGTAGTGTGTTTAAAGAAAAGGAAATTAAAAAATGGCCAATAGAGACGAGGTTGGCAGTCTTGGAGGTTGGCGACGATGTTCACTACTTCCATGTTGCTGATTTAGAGATGGTATTGCCTGAAGTTAGAAAAGCCATACATGAGAATAGATATGAAAAACTAGAAGAGATAGCCTTGGTGATGATAGCCATTATGTTTGCGTTTAGATTTCCTTATGAGTGATTTAAGCCTCTGGCTGTATTAACAGGCCTGCGTTAAGCCTGCCGGAGGAAATATATAGCGCACTCATAGAAGCTTTCTGATGGAGCTGGGCATGAGCACCCCCGACTTCGACAGATAACCGCGTAAGTGACTGTTTTTCCTGAAAGTCGGGTTCCAGGATTGGCACTACAACAACTGTTTGAATCAGTAACCTATTGATATACCTGCCTATAGAAGCTCCATTGAAGCGTCGCTTTACAACATCACGATACTGTGATGTTAGCCAAGATGGCAACTCTGAAGGCCAAAACGTGTCACTACAAGAAAACCAAAATCACTAAAAATCAATCACTTATATTAATATCTGTCGAACCCGGGAGCACCAAGTGACGAGGTGCCTAACAAGTCGCTCCAGTCGTACGACTAGCCTGCTATGCGGCTTTGTCGTTGTTGTATATCAATAAAATCTCAATGGCCGCTTATGGCCGAAAGCCGACATCATCAATACTGAGGATGTCGGCTTTGATTACAACCTCCCAACCCACTCACCCTCACCACTACCTCGTTACCGCCTCATCCAGCATCCCGCGCCCCGTCTCCACCAGTGTGAGCTAGTCCCTCGCGCGGGTGATGCCGGTGTAGACCAGCTCCCGGGTGAGGATGGGGTTGGGGGCGTCGGAGAGCAGCAGGGCGGGGCGGTGTGGGTGAAATCCGAGCCTTGGCTCTGGAGTTAAAGTTACGTCGAAAGCTCGTGCTCGATGGCGGTGGCCACGAACTGATTAAGGCTTTGTCCCTTGGCCGTGGCGGCATCAACGGCGTTTTTGTGCAGCTCTTCAGACAGGCGCACCTGGAACTTACCGGAGTAGGACTTAGTGGGCTCGATGCCTCGCTCCCGACACTCATCAAGGAAAACGCACAGCGAAACACCGCCTTCCTCACGCAGCTTGGCCACGCTGTCGGCGTAGAAGTCGGCACTGCCGTTAAGGCCAGTAAACTCGCCGCGGAACATCTCGATATCCGGGTCGTACTGGATGACGGCGCGATAGCCGTCGATGATCATGATGTTGTTCACGGGGTCTCTCCGTTCTCTTCCAACCACTTGCGGATGCTGGCCACTGCGCCCTTGTCGGTATCCGGTGAGGGGTGGGGCCGATGGAACACGCGCACCTCGCCAAACAGCACAACGGCGATACGCGAGCCCTCCCGTTCCTGGATGTCTGCGCCCAGCGCCCTAAACAGCGACTCGATGTCGCTCCAGGGGATCGATCCCGGCGTAGGTCGGCTGAAGATGGCGGCCAGCGTCTTGGCGTGTTTTCGTTTCATGCTCCAATGGTACTGAATTTTAGTACCAAAGGCCAGGGCGCGCCACAACAGCTGGCCTGCGATAGGATGAGGGGGAGCTTTGCAGCACAATCAAGATTATGGCGCTTAATCTTGGCCTGATGTTATCCCCAACCCGCTCACCCTCACTACCTCCCTCGTCACCGCCTCATCCAGCATCCCGCGGCCCGTCTCCACCAGCGTTAGCCAATCGCGTGCGCGGGTGATGCCGGTGTAGACCAGCTCGCGGGTGAGGATTGGGTTGGGCGCGTCGGGGAGTAGCAGGGCGGTGTGGGTGAATTCCGAGCCCTGAGATTTGTGTACCGTCATGGCGAATACGGTTTCCACCGCCTGCAGGCGGCTGGGTAGCACCCATTTGATGTCGCCGCTGCCGTCGCTTGCCGGGAAGGCGACGCGTAGCAGGGAGCGGCCGGGCGGATCAATGACGCTGCGGGCCTCAGGCACGGTGAGGGTGATGCCGATATCGCCGTTCATCAGCCCCAGGCCGTAGTCGTTGCGGGTGACGAGCACCGGGCGGCCTTCGAACCAGCCCTGTTCCAGCTCCAGGTCGCTGGCCTTGAGCCAGCCGGCGCGGCGCAGGGCGCGACCGATACGCGGGTTCAGTCCTTCGATGCCCCAGGTGCCTTTCCTCAGCGCACACAGCAACTGGAAGTGGCCATGGGCGGCGAGCACCTGGCGGGCCCAGTCGTCATAGGGCTGGCGTGCTTCGCCTTCGCCGAAGAAGGGTTGTGCGGGGCGCGCTGCTTTCATCACTTCAAGGTAGTGGCCGTAGCCGACCGGTGGCGCGATGGGTTCGCTACGGCGGTCGTGGCGGCCTTCACTGCTATTGGCGAAGCCTGTCGGGTTGCCGTTCACCACGAGGCGGTCCAGCGCTGGGTCGTCGGCATCCGCCAGGGCGAGACGGGCAATATCGGCGTAGCCCTGCTGGAAGATCTTCCGTACGGCGCGCTTCTTTTCCTTCTGCCCATGATCGGGACCAAGCGGGCGGTTGACCGCTTCGGCGAGCTGGCCGATGCCGCTTTTCGCATCGAAGCGATGGCTTACCCGCAGCATGGCGATGGCCTGGTCCAGCGGCAGGCCGCTCTCGTCTCGGTATCGTTCAGGAATCGGCGTGCCAGTCACCCGTTCCAGCCAGTCGCAGGAGGCCGGGGTGTAGTGGCCGCCTTCGGCGCGCTGGCAGAGGTCGCCGAGTACGGCGCCGGCTTCCACCGAGGCGAGCTGGTCCTTGTCGCCGAGCAGGATCAGCCGCGCCCTGGGCGGCAGGGCGGTGAGCACGGCGGCCATCATCTCGATATCCACCATCGAGGCTTCGTCGATCACCAGGGCGTCCAGCGCCAGCGGGTTGCCGGCGTAGTGGCGGAAGTGACGGGTGTCCGGTCGCGAGCCCAGAAGGCGGTGCAGCGTGGTCACTTCGGTGGGGATGCTGTCGCGCAGGGTTGAGATATCCACACCCTGTTGGCCCACGGCGGCGGCCAGTTCCACCAGCGAAAGCCCCTGCACCTGCTTGGCGATGGATTCGTTGAGGCGTGCCGCGGCCTTGCCGGTGGGGGCGGCCAGGCGAATGCGCAGCGGGCGTGGGGCCTGATTGGTGGCGGGCTCGCCGAGGGCCAGTGCCTGCAGCAGGGCGAGCAGCTTGACCACAGTGGTGGTCTTGCCGGTGCCGGGGCCGCCGGTGATCACCGCGAAGTGTGCCTGGGCGGCGAGGGCGCAGGCGATTTTTTGCCAGTCCAGCTGATGTTGCTCTGGGAAGAGGGTGTTGAGGGCGGTGGAGAGGGTTGCTGTGTCGGTGGCGTTATCCGGGCGCCTATCGGCGCCAGTCGTGAGCTGAAGCTTCCTCCTACAGATTTCATCGCTTGTGCTGGAGGGTAAGGCATCATCCGGGCGCCTGTCGGCGCCAGTCGTGGGCTGAAGCTTCCTCCTGCAGATTTCGCCGCTTGTGCTGGAGGGTAAGGCGTCGTCGCTTGTGCCCAGTCTTGCCGAGATTTGGTGGCGAATATCCCGCTCGTACTGCCAGTAGCGGCGCAGGTAGAGTCGCACGTTGCCGTCGCGCTCGCTGCGCACCAGCGGCGTGTTGCCGGGGCCACTACCGTCCCCCACCAGGGCGGGATGGTTCAGGGCGGCGCGCCAGGTGGCGAGGTCGAGGTCTGCCAGCAGGTCGCTGGGCAGCGGCGGCGGGTCGCTGAAGTCGTCGCCTTCCGGCGGCAGCGAGAGCGCCAGGTCGGGCGCGGCCAGGGTCTGGGCGAGATCGAGGCAGACGTGGCCGCGGCCGAGCTGATGGCTGGCAAGGGCAGCTGCGAGCAGCAGCAGGGGAGGGGCGTCGCTCACTTCACGCTGGAAGAAGCTGGCCAGTGCCCGGTCCAGCGCACGCAGCCAGCCGCGCTCCACCCAGCGGTCGAGCAGGGCGAACAGCGCTTGGGTGTCGTGAAGCGCGGTTAGGGGCGGTTCCGGCCTGGTGGGTTCGCTCTTGCCTGGTGCGTCGCCAATGCCTGCTTCGGTGCTAGCGTTTGATTCGTTGCTAATACCTACCTCGTTACTGGCGCCTGATTCCTCACCGAGATCGGCGAACAGGTCCGGGGTGGCGTCATCGTGGTTCTTGCTGCGCTTGCTCATGCCGACGCCTCCGTTGCCTGGGTGGCGGCGCTCGCCGCTTGAGTGTCGCTCCGGAAGAGCGCATCCATCGCTTCGATCAGCTGGCGCGGGGGGCGCTCGGCGTGCACGCCGCGGCTCTCGGTATTGGCGCCACGCAGGAATACGGTGAGCGAGCCGCCGATGTGGCGGTCGTAATCGTAGCCCGGCAGCCGCGCCTTGAGCAGCCGGTGCAGGGCCAGCAGGTAGAGCGCGTACTGCAGGTCGTAGCGTTTCTCGGCCACGGCCTGGCGCATCGCCTCGGGGCTGTAGGCGCTGTCGTCCGGCCCCAGGTGGTTCGATTTCCAGTCGGCCACGTAGTAGCGCCCTTCATGCTCGAACACCAGGTCGATGAAGCCCTTGAGCATGCCGTTGAGGGTGTCGGCATCCAACGCGGGGCGCGGCAGGCTGGCACCTTCGCTGCCATCCGGGTTGGCGAGTGTGTAAGCACTTACGAGGGCGTCCAGCCGGCGGGTGTCGACCTTGCTGGCGGCGAACCAGAATTCCATCTCCACCTGATAGCTCGTCAGCGTCTCGAGCGTAAGGCTGCCTGCGCCATTGGGCAGCGGCAGCGGGGCGGCGAGCAGGGTGCCGAACCAGGAATGCAGGGTATTCAGCCACGGCTGCCAGCCGCGCACCTGGCAGCGGCGGGCCAGGGTCTCCTCGCGCAGGGCCGGATCGCGGGCCACGCGGGCGAAGCCCAGCTCGCCGGCCCATTCGAGAATGCCGTGCAGGAAGGTGCCGGGGCCGGGGCCCCTCGGAAACCTGTGCAAGGAGGGCAGCGGTTCGCTCTGGCCGCTGTCATGGGGCTCTTCAATCACTTCCAGCGCGGTGGCCTCCATAGCGGTGGCCGGCTCGGGCAGGCTGCCGTTTCGCTGCGCTTCGCTGTCATGGGGGGTAGAACGTAAGTCAGCCCTTACTGGGGCGCTTACCATTTCGCCCGAGAGGCGCAGCGCCGAGTAGCTGGCGATCCACCAGTGCTCGCGGGCGGGGCGTGCGGGCGTGCGCGCTTCGCCCAGGGCATCGTCGCGCTCTGTCTGGGTGACGATCTGGGCGTGGGCCGGCGGTGCCGGGGCGATCTCGATGGCGGCGCAGTCCCCCTTGAGCTGCTTCAGTGCTTCTTCAAAAACACTGGGCCCGATGGGCGCGCCATTGGCCAGCAGCTGGCCGATGGCGCTGCCTTCGCCGCCCTTGAGCGGGGCCATGCCGAGCCAGTTGGCGTGGCGCGCCCGGGTCAGCGCCACGTAGAGCTTGCGCAGGTCCTCGCCCAGGCGCTCGCGGTCGACGGTGGCCAGGGTTTCCTCATCGGCCTCCAGGCTGATGCGCAGGCGGCCCTCGGCGTCGTGCCAGCGCAGCGGCGAGTCGTCCTTCTTCGTCGGGCGGTGGCTGCAGATAAAGGGCAGGAACACCAGCGGGTACTCCAGCCCCTTGGACTTGTGAATGGTGATGACCTGCACCAGGTCGGCGTCGCTCTCCAGGCGCAGCTTGTGGGTGTCGCCCTGGCCTTCGGGGTGGGCGATGGATTCGGCGAGAAAGCGGATCAGCGCGTGTTCGCCGTCGAGCTCCTGGCTGGCGTGCTGTAGCAATTCGCCCAAGTGTAACAAATCCGTTAGGAAGCGTTCACCCTCGCTGGCAGGCCCGCTCGACAGCAGTCGCGTCGCCACGTCGAAGTCGTGGATGATCTTGCGCACCAGCGGCAGCACGCCCTGGCGCTGCCACAGGCGGTGGTAGTCGCGGAACTGCAGTACGCGGCTTTCCCAGGCCAGTTCATCTTCGTTCAGCTTGTCCAGCGTGGCGATATCGAGCCCCAGCACCGGGGTGGCCAGGGCGGTACGCAGCAGCCGGTCGTCTTCAGGCGCTGCACAGGCGCGCAGCCAGGCGTCGAGCTGGGGGGCGACCGGCGAGGCGAACACCTTGTCCTTGTCGGAGAGGTAGACGCTCTTCACCCCACGCCGGGCCAGTGCTTGGCGGATCGCCCGCGCCTCGCCCAGGCCGTTGACCAGTACCGCCATATCGGAGGGCTTGAGCGGCTTGAGGGTGTCCTCATCCTTGAAGCCGGTACGCTCCGCCTGGCCTTCGTTGAGCAGCTCGACCATATAGGAGGCGCAGCGCTCGGCCATCACGCCGTGGTAGGCGGTCTTGGAGAGCGGCTCGTCGCTGTCGAGCTGCCACAGGGTCATGGCTGGCAGCGGCTGACCCTGGCGGGTAAGTGAGTCCTTGCGTCCTTTCGCGCCCACGGGAAGAAACGGAACCGGGTTACTGCCATCAGCCTCCTTGAACAGGAAGGCACCGGGCGGGTGTGCCTCGGCGAATTCGAAGCAGCGGTTCACCGACTCGACCATCGCCTCGCTGGAGCGGAAGTTGGTGCCCAGGGTGACGTGGCGGCCTTGGGTGTCGCGGCGTGCGCGCAGGTAGGTATGGATGTCGGCGCCGCGGAAGGCATAGATCGCCTGCTTTGGGTCGCCGATCAGGAACACGCCGGTCTCAGGCGAGTTCTCGCGGATGCGGTACACGCAGTCGAAGATGCGGTACTGCACCGGGTCGGTGTCCTGGAATTCATCGACCAGGGCGACGGGAAACTGTCGGCGGATCTGCGCGCCCAGCGCCTCACGGTTGGGGCCGGCAAGCGCCCGGTCGAGATGCGTGAGCAGCTCGTTGGGGCCCATCTCGGCGCGGCGTTCCTGCTCGCGGTCGAGCCGCGCGCGGCACCAGTGCACGGCGTGGGTTAGCAGGTCGGCGTAGGGATCGGGCAGGGCGTTGAGTTCGTCCTGCAGCGCTTCCAGCGCGGCCAGGGCCGGGTGGTTCGGCGGCTCGCCCTTGAGCCAGATATCGGCCATGCCCTGGGGCGTGAGGCGTTTCCAGGCGGCGTCAGTGAGGCTGGGCCAGGTGGCATCCCCCTGAGACCAGTCGCGCAGGGCGCCGAGCCAGTTGGTGCGGCTGCGGGCATTGAAGCTCTGGCCCTTGAAGGCCTTCTGCTGGGCGGCCTCTTCGAACAAATCACCCAATTGCTCGATCCACGTGGCCCACGGCGCCTTGAGCTCTGCTAGGCGCTTGGCGGTCTCGTGCTGGGCGTTGGCGACCGTTTCGACCGGGGGCGGGGCGCCCTTGTTCAGTGCCTCGGCTTCAGGCATCAGCCCGCGCACCGCCTGGTGCAGCTGTTCGGGCGTGCTCCAGTGGCGTACTACGCTAGCCAGTTCGTCGGTGTTGAGCGGGTAGTAGAAGCTGCGCCAGTAGTCGCGCACCACTTCGAGCTCCAGCTCGGTCTGGTCGTTTTCCAGGTCGAGGGAGAACAGGCTGCCGCTGTCGAAGGCGTGCTCGCGCAGCATGCGGTAGCACCAGCTGTGGATGGTGGAGACGGCGGCCTCGTCCATCCATTCGGCGGCGAGCTGCAGGCGCCGGGCGCAAGCGGGCCAGGTGGCGGGATCGTATTGGTCGCGGAGGGCGATGAGGAGTGGATCTGCTTGCTGCTGGGTGGCAACCGGGGCTGACCCCGGCGCCCCGTGTTCAGCATCGTCAGCCGCTTCGCCAGCAGAACTCCGCGGAGGCGCTGTGAACCCGTCCCTGGGCGCTACATTCTGCATCCCTGCAGAATGACCTCCGCTCTGTTCTGCTCCCGAAGCTTCGGCAAGGCCGGGCGCGGTTTCGGGCGCCTGTGGAGAGAGAAAGACTCCGGCGGCTTCCACTAGCCTCGCACGAACCCGCTCGCGTAGCTCCTGGGTGGCGGCGTTGGTGAAGGTGACGACGAGAATTTCCGGCGGCGTCAGCGGGCGCTCGAAGGCAGCCTCGTCGGCCTCCGAGCGGGCGCCGAGCACCAGGCGCACGTAGAGCAGGGCGATGGTGAAGGTCTTGCCGGTGCCCGCGCTGGCTTCGATTAAGCGGCTGCCGTGCAATGGGCACGCCAATGGGTCTAACTGAGTGACCTCGCTCATCCCTTGCTCCCCGCTTTCTTCTCTTCTGTCTTCTTCCCGCTCTCTTTCTTGTCGCCTTTGACGGCCAGGTGTACCGGGGCGAGAAGCCGTTCGGTGAGTTCGGCAAAACCGAGTCTGTCCTGGCGGGCTTCGTAGAGCCGGGTGAAGGTTGGCGAGCGGTGGGCGAGGTAGGCGTTGCGGCCCACTTCGCCAGCGTTGTAGTCGTCACCCTCGTAGGTCTTGCGGGCAGCGTGCCAGGCGTCGCTGTCGCGCTCGGAATCGGGCGTACCCAGTTTGCTCAGCCAGACGAAGGCGGTATCGCAGGCCAGCGGCAGCGGCTCGCGCATGCCGGCCTGCCAGGCTTTGACGATCTCGCGCAGGTGGTCGCGGGCGAGTTCCGGGTCGAGGGGCGGCAGTGTCACGTGGCCCGCCTTGGAGAGCAGTCTCGTCGTCAAAGGGTGGCCTTCCAGATGACCGGCCAGGTGCGCTACCCAGTGGCGCAGGATGTGTTGCCAGTGGTACTTGCCCTTCTTGATCAGGCTGCTGCTGACCAGCACCAGGCGGCAGCGGCGGCCCTCTGCGTCGCGGCGCAGCTCGTCGAGCCAATCCTCTAGAGGCGGGGCACCGGGCACGTTGAGCTGCACCGGCTCGGGCTCTTCGATGGCGTGGGGCCACTCGTCCAGCGCCGCCTCATAGGCTTCGAACAGTTCCGGCATCGGTTCGGTGAGCTGCTCGCGCATGCGCTCGCCGAAGGCGCCCATGGCCAGCACGCCTTGGCCCTGCAGGCGGTCGAGGGTGGCCAGCATGGCTGGCTCGCGGGGTTGGTTCTCGTCCACGGCGCGGCGCTGCTCGCGGATCAGCAGGTCCTGCAGCTGCCAGTTTCCGAGGCCGTCCAGGGCGAAGGGCTCGTGGTCGAGGCTGACGATGTCCTCGCGCTCCAGGAACACCTTGAGGCGGGTGGTAAAGAAGGCCTTCGCCGGGTCGCGCAAAAAATTACCCAGTTGGTGCAGTGTCAGCGGCGTGTCCTGTGTGTATGCCTCCAGGTCGAGGGGCGCTGCTTCCGCCGTCGCTTCGCCATGTGACTGTCCATGCGCTTGGCCATGAATGTCGCGCCACTCATGGGCGTAGGTAAACAGCCGCCGGGCCGAGACGTTGCGCTGGGCCTGCTGCGCCTCGGTAGGGAAGTAGGTGCGGCTGAAGGGTTGCAGTGGGTGCGCGGTGGTGAGCGAATCGAGCAAGTCGCTGCCGTCGTTTTCGTCATTATCTGTGAGGCGCCAGCCGGCCTGGAGATGGTCGCGCAGCTGACCGACCAGCACCGAGGGCGGCTTCTCGCCGTTGTCGACGATGCTGCGGCCGACCCAACTGACGTAGAGCTGCTCCCGGGCGGAGAGCAGCGCTTCCAGGAACAGGTAGCGGTCGTCTTCGCGGCGCGAGCGGTCGCCGGGGCGGTAGTCGCCGTTCATCAGGTCGAAGTCCATCGGCGGCTGGCTGCGCGGGTAGTCGCCGTCGTTCATGCCCAGCAGGCAGACGCGCTTGAAGGGGATGGCGCGCATCGGCATCAGGGTGGCGAAGTTGACGGCCCCGGCCATGAAGCGCTGGGACAGGCTCGACTCGTCGATCTGCCCCAGCCAGTGCTCGCGTACCACGGAGAGCGGAAGGTCGCGGGTCAGCCCGGCCTCCTCGGTGCTCTCCTGCCACTCCTGCAGCTTCTGTTCGAGCTGGGCCAGCATCAGGCTGTCTTCGGGCGTGTCGGCGAGGAAGCTGGCTTCCAGCAGGGCGCGCAGGCGCTGCACCCAGCCGGTCACGTCGGTGGGCTCGCGTAGGCTGCGCCACTGCTGCTCCAGGGTTTCCAGCAGCGCGGCCAGGGGGCCGGCCAGTGCCGCTTCCAGCCCGCCGATGTCGTCGAAGGGCTCGATGCCCTGCCACGGGCCGCTGGCGGCCTCGCCCACGGCGTAGCCCAGCAGCAGCCGGCGCAGGCCGAAGGCCCAGGTGTTCTGCTCCATGCCCTGTGGCAGGTCGAGGCTGCCACGCTGGCTGGCGTTGAGCCCCCAGCGGATGCCGGCGCCTTCGATCCAGCGGCGCAGGGTCGGCACGTCGTCTTCCTTGATGCCGAAGCGCACGCGCAGGGCGGGCACGTCGATCATGTCGAGCAGGTCGCTCACCGAGAGGCGCAGCTCCGGCAGGCGCAGCAGCTTCTCCAGCGCGATCAGCAGCGGCAGGCGGTGGCGGCTGCCCTGGTCGGAGAGCGTAAAGGGAATGTAGCGCGGGTCGTCGCGGTCGAGCTGGCCCCGCGCATATTGACCAAACACCGCCTGCACGTGGGGCGCGTAGTGGTCGATGTCCGGCACCATCACGATCACGTCGCGGGGCTTGAGGCTGGGGTCGGCGCTGAAGGCGGCGAGCAGCTGGTCGTGGAGGATCTCCACCTCGCGCTGGGGGCTGTGGGCAGCGTGGAAGACGATGGAGTCGTCGCGGCTGGGGTCCACCGCCGGCCAGGTCTCGCGGGTCTCGTGCAGCGGGCGCAGTTCGCGGATGTCGTCCTGCAGCTGCTGCAGCAGTCGGCCGTCCCCTTCGCGCACGAAGGGTTCGAACAGGTCGATGCGCAGCGAGTCGGCGGCGAACAGGCGCTCGTACTGCTGGGCGTCATCGTGCTCGTCGAGCAGGCGCAGGTAGTCGCGGCCCTGCTTGCCCCAGGCGGCCAGCAGCGGCTGGGCGTGCAGGTGCAGGCTTTCCGCTCCGTCGCCATTAGCGTCAGCGTCGCCAAGGCCGAGCACGTCGAGCCGGGCGGGCATGCCGGCCTTGCGCTGCTGCCGGTAGCGCTGGGCACGGAGCAGGTCCTTGTGTTCGATGATGTCGGCCCAGTAGTGCTGGCAGGGGTTGTGTACGCACAGCACCACCTGGCAGCAGCGGGCGATGGAGGCCAGCGCTTCCAGCGACTGCTGGGGCAGCGACGAGATGCCGAACACCATCACCCGCCTTGGAAGACCAACGGGGCGATTATCGCCATCGAGCTGGCGCGCCGCCTCGAGGAAACGCCGGTGCACCATGGCGCGGCTGGAGGCCACGCCGTCGTCGCCCACGTCCTCGATGAGCGCCCGCCACAGGGCGGGCTGCCAGCGCTGGGTGTCGGGAAGCGGGCTGGCCTGGCCGCGGGCGGAGATCAGCACGTCCTCGCCGCGGCCCCAGGCGTCGAGCCAGTCGGCGCGGTAGACCTGGTACTGATCGAACAGATCGGCCAGGCGCTCGGCGAGCTGGTGATGCTTGCGCAGGTCGCTGTCGCCTTCGAGGAAGCGGCGCAGCGGGGCGAATTCGTCGCGCGGCATCAGCTCGGGCAGCAGGCGCAGCAGCCGCCATATCAGGTGCGACTTGTCGAAGGGCGAAGTGGCCGGCACCGCGTTGGGGTCGCCTTCCACGTGGTTGAGTACCGCGCGGTAGGCCTGCCACAGGAAGCGCGCCGGCAGGGTGACATCCAGCGCGGCGGCGATGCCGCTGCCGCCGTCGGCCTCGTCGGCGGCCAGCGCCAGCTTCATCCACTGGCCGATGCCGTTGCTCTGCACCAGGATCGTCTCGTTCTCCAGCGGCGCCAGCGGGTGGCGCTTCATCCACTCCACCGCCACGCCGCGCAGGTCCTCCAGGCGGTTGCCGTGAACGACCATGAAGCCGGGGGTAAGGGCATTCTCCTGGGGGGCGGCGAACGGCATGGCGGGTCCTTGCTGCATACATGAACTCAGCCATGTTGCCATAAATACAGTTTTGCAGTTTTACAGGTTCAAGCATTTACAGTCATGCGGTTCCAAGCCGTGATGTCTATACGGATAGGCGCTTGTCTGGCCGAAAACTCTGAGGCATGGTCTGGAGATCGTGTGTTGCACTCCTTCATCAAGGACGACCATGGCCTATGACCTCAGTGAACGCCTGGTAATCGGGCTGGCATCCAGCGCCCTGTTCGATCTGGCCGAGTCCGACCGGGTCTTCCGCGAGCAGGGGGAGGCGTCCTATCGCGTCTACCAGCGCGATAACGAGAACACGCCACTCGGTACCGGCGTTGCCTTCCCCTTCATCAAGCGCCTGCTTTCATTGAACGAACTCAGCCCGGACAATCCGCCCATCGAGGTGGTGCTGCTTTCGCGCAACGATCCGGAAACCGGGCTGCGTGTCATGAAGTCGATCGAGCATCATGAGCTGGGCATCACGCGGGCGATCTTCCTGCAGGGGCGCTATCCCCATCGCTTCATTCCGGCATTGAATATCAGCCTCTTCCTTTCCGCCAATCGCCAGGATGTCGACCAGGCGATCCTGGCGGGGCACCCGGCGGGGCAGGTGCTGTCATCGGGTGATCTAGATCTGACCGATGAGGAGGAGTTGCGCATCGCCTTCGACTTCGATGGCGTGCTGGTCACGGATGAGTCCGAAACCATCTACCAGCAGCAGGGAATCGAGGCATTCCGCGAATACGAGCGGGCCAATGCCCAGGTACCGTCCGAGGCGGGCCTGCTGGCGGTATTCCTGCGCAAGCTGGCCCACATCCAGATGCTGGAGAAGCAGCGCGAAGAGGAAACCCGGGGTGGCTATCGCCCCAGGGTCAGGGTGTCCATCGTGACGGCCCGCAACGCGCCGGCCCATGAGCGGGTCATTCATACCATGCGTAGCTGGGGCGTGACCGTCAACGAGGCCTATTTCCTCGGCGGCATCGCCAAGGAGCATGTTCTCGGCATCATCAAACCGCATATCTTTTTCGACGACCAGGCCTCCCACCTCTCGGCCACCAGCGATACCCTGCCGTCGGTGCATGTGCCGTTCGGGCAGCTCAATCAGGGCCTCGTTGTCGGCGATGAAGAGCCTGCCCGGCCACTCCCTCCACTGTCTGAAGATAATTTTCCATGAGCGACTATCCTGCTAGATAGGCACCGCTTAGCAGAGCGCCATCTTTCCTCTCTATCCGCGGGACGATTCGCCCACGCCGATGCCAACACGTCTTGACGATGCAGGATCGCATCCCGTGCCGCCACAGTTCCGGGTGTCACGGCCACAAAGGAAGTGAAAACATGAAAAAGCGTTCTTCTCCCCAGGCCCCGAGCGGTTCGCAGGACCTGTGGCGGCAGTCCGCCACGACACTGGCGGCCCTTATCAGATCCGGGGAAGTGTCGAGCCGCGAGGTGATCGATGCCCACCTGGCGCGGATCGAGGCGGTGAACCCTGAGCTCAATGCCGTCACTGTGATGCTGCGCACGTCGGCCCGTGAGGCGGCGGACGCGGCGGATGCCCAGCGCAAGAAGGCGGGCAAGCGCGATCTGCCGCCTCTGCACGGGGTGCCGATCACGGTGAAGGAGAATATCGATTGCGTCGGTACCCCGACCACCTTGGGCCTGGCCGCGAACGCCAAGGCATTGCCGGAACAGGATGCGCCGGTGGTCGAACGGATGCGTGCCGCTGGCGCCATTCCCATCGGGCGCACCAACATGCCGGAAATGGGCCTGCGGATTTCCACCAGCAACCCGTTCAGGGGGCTGACGCTAAATCCGTGGAACGCACAACTGACAGCGGGAGGCAGCAGCGGTGGTGAGGGCTCGGCCGTGGCGTCCGGCATGTCGCCGCTCGGCATCGGCAACGACATCGGCGGTTCGCTGAGAAATCCAGCGTTCTGCTGCGGTGTCGCGGCGCTGAAGCCCACCCAGGGGCGCATACCTTATGGTAGTTCCGGCGACGGCTTCCTGAGCGCCCAGGTAATGCTGACCGATGGCCCCATCGCCCGTAGCGTTGCCGATCTCAGGCTCGTTCTTGAGCAGGTTCACGGGCAGCACGTGCGCGATCCTCGCTCGGTCACGGTGGCGCTGGAAGGCCCGCGAGTTTCGCGTCGTGTTGCCATGGTGACATCGCTGCCTGGCAGTGTGATCGACCCGGCGATTGTCGCTGGCGTGCGGGCGGCAGGCGAGGCGCTTGCCGCTGGCGGTTACCAGGTGGAGGAGGGGATACCGCCGGAAATCGAGCTGATCAACCATCTCTGGACGCAGTTCCAGATGTCCGACCTGAGCCTCACGGCCGAGTCGATACGGCCCACGCTCAGCGCGGAGGCCGCCATGCTCATGGATGCCCTGATCGCCAGGATCGATCCGTCGGTGACGCATGCCGCGCTGCATCAGGAGCGTTCGCGTCTCGGCCGGGCCTGGGCGGCGTTCTTTGCGGAGTATCCGTTAGTCCTGGGGCCCGTCTGGCCGTCGGCACCGTTCATGCACGATGCCGATGTCGTCTCGCCAGCCGGCAGTGACCTGATGCTGGGCATGCAGTGGTTCGTGACCCCCGGCAACCTGCTCGGCTTCCCCGCCGTCGTGGTGCCGACCCGGCCTATCGACAACGCACCGATGAGCGTCCTGCTTTACGCCGACCGCTTTCGCGACGACCTGGTGCTGGAGGCTGCCGACGTCATTGAAGCGGCATTCGGGCCGTGCACGCCGGTAGATCCGTTCGTCTCCTAGTTAGGCGGGTGCCTGTCGGTGGAAATGACCGGCAGGCCCGCGAGGTCGACGTTCCCGTGCTGGCTGGTCAGCGTCAATCGGCTTTGGCTTCCCTGCTGCTGGGCAATGCCCTCAATACGATGGTCCAGGCAGTCATAAACCCGGACGGACTCCCCGGTCTGCACGACGAGGCGCCGAGCCTGAGCAAAGTAGGCGTAGCGTAAACCGTTCTGTTCGCCGGTCGCGTTGGGTGCGCCGAGTGCCGATGGCCACCAGGTCGTGTTCTCTTCCGCGGCGGCCCAAGCCGACTGCTGGGCAGCTGTCTCATCACCTGACTCACCACCCAATTCATCACCTGACGCATCCTTCATCTCGCCAATCATCTCGCCAATCTCTCGACATAGCGCATCCACACGGGCGTTCAAGGGATGGTCGATGGGGCCGCTGAGCATCAGCATGCCGCCCTGCATCCATTGGCCGGGGCCGCCGAACTCGGGGTGCGAAAACATCGCCATCTGGCCATCACCGTCGGCCACGGCCGAAACCATGTGCGCAATGGCGTCGCGACTGAAATCATGCCGCTTGGCAAGTGCATCGACGACCTGGGAATTTAGTGAGTGCATGATGGTTCTGCTCCAAGTTCGCCCGCCAGTTTTTTATCCACCAGCTCAAGCCGGTCCTGACCCCAGAAGGGTTCCCCCTCGACGTTGTACCAAGGGACGCCGAAGCAGCCGGCCGCGATGGCCTGTTCGCAGGCGTCATCGAGCCGACGCTGCCCCATTTCCGATTCCGACGCCTCCAGCAGCGCCTGGCTGCTGAGGCCGCAGGTGTCGGCGATATCACCTAGGGTGGTGAGGTCCGCAATATCGCGATCCTCGGTCCAGCAGGCCCTGAATATCGCCAGTGACAGTTTGGCAATGTCGTGTCCCTGGGCCTTGGCGGTCAGTGCCAGGCGCGCCGCTGGACGGTCGTCGGTGGGGAAGTACTTCGGTTCCACGTTGAGCGGGATGCCAATCTGCTGCGGCCAGCGTTTCAGCTCCGCCATGCGGTAGGCCTGGCGCTCGGGCGACCGTTTGGGCAGCGGCAGGCCGCCGGTCCTGGGGAATATTGCGCTGATCGTGATCGGCACGTAGTCGATGGTGGCGCCGTGGCGGGCGGCGATCTCACCCAGCCGGGCATGGCCCAGATAGGCCCAGGGCGATACCTGGCTGAAGTAGTAGGTGATGCGCTTGGACATATCGATGCTTCCCGGTGCTGTCTCGATGTCCCCTAACGATAGATGTCCTGGTAATTTTTGCGCAGCTCATTCTTCTGCACCTTGCCCATGGTGTTGTAGGGCAGCGCGTCGACGAAGAGCACCCGCTTGGGCTGCTTGTACTTCGCCAGCCGGTCCTTGAGGAAGTCGATGACATCCCGTTCGTCGAGTCGGGCGTGGGCTTCCGGCACCACCACGGCGGTGACGCCTTCGCCGAAGTCCGGGTGGGGCACGCCGATCACGGCGGACTCTTTCACCCCCTCGATCTCGTCGATCACTTGCTCGACCTCCTTGGGATAGACGTTGTAGCCCCCGGAAATCACCATGTCCTTGTCGCGGCCGACGATATGGACGTAGCCGTGCTCGTCGACCATGGCCAGGTCGCCGGTGACGAAGAAGCCATCCTCCAGCAGCTCCTCGCGGGTCTTCTCGGGCATCCGCCAGTAGCCGATGAAGACGTTGGGGCCGCGAATCTCGAGCATGCCGATCTGACCATTGGGGAGCGGCTCATGGGTTTCGCGGTCGGTGATGCGGTACTCCACGCCAGGCAGCGGCATGCCCACGGTGCCGGCGCGCCGCTCGCCGTCGTAGGGGTTGGAGAGGTTCATGTTGGTCTCGGTCATGCCGTAGCGCTCGAGGATGGCATGGCAGCTCTTCCGTTCGAATTCCCGGTGGGTCTCGGCGGTGAGCGGGGCCGAGCCGGAGACGAACAGCCGCATGCTGGCGGTGGCCTCGGGAGTCAGCCGTGCATCGGCTACCAGGCGGGTATAGAAGGTCGGCACGCCCATCAGCACCGTGCCGCGGGGCATTTCCTGGAAGATGACGTCGGCGTCGAAGCTCGGCAGGAACAGCATGCTGGAGCCGGCCATCAGGGTGACGTTGCAGCCAACGAACAGCCCATGGGTGTGGAAGATCGGCAGGGCATGGATCAGGCGATCCTCGGCGGTAAAGCGCCAGGCCTCGGCCAGGGTGGCGGCATTGGAGCCCAGGTTGCGGTGGGTCAGCATGGCGCCCTTGGAGCGCCCGGTGGTGCCCGAGGTATAGAGGATCGCCGCCAGGTCGTTCTGCTCACGCGGCTCGATGGCATCAAAGGGCGTGGCCCGCTGGGCGGCCTCCATCAGGCTGCCGTCGCCGTCGCTGCCCAGGGTTTCCACCGCCGGGCAGCCTGTCTCGCCGGCCACCGCCCTGGCCTGCTCGAGGGCGGCCGGGCGGCAGACGAACAGCGCCGGTTCGGCGTCGGCAAGGAAGTAGCGGACCTCGTCGGCGGTATAGCCGGTATTGAGCGGCAGGAAGACGCCCCCGATCCGCAGGCAGGCGAGATAGAGCAGGATCGCCTCGGGGCTCTTGTCCACCTGCACGGCAACCCGGTCGCCGGGGGTGACACCCTGCGCGGCCAGGGCACCTGCCAGCCGGCCGCTGGCGGCCAAGGCATCGGCATGGCTGTAGCGGCGGCCGTCACGGGTGGTGATGAAATCGGCATCGCCGCGTTCCTGCATGCGGGCGGCGAAGGTCTCGAAGAGGTTCTGGCTCATTTCCGTCTGTCTCCCTTGGCCCTTTTCCTGGCGAGTGAGTCATGTTGCACCAGGCTGGCTGGGCTGCAAAGTATCGGTCGCTGATCACCGGATTGTTCTTGTACAGGAAGAAGTATGTGTACAGTTTATTCCGTTTTGCGTGGAATTACCGGGAAATTAACAAGACAATCCTCGGAATGAACAAGCAGCCATGGGGCAGGAGGCCTAGGGTTTAAAGGCAGAGGGCTGTCGCTCATCAGGAGCGGTGGTGTTCGCCTTGCAAGAAACAAATAATGTACAAGAATAGGGAGTTCGACATGATCTTCAAACTGTCAACAACCGCCGTTGCGGTCAGTGCCGCGATGCTGACCCTGTCTGCAGGTACTGCGCTTGCCTCCAATGGGGAAAGCCTGGGCAGCGACCCGATTCGTATCGTCATGCCCTATGGTGCAGGGGGCAGCACGGATATCACCGCTCGCATCATCGCAGCCAATGCGGCGGAACACTGCGGCAGCCGTATCGATGTGGTCAGCATGCCGGGCGCAGGGGGCATGGAAGGGCTGCAATTCGTCGCCGATGCCGAGCCCAACGGCCATACCATCCTGATGGCCGATTATTCCGCCACCATCACTCAGACACTCACCGAGGACACTCCGTGGGAAGTGGAGGACTGGGTGCCCATCGTCCACCTGACCGACTGGAAGCCCACCGTCTACGTCAAGGCCGACCACGATATCCAGAGCATCGAGGACTGGATCGAGCTGGCAGAGGCCGAGCCGAACAGCCTCGTCTTCGGCCATGCCGATCCGTTGAGCCTGGTGCACCTGCCGCTGGTGATGCTCGAGCAGGAAACCGGCATCCAGAACGTCCACCTGCCGACGACTGGCGGCGGCGAGACCCGCACCATGATTCTGGGTGGTCATATCGACCTCGGCATGACCCTGCCGCCCTCCATCGTCTCCAACGTCAATTCCGGTGAGGTAACCGCCATCGGTGTCTTCGCCGACGAGCGCTCCGACGTGCTGCCGGACGTACCCACCTTCCGTGAAGCCGGGTATGACGTCTCCTTCGAGGCACCGCTGCTGGTCTACGCCTTCTCCTCCGTGCCGGAGTCGATCCAGCAGGAGCTTTCCGAGTGCATCATGCAGGGCCTCGAGACCGATACCGCACAAACCATGTCCACCCAGGCCTCCGCTGGACTGGACAACGTGCAGGGTCTGGAAAGCGCCCAGGCGATCTATCGCGACACCACCCAGCGGGTCAAGGATGTCCTCGCCGCGATAAACCAGGACTGACACCCTCCCCTGGAAGCCCGGAGCCGAACCACTCGGCTCCGGCCGTCTGGTCGTGACCCTTCCAGCCTCGCCGGAGAGCGCTGATGCTTGATCTTCTCATTGAGGCCAGTGCGCTGGCCTTTCATCCCTATGTCTTGATGTACGTGATGCTCGGGGTGCTGCTTGGCATTACGCTGGGTGCCATCCCGGGCCTGTCGGGCGATATGGCCATCGCCCTGTTGCTGCCCTTCGTCTTCTTTCTCGAACCGGCCATGGCGATGGGCCTGCTGGTGGGCATCTACAAGGGGGGGCTGTTCGGCGGTTCGATCGCGGCGATCTCCTTCGGTGTCCCCGGGACACCGGGTGCGGCGGCTACCAGCATCGACGGCTATCAGGCCAAGCTCAAGGGCAAGCCGAGCAAGGCGCTGCACACCGCGCTCTACTCCTCGGTCATCGGCGATACTACCAGCGACCTGGTGCTGATCTTCATCGCCGTACCGCTGGCGGCGGTGGCGCTGACTTTCGGGCCGATCGAGTTCTTTGCCCTGTATGCCTTCTCGTTGATCCTGATCGCCGCCCTGAGCCAGGGCATGGTGGCCAAGGGCCTGGCGGTGGCCGCCATCGGTATCCTGCTGGCCATGATCGGCCGGGATCCCATCACCGGGGCGACGCGACTCACTTTCGGCATGCCGGGACTCTCCGGTGGGCTGAGCCTGATCCCGGTGCTGATCGGTATCTTTGCCATTTCCGAGGTGGTCATCCAGGGCTCGAAGCTATGGCGGCGCAAGGTCGACAAGCTGATGGACGACGTTGCCGAGCAGGCAAGCCTGCTGCAGGGCTATGACATCAGAAAGGACAAGCTCACCTGGGCCGAATTCAAGTTCACCCTCAAGGCCACCTACATCGGTGCGGCGGTGGGTACCTTCATCGGTGCGCTACCGGGGGCGGGGCAGTCGCTGGCGGCCTTCATGAGCTATGGCTTGGCTCAGCGTTTCTCGCGCAAGCCCGAGGACTTCGGCAAGGGGTCGCTGGAGGGGATCGCCAGCGCCGAGTCCGGCAACAGTGCCACGGCTGGCTCAACCTTCATTCCGCTGTTCGCCTTCGGCATTCCAGGAAGCGCCACGGCGGCCCTGTTCGGCGCGGCCTTTATCCTGATGGGCATGACGCCGGGGCCAAGCCTGCTCACCGACAACACGGAGATCATCTATGCGCTGTTCCTGACGCTGATCTTTGCCAACCTGGTGAACCTGGTACTGGGCAAGGTTCTACTGCCCTACTATTCGCGAATCGCCATGATCCAGCCTGGCTTCATGATACCGGGGGTATTCATCCTGGCCATTGTCGGCACCTACGCGGCCAACAACTCGGTGGTGGATGTATGGGTGCTGCTTTTCGCCGGAGCGCTGGGCGTGACCCTGCGGCTGATGAGCTTTCCGTTGGCGCCGCTGGTGCTTGGTTTCATCATCGGACCGGGGGCCGAGCGGGCGCTGCGTCAGTCGATGATCATGGGCGGTGGTGACTGGGCAGTGCTGATCAAGAGCCCCATTGCAATCGGCTTCTACGTGGCTGCCTTCGCACTGATACTGCTGTTCACCTTCGCCTTGAGGGCCAAGAAATGAATCGCACAATCGTGAAAGAGTTGCTTTCGGCGGCGGTCATGCTTTCACTCGGTATCGCGGGCCTGATCCACATCCAGTACGGGGCCTGGCGGCCGGCACCCCTGGTGCCGTCCTATATCATGCCGCAGACGGCCTACTACTTCCTGATCGGCTCGGGGTTCTGGGTGCTGGCGATGCTGGGGTTCTTCACCCTGCGTAAACGAGCGTCGGCGCTCGAGCGGCCGGATGCCAGGGACCAGGACCTGGTCGCCATCGGCCTCTCCTCGGGCCTGATGCTGGGTGGCGCCATCATCTACTTCTGGCTGGTGCTCAACCTGGGGCTGATTGTCTCCACCGTGGCGTTCAATGCCGTGCTGATCGCGGTGCTGGCGCCCAATCTCAGCCTGAAGGGGCTGCTGATCGTGCCGCCACTGATGGGGGCCGCGGTATGGCTGCTGTTCATCAAGATGATCGGCATGACGCTGCCGTCGCCCTTGCTGTTCTAGAGCGGAGGGTTTTGCACGAAGGCTGGATGCTGCGCGGCCCATGGCGGCAGGCCGCCGTGGGCAGGTGGTGTCGATTCACTCGGCCAGGTTGGTGACCGGGCGGCCCGCGGCGAAGGTGAGCAGGTTGTCGAAGGCATCGCCGAAGTAGAGCTCGTAGCTGTCCTTCTCCACATAGCCGAGGTGGGGCGTGGCGAGGAAATTGGGCAGCTCGAGCAGCGGGTGGTGGGTCACCGGCTCCACGTCGAACACGTCAACGGCGGCCTGGCCAGGCCGTCCGGCGCGCAGCGCCGCCTCCAGGGCGCCAGCCTCGACCAGCGGGGCGCGGCTGGTGTTGACCAGCAGGGCGGTGGGCTTCATGCGTGCCAGATGATCGGCAGTGACGATGCCGCGGGTATCGGCGTTCAATCGCAGGTGCAGGCTCAGCACGTCGCTGCGCTCGAACAGCCCTTCCTGGCTTGTGGCGACCTCGATTCCATCTTCGGCGGCTCGCGCCCGGGTGCCCTCGCGCCCCCACACCAGCACCTTCATGTCGAAGGCCTGGCCGTAGCGGGCGATCAGCTTGCCGATCTTGCCGTAACCGAAGATGCCCAGGGTGCGGCCCTTCAGCCCGGTGCCCAGGGTGCGCTGCCAGCGTCCGGCCTTGAGGTTCGCGAACTCCTGGGGAATATGGCGCATGGCGGCCATGACCAGCCCCCAGGTGAGCTCGGCGGCGGCATGGGGCGAGCCGGTGCCTGCCATGACCGTGATGCCGTGGCGGCGGCAGGCATCCATGTCCACATGGGTCGCGCCGCCACCGGTCTGGCTGATCACCTTGAGGTTGGGCAGGCGCGCCAGCAGTTCGGCGGTGATCGGTGTGCGTTCTCGGATCAGCACCAGCGCCTCGGCATCGTGGAAGCGTTCGACCAGGGCATCCAGGTCGGTCACCGTATCGTTGTGGATGGTGACATCCTGGCCTTCCAGCTTGGCGAAGGCATCGAGGGTGCGCACGCAGTCCTGATAGTCATCGGGTATCACGATCTTCATTCGGTAGTCCTTGATGACTATGAAAGGGCCAGCGATTGGCGAGCTTCCGATCGGCTCAGCAACTGGTCGGCCAGGTCGTGGAAATCGTTTGCTACGTAGTCGAAGCTCGGGTCGATCGTCAGGTCGGGCGTGGCTTGCGGCCCGAATTCCAGCGGGCGCATCACGAAGACGGTGCGCAGTCCCTCGTCTTTTGCGGCGTTGAGGTCGTCCTGGTGGGCGGACACCATCATGATCTGCTGCGGGCTCAGATCCAGTAGCCGGGTTGCCATGCGGTAGACCTCAGGGTCACGCTTGTAGTGTCGGGCCAGCTCGGCCGAGAGGACGCAGTCCCACGGCAGGCCGGCCTGCTTGGCCATGTTGACCAGCAGCGCCATGTTGCCATTGGAAAGGGTGGTCAGAGTGAACCGCTCGCGCAGGCGGTGCATGCCGCCCACGGCATCCGGCCAGGGCTTGAGCCGGTGCCAGACGCGATTGAAATTGGCTTTGTCGGCTTCCGACAGCCCGGTGATGCCGAAATCCTCAAGGATGCGGTCGAGGGTCATGCGATGCAGCTGGTCCAGCGAGGTCCAGGACAGGCGCCCCTGGCGAACCCGGCTCATCGACGGGACATAGCCCGCGCGCCAGGCGTCGGCGAAGGCGGCCCAGTCCACTTCCAGTCCGCGGGCCTGCCCGAGGGACTCACCTTCGCGTATCACGCTACTTCGCCAGTCGACCACCGTGCCAAAGACGTCAAATGCCAGGCAGCGTATATCGGCGAGCTGTGGTGGGGTCAGGCTCATGCCATCACTTCCTTGTCAGATGCTGGTTCACATTCTAATTGTATGCAATTCGGCTCGATTTCCGCCAAATGTAGGCCTACAGTGCTTCTCATGCAAATAGTTGTGTACGATTAACGTTGCAACCTTGGTCGACTTCCAGCAGACAGTCGGGCCGAAGAGGCGCACCGGGACGCGTCCTCACTGCAAGGAGCCAATCAATGACCGCTGCCGATCGCGTTTATCAGATCATCAGGAAACGTATCCTCGACGGGCAATACCCTCCGGGAAGTTATGTGCGTGAAGCGGCCATCGGCCAGGAGCTGGAACTTAGCCGCACGCCGATCCGCGAAGCCCTGAGGCGTCTGGTGTCGGATGGCTGGGTAGAGGCCATTCCTCATCACGGTGCCCAGGTGGTTTCCTGGACCCAGCGCGACGTGGAAGAGGTGTTCGAGCTGCGGGTCCTGCTCGAGCCCCAGGTGGCGCGTCGGGCGGCCTCCCGCATCGATCGTGCCCAGCTGGACAAGCTCGAGTCGTTGGCCGAACGGATGGAAGAGCTGTGTCGGGAAATGGGGGAGAATGCCCTTGAGGCGATTGCCGTTCTGAATGATGACTACCACGCCAGGCTCATGGCGGCGGCGGGGAGTCCGCGCCTTCAGCGCCTGCTGGAAACCATCGTGCAGGTGCCGGTTTCGCGTCGCAGCTATCACCACTATACCCAGGAGGAGCTGGCCGGCAGCATGAACCACCACCGTGAACTGCTGCGTGCCCTGGACGCTGGCGATGGGGATTGGGCGGCATCGGTCATGCGGGCCCATCTGCTGGCGGCGCGGGCAGCACAGCTGCGCTTTGCGGCCTGCGTGAAGGAGAGTCATCCATGGGGCCGGCAGGAGAGCCGCGACACTTCATAGGCGCTAGACTGCGTTGTCTATTCACTCTATGCCGCCAGGCCGAGGTGCGCGCAGGGAATGTTGCCCGGGGTGCCTTGTCATACCAGAGTGAACCCCGCTTTACGTGCCCAGTCGCTATTTGGAGCCGCCATGTTTCCCCCGTTTACCCTTCGCTATGCTCGCTTTCCCGAGCGCTTCTTCGCGTCTTTCGATCCCGTGCCCGTGGCGTCTCCCCGGCTGGTGGCCTTCAACCGTTCCCTGGCTGAAGAGCTGGGCTTCGACTTGGGCGCGTTCGACAGGGAAGAGGCCGCCGTATGGTTTGCCGGCAATGTGGTCCCGCCCGGGGCCGAACCATTGGCGCAGGCCTATGCCGGCCACCAGTTCGGCGGCTTCGTGCCCCGGCTCGGCGATGGCCGAGCGGTGCTGCTGGGTGAGGTCACGGACCGGCAAGGCCGGCTGCGCGATATCCAGCTCAAGGGGGCGGGATGCACTCCCTTCTCCCGCGGCGGCGATGGTCGTGCGCCACTGGGGCCGGTACTGAGGGAGTACCTGGTCAGCGAGGCCATGCACGCCATGGGGATTCCCACCACCCGGGCCCTGGCGGCGGTGACCACCGGAGAGCGGGTGGTCCGTGGCATTCCCGAGCCGGGGGCGATCCTGACCCGCGTGGCCAGCAGCCATATCCGTGTCGGCACCTTCCAGTACTTTGCCGCTCGTGGCGATGCCGATGCCATTCGCGAGCTGGCCGATCATGTGATCGAGCGCCACTACCCCGAGTTGGCCAGGCTGTCCGGCAATGAGCGCTACATGGCGTTGATCGAGGCGATCCAGGCGCGGCAGGCGGCACTGATCGCGAAGTGGATGGGTGTCGGCTTCATCCATGGCGTGATGAACACCGATAACACCACCGTGTCGGGGGAGACCATCGATTACGGCCCCTGTGCCTTCATGGAAACCTACGATCCCAGGACCGTGTTCAGCGCCATCGACGAGGGGGGGCGTTATGCCTACGCCAACCAGCCCTGGATCGCCCAGTGGAACCTGGCGCGGCTGGCCGAGACCCTGCTGCCGCTGATCGACAGTGACCAGGAGCGAGCGGTGGAATGGGCCACCGAGGTGATCAAGGCCTTCGAGGCACAGTACGAGGCCGAATGGCTGGCCGTGATGCGTGCCAAGCTGGGTCTTGCCCGTGAGGAGGCGGGCGACCGGGCGCTGGCCGAGTCGCTGCTGGATGCCATGCACCAGGGGCATGCCGACTTCACCCTGACCTTCCGACAGCTCTGCGAGGCGGCCGAATCCGGCGAAGCGGACAGCGCCCTCGGCGACCTGTTCGAGCGCCCGGAGCTGATCGAGGCCTGGCTCGAGCGCTGGCGCGAACGCCTGGCCCAGGAGCCGGCGGCGCCCACCGAGCGGGCCCGGCAGATGCGGCTCGTCAATCCCGCCTACATTCCCCGCAACCACCGGGTCCAGCAGGCGTTGACCTCAGCCATCGACGAGGACGACTTCGCGCCTTTCGAAGAGCTGCTCGCGGTGGTCACCCGGCCATTCGAGGCGCAGCCCGGCCGCGAGGATTACAGCCTGCCGGCATCGCCACGCGAGCGAGTTTTTCGCACCTTCTGCGGCACCTGAAACTCACCCCAAGGTATGTAGAACCGATACGAAACGGGCCCTGATATCAGGGCCCGTTGCGGTCATACGGCGCGGTTCATACCAGCTCGCGCTGCTCCTCTTTCGCCTTGCGGCGGTCGCGCATCACCGCGCGGCAGATCACCACCAGCACCCCCAGGGTGATGGCGGGCCAGATCAGCACGTAGAAACCATAGAGTGCATTCATGTCAAATTCTCCACTGTGGCGGTGCCGGCCAGCGGCACCGCGGTAGGCTCAAGTTAACGATCCGGGCTAGACGGCCGGCCTGGCCGTGGCCACGTCGCCTTCCTGCACGCTGGGTTCGTGGGTGTCGTAGTCGCCGACCCGCTCGCCGATGGTGGCGAAGTCGAAGTCTTCCTGGCGGCTCATCAGGCTCATCACCACGCAGACCAGGGTGCTGGCGCCATAGGCGGTCAGCGAGGCCAGCAGTACGGTGTAGTCGCGCAGGAAGTCGGTGGCGAACACCAGCATCGCCACCAGCGCCAGGGCGGCGGCGATGAACCCGGCGATGCGGCCCAGGAAGCCGAACACCATCAGGCCGATGATCACGCCGCCACCGATGCTGGCCAGCACCTCGAAGAACAGGCCGCTGGCGCCGCTCATGGGCAGCAGCTCGAAGCGCGCCAGGCAGAACAGCACCATGGCCACCAGTACCGAGGTGGTGAAGGCCTGATTGGTGACCCGGTTCCAGAAGCAGCTGGCGATGACCGGGAAGACGATGGCGCCCCACAGCGCGCCGACGAACACCAGCATCACCAGGATATCCAGCGAGAAGCTGGCGAAGACGATGCCCACCGCGGTGGCGACGATCATGGTCAGGCGGCCCACCAGCAGCATGCGCTTGGGGTCGGCCTTGCCGCGGGCGATGTTCTTGCCGTAGACATCGGCCATCATGATCGCCGACAGCGCGGAGAGATCGGAGTCGGCGGTAGAGGAGAGCGAGCCGATCACCAGGATGAAGAACAGCGCAATGAACAGCGGCGGCAGATAGCCGGACACCATCTGCGGGATCAGGTTGTTCATGTCGCCGCCCATTGGCTCGACGCCCAGGGTCAGCGCCATCAGGCCGATCATGCCCAGCCCGATGACGATGGCACCGTAGCCGATGGTCGCGGTGATGAAGGTGGGTTTGATATGGCTCTCGTTCACCGCGAACAGGCGCTGGGAAATGGTCTGGTTACCGATCGCATAGGCCAGCACGGCGACGAAGAAGGGCGCGCCCTGGTAGAGAATGGCATCCATGGAGAACAGGTTGGCCTGCTCGACCGTCAGGTTATCCAGGCCAGCCACCAGCTCGCTGGGACCGCCCATGGCGAAGAACACCGCGGGGATGATCACGATGGCAATCGCCATCAGCGCCACCAGCTGTGCGAAGTCGGTCATCACCGAGGCGCGGAACCCCGACCACAGCGTATAGAGCAGCACGCCGAAGCCGGCAATGATCACCCCGGCCTGGAACGACAGCGGCGAGAGCACCGAGACCAGCGCGCCGGCGGCGGTGAAGTTGACCATCAGGCTGATCACGCTGCCTAGCACGTTGGAGAGCGCCAGGATCAGCTGACTGGAGGAGCCGTGACGGGCGTGGATCAGTTCGCCCAGGGTGTGGGCATTGGGGGCGAGCTTGCGAAAGCGCCGGCCGAAGGGGTAGATGAACAGGATCATCAGTGCCCCCCACAGTCCGTAGTGAATGGGGCCAGAGACGCCGTAGGTATAGCCGGAAGTGGCGGCGGCGTAGAAGGAGGCGGCCCAGATCCAGGTGGCGGTCATGCTGGCGGCGCCCATGCCGAAGCCCACGCGGTGGTTGGAGACCATGAAGGCGTCGGCGTCTTCGTTCTTCTTGCGGATGCCCAGCGTCATCAGGTAGGTGCCGCCGTAGAAGGCGAGCAGCAGCAAGATGACGGTCAGGGTCGAAAATTGATAGAGCGATTCGCTGTTCAAGGGCAATCCCTCGGTGGATGGAACGAACACGCCCGGGCCGGTCGATCAGGTCGACATGCCGGACGCAGTGATGGTGCTGTGGGGGGGCCAGGCCCAAAGGCGGCTTGAGGCTGATCAGCGCTCAGGCATTAGCGCAGAGACAAGCAGGCTGACGCCAGGCGTGGCGCAGCCTCGGGTGCTATCGATCAGGCACGGCAAGACGATGCCGTCAGTCAGGCATTACCCCGCAGCGGCGAGGTCGGGGGGCGGGCGGCGCGGCATGCACCGTCCTTCATCGGCGTAGTGGCGCGACATGGATTCCTTCTCTATCGATGGCGTCGACGACGTACAGTCGAGAGTACCGGTGATCCAGTCTGCATGTAGGCAAGACCAGGGTGTCCCATGGCGGGACCTGTCAGGGATCGGTTATCAGTATTATTGCCTGATCCAAGGGTCGTATACCCTACTGATCTATCCTGAAAAAGTCCAATCGGTGCCGAATCGGCGGAAAATTGCGTCTAGTTGCGCCGAAATGTCGGCTGCGATCCCGCTGCGGGCTCAGTTGATCATTCCAGGAAGCCAGGTGGCGATGGCCGGGAAGGCGATCAGCAGGGCGACCAGCAGCATCGAGCAGAGGATATAGGGAATCGCCGCGGCGTAGATCTCGCGCATGGTGGTGCCCTTGGGGGCCACCCCCTTCATCACGAACAGCAGCAGCCCAAGCGGTGGCGTCGAGAAGCTGATCTCCAGGGCCAGCAGCACGATGATGCCGAACCAGATCGGATCGAAGCCCAGCACCTGCGCCAGCGGGAAGAAGAACGGCACCGTCAGCATCATGATGGAGATCTGCTCCATGAAGGTGCCGAGTACCAGCAGCACGGCGAACATCGCCAGCAGCATCAGGATGGGTGCCAGGTCGAAGCTGGTGGCCCACTGGATCAGTCCGCTGGAGGCGCCGGAGAAGGCCAGCAGCTGGCTGAAGGTGGCGGAGCCGAAAACGATCAGGTAGGCCATCAGCGTGACCTTCAGTGCCCCGGTGACCGATAGCTTGAACGCCTCCCAGGTCATGCAGCGGAAGACGAAGGCCAGCACCATGGCGCCCAGGGCCCCGAACGCAGCCGCCTCGGAAGGGGTGGCGAAGCCCATCAGCATCAGCGCCACGATCAGCACCATCACGCTGATCATCGGCACGATGTCGGTGAGAATCAGCTTCAGCTTCTGCTTGAGGGGAACCGGCTCCAGTTCGTAGTTGGGGGCGGCAGAGGGGTCGATCCGGGTGTGGATCCAGATGGTGGCGATATAGAGACAGGCCAGCACCAGGCCCGGCAGAATGCCGGCGATAAGCAGGGCGCCGATGTCGATCTTGGCCAGGGTGGCCAGCAGTACCGCCAGCGCCGAGGGTGGAATGATGATGGCCAGGCCGCCGGTGCCCAGGATCGGGCCGATGGCCATGTGCTTCTTGTAGCCGCGGCGCTCCATCTCGGGCACCAGCAGCGAGCCCATCAGCGCCGTGGACCCCATGGAGGAGCCGCTCAGGGTCGAGAACCCGGTACCCCCCACGACGGTGACATAGGAGAGCCGGCCAGGCACCTTGCCCATCAGCTGGTCGATGGCATTGAACATCTTCATGCCCATGCCGGTGCGGAAGAACAGTTCGCCCATCAGCAGAAACAGCGGGATCGGCACCAGGTTGAAGCTCGACAGGGCGCCGAAGCCGTTGTTCAGCATCTGGATGATGCCGTTCTGTCCGCCCATGAAGTACCAGGCGCCGATGACGTTGGCGGCCAGGAACGCCAGCGCAATGGGCGTACCGATGGCCATGAAGCCGAGGATCAGGGCCAGGAGAAAGGCCAGGGCCAGATACCATTCCATTATTCTTTTATCCCCGCTTCGCCGCTGTGAAGAATGTCTCGACCCACCACGAAGCGGGCGAATTCGATGGCCATGAGAGAGAAACAGACCGGGTAGGCGATGGTGAGGATCCACTTCGGTACGAAGAAGGCGCGCACGTCATAGTCGCTGCGCTGGAGGTTCAGCATCACCAGGTCATAGCCCTTCCAGGCCAATACCACGCAGACCGTCACGCAGAGCAGGGCGACCAGCCGGCTCAATACCTGCAGGGCCAGCGGTGGCAGGATTGAGGTGAGCAGTTCGATATGCACGTGCCCCTTGTGCCTGACCAGCCAGGGCGCACCCAGCAGGGTCAGATAGAACATGGCGTACTCGGTGGAGAGGAAGAACCAGGCAGAGGGCTGCAGGCCCAGGTTGCGGATCACCACGGAGAGCACGATGGCGACCATCAGCCACACCAGCATGATGGCGGCCAGCAGGGCCATGCCGTTGAGCAGCAGAAGATAGGCGCGGGTTGCGTATCGCATAGCGTCATCCAGGGCCCGGCAGCGAGCCAGGCGGGAACAGGAAGGAGAGCCGGCCGCCTGGCGGCCGGCTCGTCATGCTTCAGAGGTCGTTGAACTTCTCGATCAGCTCGTCATAGTGCTCGAGGCCCATGGGGTGACGTTCCATCTGGCGACGCATGCGCTCCCAGGTGGCTTCACGGGCTGCTTCTGAAAAGCGCTCGCCGGCTTCGCCTTCCAGGCGGAAGACCTGCATGCCGTCGGCTTCCAGTTCTTCGAGCTGCTCCGTTGCCAGCACCTCGAAACGTTCTGCGCTTGCGCGCTCATGCTCGATGGCCACTTCCTGGAGGATCTCGCGAGCCTCTTCGCTCAGAGCGTTCCAGCTATCCAGGTTGAGGATGACGCCCATGTCGGTGGAGAAGAAATCGGGGTCGATCCGGTAGTTCAGGAAGCGATCCCAGTTGAGGTCCTTGAGGCCGATCTGGGTCCAGCCGGTGGCGTTGACCACGTTGCGCTCCAGCGCCGAGTAGACGTCGGTGGTGGGCAGGCTGATCGGCTGTGCGCCCAGGTAGTCCTGGAAGAAGGCGTCGTAGACCGGGTTGCTGCGCAGCGTCATTCCCGAGACGCTCAGGTTGCCGTCGTCGTCCAGGCGGGGCTCGTTGATCGTGTAGAGGTTGTAGCTGACACCGCTGTCGAACCAGCCCAGGTAATAGGTGCCCATCTTTTCCTGGTGTATCTCGTTGAGCAGGTCGATGCCGCCGTTCTCGCGGGCATGGATGGCGTTGGTGTTCGAGGCGACCATGGCATCGCGCTCCGGTACGGTGCCGGCGTAGAAGCTGGCCGCGGTATAGGCCATGTCGACCACACCGTTGCGGACCGCGTCGGGCTGCTCCGATAGGCCGATGACCTCGGGGCCGCCACGTACATCGATCTGTACCACGCCTTCACCGCGCTCGTTCACCTTGTCCACGAACTCGAGGAAGCTCTGGGTATAGATCAGTGAGGGAGGGAAGGCATGGACTGCGCTGATGCGATCCACGGCCGCTGCGTGGGTGGAGGCGAGCAGGGTCGCTACGCCAAGGGTGGCCAGTAGTTGCTTGTTCATCGTTGTTCTCCTCGATGGGATGGTACGGATGTTGCCGATTGTTGTTGGAGGCTTGCATCACGCAGTGCATGCACAAGCCGGGCAAGGGCCTGGTATCACCCTCTGGAAATGATCGTGGCGTCGCCTGGCGGTGTCTCGAGCCAGGGGTGTCGGCGCGCATAGTCGGCCGCGAATCGGGCGATCTTCGCCTGGTGCTGCCGGGTCATGTCGATGTCGTCCCAGCCGTTCAGCAGCTTGGTGCGCCAGCTGGGAGCGATCTCGAACTTCAGGTCGAGCGTACCGGCACGGACGCGGCACTCTTCCAGGTCTACCCGCATCGGCCCGGGCTCACTGCCCAGGTGGGCAAGCAGGCGCTCGATATCGGTCTCTGGCAGCGTGGCCGGAAGCAGACCGTTGTTCACCGCATTGGACGAGAAGATGTCACCGAAGCTCGGGGCGATCACGCAGCGAAAGCCATGGTCCACCAAGGCGTAGACAGCGGCTTCACGGCTTGAGCCGCCACCGAAGTTGCGTCGTGCCACGAGGATCTGGGCCTGCTCGGCCTTAGGATGATTGAGGATGAAGTCCGGACGGGGGCTGCCGCGCTCATCGTAGCGCAGGTCATGCAGCAGGAACTGGCCGTAGCCGATGCTGCGCGGCTCCTTCATGAAGCGCGCCGGGATCAACTGGTCGGTATCCACGTTGGCCAGGGCCAGCGGACAGGCCAGGGTGTCCAGAATCTTGATGGGTGTCATCTCAGTCCTCCCGTTACAGCGCGCGGATGTCGGCCAGATGGCCGGCCACGGCAGCGGCAGCCACCATGGCCGGCGACATCAGGTGGGTTCTGGCCCCAGGCCCCTGGCGACCCTTGAAGTTGCGGTTGGTGGTCGAGGCACACCTTTCGCCGCTGGGCACCAGGTCACCGTTCATGGCCACGCACATGGAGCAGCCCGACTCCCGCCACTCCAGTCCCGCCTCCCGGAAGACGGTGTCCAGCCCCTCGGCTTCCGCCTGCTTCTTCACCTGGGTGGAGCCGGGAGAGACGATGCCGGGCACGCGGCTACGCCGACCTTGCAGCACCTCGGCTGCGGCGCGCAGGTCCTCGATGCGGGCGTTGGTGCAGGAGCCGATGAAGATCCGGTCGATGGCGATATCGGTCAGCTTCTGGCCGGGGGTGAGACCCATGTAGTCGAGGCTGTCGCGCATCTGGCGTGCCTTGCCCTCGTCGTTCTGGGTAGCGGGATCCGGAACGCAGCTGTCGATGGGCAGGGCTTCTTCCGGGGATACGCCCCAGGTCACGGTGGGAACGATCTCGGCGGCGTCCAGGGTGATGTCGCGGTCGAAGCGGGCCCCGTCATCGCTCTTCAAGGTCTGCCAATAGCGGATGGCCTGTTCCAGTCGTTCTCCTTCCGGCGCCCAGGGGCGACCCTCGAGATAAGCGAAGCTGGTGTCGTCCGGGGCGATCATGCCGCAGCGGGCGCCGCCCTCGATGGAGAGGTTGCACAGGGTCAGTCGTGCCTCCATGGAGAGTCCGCGGATGGCGCTGCCGGCATATTCGATGGCGTGGCCACGGGCGCCGTCGGCGCCCAGGCGAGCGATCCAGGTCAGGGCGATGTCCTTGGCGGTAATGCCGGGGGCCAGGGTGCCCTCCACGGTCAGGCGCATCTGCCTGGGGCGGCTCTGCCACAGGGTCTGGGTGGCAAGTACATGGGCCACCTCCGAGGCACCGATGCCGAAGGCAACGCTGCCGAAGGCGCCGTGGGTGGACGTGTGACTGTCGCCGCAGACCATCAGCAGCCCGGGCTGAGTCAGGCCCTGCTCGGGCCCCAGCACATGGACGATGCCCTGGCGGGGGTCGTCCAGGCCGAACAGGGTGATGGCATGTTCACGGGTGTTGTCTGCCAACTGTTCGATCATGCCGCGGACCTTGGCATCGTCGATGTCGTCGAGGCGGCGGGTCAGGGTCGGCACGTAGTGATCGGCGATACCGAAAGTAAGGTCGGCCCGCGCCACGGGCAGGCCTCGCTCGCGCAGCTTGTTGAAGGCGTGGAAGGAGCCCTCATGCACGAAGTGACGGTCGATCCACAGCAGGCTCTCGCCGCTTTCGCTGCGATGGATCTCGTGGGCGTCCCACACCTTGTCGAACAGTGTCGTTGGCATTGTCATGTCGGTTCGTTTTGCCGAGGTTGTGTTATTTTCATCCCGCTATACTCATACAACTATCCCAGACCGCCGCACAGGTCAAATGTATTTTATTTCCTTTTTTATATGTATTAAAAATAGAACAGCCTTGGTGCCGTGTCACTCTGCGCCTCACGCTTCCTGATGTTCGGGCTTCGCCCGCTGGGGCTCCGACGACATCGGCTCCCAGTATCGAGCGGCTTCATCGCCGGTACGGTTCAGATCGATCTGGATGCGGTAACGGTCGGGGCGGTATAGCGCGTCGAGATGCTCCACGCCGCGCCCCTCCTCGTCGTAAACCACCCGGGTCAGAGCGATCAGCGGTGAGCCCACCGATACATCGAGCGCCTCAGCCACCTCATGGGTGGCCAGTGTTGCCGAGATGGTCTGCGCCGCGTGATCGACCTTCACACCGCTGCGCTCGAGCAGAGCGAAAAGCGGTGTCTGCGAAAGGTCAGCCTCGTTGTAGTGCAGGGCGATGTATTCCGGGACGTGGGTCACCAGGTAGGAGAATGGCTTGTCATCGGCCATGCGCACGCGAATCGAACGCTGCACGCGCTCCCCCTCGCGAAGGCCCAGGCCCTCCCGCACCGGCTCCGGCGGCTTGACGTAGCAGAACTCCAGCAGGCGCACCCGCGAGGCCTTGCTCATCTTGACCATGTTGGGCATCAGGTTGGCGACGCTGGCAGTCATGACGGTGGCGTCCAGAGGCTGCTCCAGCACAACGGTGCCGAGTCCTGGCTTGCGTGCCACCAGCCCCGCCTCGTTGAGTGCCTGCATGGCGCGCCTGACAGTGACCCGCGATACGCCGTACTGATCGGCCAGCTTCAGCTCGCCGGGGAGCTTTCGCCCCGGGGCCAGTCGACCGCTGAGAATCGCATCCTTGAGCAGCAGATAGATGCGATGGGACTTGGTGCCCCCGACGGAATTCGCATGCGTATCGTTCATGGTTGGGTCCTTGTCGTTGTTGCCGGTCTGTATGAAGAGCTTGACGCGAGGCATTGGGTAGACATAGAAATGTATTATGCATAGGACAGGTTGCTGTGCCATGCAATATGAAGAATAGCGCCAAACAACGAGAAAGGCTTCCTTGGAGAACACCCATGCCCGTCATTCAGGTCAGTCTGATCCGAGGCTACTCCGGCGAATTGAAACAGCGCCTGTGCGCTCGGCTTACCGATGCCGTGCGCCACAGCATTGCCGCTGACCCTGAAGGCATCACCGTGCTGCTGCATGAAGTGGAGCCCGATGCCTACATGCGAGGCGGTCGCCAGCGCATGCCGGGAGCGGAAGGGAAGGACGGCAAGCCCGGCATGAGCGCCGAGCAAGTGGTGCGCGCCTTTCTCTCGGCCATGGAGGCTCGTGATCTCGGTGCTGCCAAGACCCTGCTCGACGATGAGTTCGTCATGACGTTCCCCGGCAGCGGCGAGATGCATCGTCTCGAAGAACTGGTGGCCTGGGCCGGCGGCCGCTACCGCTTCGTGCGCAAGTGCATTGCAGCAGTGGAAACCTGTGGCGATGGCGATGAGACGACGGTGTTCTGTCACGGCGAACTCAGCGGTGAGTGGCCCGACGGTACCCCCTTCTCCGGCGTGCGCTTCATCGACCGCTTCGAACTGTGCCGCGGCAGGATCGTGCGCCAGCAGGTCTGGAACGACCTGGCGCTGGCAAGGCCCTGAAGTGGCCCTTTCGTTTCCCTTTTCGATTTCATGAACATTCGAGGAATTCTCTTGCCATGACTCTTCACGCCAGTGACCTCAAGGCCAGGCTGAGCGATCCGGGGATCGTCGTCGCCCCGGGTGTCTACGACGCCTTGAGCGCTTCGCTTGCCGCCGATGCCGGATTCGACACCGTCTATCTTTCCGGGGCCAGCATTGCCTATACCCAGCTCGGCCGTCCCGACATTGGCCTGGTCAGCGTGAGCGAGGTCAACGACGTGATGTCACACATCCGTGAGCGCACCGAGCTGTCGGTGGTAGTCGACTGCGACACCGGCTTCGGCAACGCCATGAACGTGATGCGCAGCGTGCGCATGCTGGAGCGATCCGGCGCCAATGCGATACAGCTGGAGGACCAGACCTACCCCAAGCGCTGCGGCCATCTGCGTGGCAAGACCCTGGTGTCCGAGAGCGAGATGGTGGGTAAGCTCAAGGCGGCAATGGATGCCCGTGAAAGTGACTCGACCCTGATCATCGGCCGCACCGATGCGGTGGCGGTGGAGGGTACGGCGCGGGCCATTGAGCGGGCCCATGCCTACCGCGAGGCCGGGATCGACGTGCTGTTCATCGAGGGTATCCGCAGCGACGAGGACATCGCCAGCATCATGGCCGAGTTCCGCGGCAAGATCCCGATCATGGCCAACATGGTGGAGGGGGGCGACACGCCGTTGCAGAACGCCCAGGCGCTCCAGCAGCTAGGCTTTTCGCTGGTGATCTTCCCCGGTGCCCTGGTACGCGCCTTCACCCACATGGCGAGCCAGTTTTTCACCACCCTGCGCCGTGACGGTACCACCGACGCCTTTCGCGAGCGCATGCTCGACTTCGGACAGCTCAACGAGGTGCTCGGCACCCGAAAGATGCTCGAGCTGGGCGAGAAGTACGACGGCCGAAGAGAACAATGACCGATCCTTCAGGAGAGAGCGCATGATTACCACCGACAAGACCGCCAAGGAGATCTTCTTCGAGGTGATGGCCAACCCCCAGCGCGTGCCGTTCGGTTTCGGTAACAAGGCGGTGCTGGTCAACGTCGACCCGCAGAAGGCCTATACCCGAACCGACCTGTTCAAGACCGCCTACGAGACCGACCCCAATCAGCTCGACTACGTCAACCAGCTGGCCCGCTCGTTCCGACAGCTCGGCTGGCCGGTAGTCTGGACCCACGTGGCGTTCCTCGACTCCGCAGAAGACGCCGGCGTATGGGGCACACGGACCGATACCCCCGACTCGTTGCAGAACATCAAGTACGGCTCCGAGCGTGCCGAATTCGATGAGCGGGTGGAGATCGACCCACACGATGTCGTCTACACCAAGCGCATGCCCTCGGCCTTCTTCGAGACCCCGCTGCAGTCGCTGCTGGTATGGCATCAGGTCGATACCGTGATCGTTACCGGCGGCTCCACCTCCGGCTGTATCCGTGCCACCGCGGTGGATAGCCTCTCCCGTGGCTACCGTACCGTCGTGCCCATGGAGTGCGTTGCCGACAAGCACGAGAGCTACCACTACGCCAACCTGACCGACCTGCATCTCAAGTACGCCGACGTCATGCCGGTGGCCGAGGTGCTGAGCTGGCTCGAAGCTCGTGCTGCCGAGCAGAGCTGAGCGTCTCGGCGAGAGTGGAAGAGGAGTGTGCAACATGAAGGAAACGCTTGGTGCCTATGACTACTGGCCCTACGAACATCGCCCGAAGATCACCTGGCCGGGCGGGGCGCGGGTCGCCTTCTGGGTGGCACCCAATATCGAGTACTACGAGCTCGACCCGCCCCAGAATCCGCAGCGCAAGCCATGGCCGACGCCCCACCCCTCGGTGCCTGGCTACAGCATTCGCGATTATGGCAACCGGGTGGGCCACCAGCGCCAGATGGCCCTGCTTGACAAGTACGGCATTCGCGGCTCGGTGTCGCTGTCGGTGGCGCTGTGCGAACACCATCCCGAGATCATCGAGATGTGCCGTGAGCGCGACTGGGAGTTCTTCAGCCACGGCATCTACAACACCCGCTACACCTATGGCATGAGTGAGGCCCAGGAGCGGGAGATGATTCGCGACAGCATCGAGGCGATCCACCGCCACACCGGGCAGAAGTGTGCGGGCTACCTGGCCCCGGCGCTCTCCCATTCGGAGCGGACCCTGGACCTGTTCGCCGAGGAGGGCCAGGCGCTGTTCGGCGATGAGGCGGGCTTCTATACCTGTGACCTGTTCCACGATGACCAGCCCACGCCGATCCGGCTGCGCTCGGGCCGCCGCTTCGTCTCCATGCCCTATTCGCTGGAGATGAACGACACCATCGTCTACGCCGTGAACAAGGTGGAGCCACGCCATTACCTGACCATGCTCAAGCGCCACTTCGACCGGCTCTATGCCGAAGGCGCCGAATCGGGCACGGTGATGTGCATTCCCACCCACAACTACCAGGTCAGCTGCCCGCATCGAATCAAGGCCTTCGAGGAGGCGCTGGAGTACATCACCGGCCACAGCGACGTCTGGCTCGCCACCGGCCGCGAGATCGCCAGCCACTATCTTGCCCACCACTACGACGATGCCCTGCGCGACATCGACGCCAGGGCCATCCCGGCCAGGAGGCGCTGAGCCATGTCCTCGAAAAGTTCGTCTCTCGACAAGGATTACCTGACCTATCCCTGGCGCCGACACGGCTACGATCATGACCGCTACGACTGGTCGATGCTGGCAGAGCGGCCCCCGGTCCAATGGCCTGGCGGCAAGACCCTGGCGGTTTGGATCAACGTGTCGCTGCAGTTCTACCCGCTCAGCCAGCGTGGGGTACCCTTCAAGGTGCCCAACGGCATGACCATGCCCTATCCCGACCTGCGCCACTACTCGCTGCGCGACTACGGCAACCGGGTGGGTATCTACCGCATGCTGGCGGCCTTCGAGAAGCATGGCATCCGTCCCACCTGGGCGATCAATGCCCAGCTTGCCGAGCAGACGCCTTACCTGGTGGAGCGTCTCAAGGCATACGGCGGCGAGTTCCTCTGCCACGGTTGGAACATGGATCATCTGCACTATGGCGGGCAGGATCGCGACGAGGAGGCCGAGATCATACGCCGCTCGGTAGAGACGCTGCGCGAGCAGATCGGACAGCCCATTCGCGGCTGGCTCAGCCCGGCTCGCTCGCAGAGCTGGCACACGCCGGAGCTGCTGGCCGAGAACGGCATCGCCTACTGCGCCGACTGGGTCAACGACGATATGCCCTACGCCTTCGCCACGGACAACGGGCCGCTGGCCATGATGCCCCTGTCGACCGAGATCGAGGATCAGTTCGTGATGTGCCAGAACCTCCATTCGGAAGACGCCTGGGTCGAGCAGGTCAAGGATGCCTTCGACTTTCTCCTGCAGGAGTCGAGGGAGCAAGGGGGGCGGATGCTGGCGCTCAGCCTGCATCCCTGGCTGGTGGGTCAACCCCACCGTATCGCCTGCCTGGAGGAGGTGCTGGCCCATATCGCCGGCCATGACGAAGTCTGGCAGGCACCGGCCGGCGAGATACTCGACGCCTTCCAGGGCGCTGGCCAAGAGGAGGCGCGCTGATGGGCATCGTGGCCTTCCATGACGCTGATACCTTCGAGGTGTCCCTGCCGCTGCTGATCGTCGGCGCGGGAGCCTGCGGCCTGGTGGCGGCACTGGCGGCCCGGGAGTGTGGCATCGAGCTGGCGGTGCTCGAGCGCGATGCATTGCCGCGGGGCAGCACCTTCATGTCTTCCGGCTTCATACCCGCCGCCGGCACCCGCTTTCAGGCCGACAAGGGGGTGGACGACAGCCCCGAGCTGATGGCGAAAGATATCCAGGCGAAGAACGGTGATGAGGCTGACCCGGCCATCGTCCAGACGCTGGCCGGATACTCCGGTCGAGTGGTGGAGTGGCTGGCCGATACCCATGGCGTGCCGTTCGACCTGGTCGACGGCTTTCTTTATCCCGGACATAGCCGCATGCGGATGCATGCCACGCCGCGGCGAACCGGTGAGGAACTGATGGGGAGCTTGCTGACCGCTGCCGAGACGGCGGGTATCGATATCCTGACCCAGGCCCGGGTGGTCGATCTGCATGTCGACGAGGCTCGACGGGTGCGCGGTGTCACCCTCGAGCGCCCCGATGGGAGCCAGGAGCGCATTGGCTGCGAGGCTATGATCCTGGCCTGCAACGGCTACGGCGGCAATCCGGAACTGGTGGCGCGCTACCTGCCCACCTTGAAGAATGCTCTCTACTACGGCCACGAAGGGAACCAGGGTGATGCCCTGCTCTGGGGCGAGGCCATGGGAGCCAGCCTGAAGGATCTGGGAGCCTGCCAGGGGCATGGCTCCCTGGCCACGCCACATCAGACATTGATCAGTTGGGCGTTGATGATGCGCGGAGGCATCCAGGTCAACCTTGAAGGACGGCGCTTCTCCAGCGAGCACGGTGGCTATTCGGAGCAGGCGGCCAAGGTGCTGGCTCAGCCGGGCCGTGTGGCCTGGAACCTGTTCGATGCGCGTATCCATCATGCAGCGCTCGAGTTCGAGGACTACCGCAACGCGCATATTGCCGGGGCAGTGCGCACCTTCGCGACGCTGGAGTCGATGGCGAAGGGGCTGGATCTGCCACTGGATGCCCTTGAACAGACCTTCGACGAAATGCGGACCCTGGCCGGGAACGGCGAGGCAGATGCCTTCGGTCGCAGCTTCTCGCCGGAGACCCTGCTAGTGCCTCCCTATTACGCCATTCGTGTAACCGGTGCGCTGTTCCATACCCAGGGAGGGCTGGAAGTCGACACCCAGGCGCGGGTAGTGGGGCAGGAGGGCAGTATCTTTCCCAACCTGTTTGCCGCCGGCGGCGCGGCGCGGGGCGTTTCGGGCTCGAATGACAGCGGCTACCTGTCGGGCAACGGCCTGCTCAGCGCCGTGGTGATGGGGGCCATTGCCGGGCGTGAGGCGTCACGCCAGCTACGGCGGGGCGGGACGGCCTGACAGACAGAGTGCTCAGGGCGCGGGCATCACCAGTTCACGCGCCTCGCCCATCAGGAAGGCGTGGTTCACCTCCAGCGCTTCGCGCAGGAAGTCCCACAGCAGCCTTACCCTGGCCAGGCGGCGCTGTTCCTGGCGTGCGGTGATCCAGAAATGGCGCACGATCTCTACCTCGTCGTCCAGCACGCTGTCGAGCGTATCGCTGGTCTCGGCCATGAAGCAGGGCAGCACGGCAAGCCCGGCCCCGCTCAGCGTGGCGGCATGCTGGGTGGTCACGCTGGTGCTGCGTATCGAGAAGTGCGGCCCCGGCTGGCCCACCACGGCGGGGTCGAGCAGTGGCTCCAGGTAGCTGAGCTGCTCGCTGAAGATCAGGTCATCCACATAGCCGATCAGCCGGTGGCGGCCGAGTTCCGTGAGCCCTGCGGGTTTGCCGTGGCGGGCGAGATAGTCACGGCTGCCGTACAGGCGCAACCGGTAATCGCACAGCCGTGAGATCACCATGCCGGGGCTGACCGGGCGCTCGACGGTGATGGCCAGGTCCGCTTCATGGCGGCTCAGGTTGACCACCCGTGGCAGTGCCAGCAGGTCCAGGGTGATGCCGGGGTGGCGTTCGCAGAAGAGGGAGAGCAGCGGGGCGATCACCCAGGTGCCGAAGCCCTCGGTGACCCCCAGGCGAATCTGGCCGCTGAGCTGGTGGTTCTTGTCGGTAAGGTTTTCGCCGGCTTCGAAGGCGTGCCGGGCCATCTCCTCGGCGTGGGCCAGCAGTTGCTGGCCCGCTTCGGTCAGATGGTAGCCATGCGTGCTACGCTCGAAGAGCTGGGTATTGAGTTTCTGCTCGAAGCGGCGGGTGCGCCGCGACAGGGTGGAGTGGTCAAGCCCCAGGCGCCGGGCGGCGTCGGTCAGCCGTTGGCTGCGGGCCACTTCCAGAAAGATCTGTATGTCCTGCCAGTCGAGCATGAGGGCCTCCGGGTGCGCGGTGCGGCTGTGCATTGGCGCACAAGCAATGTGCCCGAGTGCCCGTTGTCAGGCAATCCGACCTCTGGCTAGACTCATGGCATTCCATTCCGTGTGCTAATACACACAAAGTCTAATATCTGCCTTGCCGCGACAAGCCCATCACAACGATAAGCAGACAGTGCAGGCAGACTAGAGCCAGCAGACACAAGAGAGGAGCACGCACCATGTCAGTCCGCGAGATTCCGATGTACATCGACGGCAAGCCCGTCCCGTCCAATAGCCAGGAGTGGCGCGACGTGGTCAACCCGGCGACCCAGGAAGTGGTCGCCAGGGTACCGTTCTGCTCCGCCGAGGAGGTCGACCGCGCTGTCGCCAGCGCCAAGGAAGCCTTCAAGACCTGGCGCAAGGTGCCGCTGGGCAAGCGCATGCGCATCATGCTCAAGCTGCAGGCGCTGGTGCGTGAGCACACCCCGGAGCTCGCCGCCCTGATCACGGAAGAGCACGGCAAGACGCTGCCCGACGCCGAGGGCGAGGTGGGTCGTGGCCTGGAAGTGATCGAACACGCCTGCTCGATCACCTCGCTGCAGCTTGGTGAGCTGGCCGAGAACGCCGGCACCGAGATCGACGTCTACACCCTCAACCAGCCGCTGGGCGTGGGTGCCGGCATCACCGCCTTCAACTTCCCGATCATGCTGCCCTGCTTCATGTTCCCGCTGGCCATCGCCACCGGCAACACCTTCGTGCTCAAGCCCTCCGAGCAGGACCCGAGCTCCACCATGCGTCTGGTCGAGCTGGCCCACGAAGCGGGTGTACCGGCCGGCGTGCTCAACGTGGTTCACGGTGGACCGGACGTGGCCAACCAGATCGCCGACCATGCCGACATCAAGGCGCTCTCCTTCATCGGCTCGAGCCACGTGGGCTCGCTGCTCTATGATCGTGCCGCCAAGGCCGGCAAGCGCATGCAGGCGATGATGGGCGCCAAGAACCACTGTGTCGTCATGCCCGACGCCAACCGCAGCCAGGCCATCAACAACCTGCTGGGTTCCGCCTTCGGTGCCGCTGGCCAGCGCTGCATGGCCAACTCCGTGGTGGTGCTGGTAGGCGAGGCCAAGGCGTGGCTCGATGATATCGTCGACGGCGCCCGCAACATGAAGGTCGGCCCCGGTACCCAGCGCGATGCCGACCTCGGCCCACTGGTCTCTCCGGCCGCCCGTGACCGTGTGATTCGACTGATCGACGCCGGCGAGAAGGAGGGCGCCAAGCTGCTGGTCGACGGCCGCGGCTATGAGGTATCGGGCTACGAGCATGGCAACTTCGTCGGGCCCACCGTGTTCGCCGACGTGACGCCTGAGATGACCATCTACCGGGAGGAGATCTTCGGGCCGGTGCTCTGCGTGGTCAGCGTCGATACCCTGGATGAGGCGATCGAATTCGTCAACGCCAACCCCAACGGCAATGGCACCTCGATCTTCACCAACTCCGGCTGGGTGGCGCGTCGCTTCGAGAGCGACATCGACGTGGGCCAGGTCGGCATCAACGTGCCGATTCCGGTGCCCGTGGCCTACTTCAGTTTCACCGGTTCCCGCGGTTCCAAGCTGGGCGACCTGGGCCCCAACGGCAAGCAGGCCATCGCCTTCTGGACCCAGACCAAGACCGTCACTGCGCGCTGGTTCGAGCCCGAGAACGTCTCAAGCGGTATCAACAGCACCATCTCGTTGAGCTGAGCTGGAATCGGCTGACCGCCTGACGCCCGGCCCCGCTTCATCGAGAAGCGGGGCCGTTTCAGCTTCTGGGCGGGAGCGTTTCAGTTGTTGGAGAAAGGGTGGCCACAAGGGGCGGCCTACCACGGACCTTGGCCGCCGGACACTCTGACTGTTGTCAAGGCTTGCCTGGCTGGTTTTGGGGATATCCCTTTTTTCAACGGCGCCAAAGTCTCATTAGCTGATATGGTAGATTCAACACCTGCCAGCGAGGAGCTCACGTGACCAGGCGCCTCTTGTATTTCTTGCCAACCTTCGTGGCGTTTCGCTGGCTGGCACTGCTGCTGTTCTTGCTGCCAGGGCATGCGCTGGCCGCTATCGATGTCGGTACCCTGAGAGGGGAGCTTAACCTCAGTCCGCACGTTCTGTTGCTGGAAGACAGGGCGCGTGAGTTTGATATCGAGCGGCTGCTGCGTCACGGTGAGGCACTGGAATGGGAGCGCTCCCGCCAGCAAACCCTCAATTTCAGCTTTTCCGATTCCGCCTGGTGGCTAACGCTGCGGGTCGAGAACGATACCGCTCTCCCTGTGCGCCGGCTGCTGGAACTGGCCATGCCGTTGCACGACTATCTCGATGGTTACGTGGTGGACCAGCAGGGCGAAATCGTCAGGGAGTGGCAGACTGGCAACCGTCGCAGCTTCGACACCCGGCCTATCTCCCATCGCACCTTCGTGCTGCCCATCCATGTTCCGGCTGGCGAGTCGCGGCAGGTCTTCCTGCGGCTGGATACCCACGACGGGCTCTATGATGCGACGCCACTCTACCTCATGGATGATGCCAGCTTTCTGGCCAAGGCCCAGCGGGAGCTGATGGCATTCAGCCTCTACTTCGGTGCCCTGTTGGCGTTGTTGATCTACAACCTGCTGCTTTACCTTGCCACCCGTGAACGGCCCTTGCTGCACTACGTCGCCTATCTCGGCACCTTCTTCATCCTGATGTTCTCGTCGCGAGGCTTCGCCTTTCAGTACTGGTGGCCGGACATGCCGATGTTCAACAACCAGATGGTGCCGCTCAATATCGGCCTGTTCGCCGTCACCCTCGCAATCTTCAGTGAAAGCTACATGAACCTTCGCCAGCACGCACCCCGCTTGACCCGAGTGCTGTATGGTCTTGCCGGCCTGTGCATGATCAGCGCGCTACCGGCACTTTTCGGTCACTATGCGGCGGTATTCCACCTGATGATTCCCGGTGCCATCCTGCTTTCCTGCCTGTTGCTCGGTGTGGCAGTCTGGCGCAGCTATAGCGGCGACACCCTGGCTCGCATTTACCTGGTGGCGTGGAGCGTGCTACTCATCGGGATAACGCTCTACTTCCTGCGGGTGGCGGGGGTGCTGCCCTACAATGTCGTCACGGAATACGCCGTCCAGGTCGGGTCGGGGATCGAGTTTCTACTGCTATCCCTCGGGCTGGCCTGGAAGATCAACAAGTTCAAGAACGAAAAGCTCGCCGCCGAGCGCGCCACCCTTGATCTGCAGCGTTCGCTCAACGAGCGCCTGGAACGGGAGGTGGCTCAGCGTACACAGGAGCTGGAAAAAGCCAACCAACAGCTTACCACCCTGGCTCGCACCGACCCTCTGACGGGGCTGTTGAATCGGCGACAGTTTCAGGAGTTGATGGAAGAGGAGCTGCAGCGACGGCGTCGCAGCGGCCAGCCGCTGCTGTTTTCAATAATGGATATCGACGACTTCAAGCTCTACAACGACACTTATGGCCACCATGCCGGCGATGAAGTGCTGGTGAGGGTATCCACTCTCTTGTTGGAGCATTTTCGTCGGGCCGGCGACCGCCTGTTCCGCCTGGGCGGGGAGGAGTTTGGCCTGCTGCTGGACGTAGAGTCGCTGGAGGAGGGCCAGCGGGCGCTGGAAAAATTTCGCGGAGCCCTTCAGGAGCTGAGCATTCGCCATGAGACGTCCAGCTATGGGGTTATCACGGCCTCGTTTGGTCTGGTCGCCTGTCGTGGGTGCGATGCCGTGCGTGATGTTGGAACCCTCTACCGCCTTGCCGATCACGCCATGTACGAGGCCAAGGCGCATCATCGGAACCGGGTGGTGACGTGCTCGCATTTGAATACGTCCGACTGAGTACGGGCATGGACAATGTGTTTACGTTGACGTTAACTGTGTCCAGTCCATAGAGTCCCAGCAGGAGTCCGACATGTCGACGCCCATCAGCCGCTTTCCCATACCCGAATCGATCCAGGATCTGCCTGCGGATATTCGTGACGCCATGCTGGCGGTACAGGAGAAGGCCGGCTTTGTGCCCAACGTCTTCCTGATGCTGGCCCATCGCCCGGCAGAGTTTCGCGCCTTCTTCGCCTATCACGATGCGCTGATGGAGCGGGAGTCAGACACCCTGACCAAGGCCGAAAAAGAGATGATCGTGGTGGCCACCAGCGCCCGCAACCACTGCCTCTACTGCGTGGTGGCCCACGGCGCCCTGGTACGGATCTACAGCAAGGACCCGCTGCTGGCCGATCAGGTCGCCATCAACCACCGCACGGCACCGCTGAGCGAGCGCCATCGGCTCATGCTCGACTTCGCCTTTCACTGCGGCCTGGACGTGGGCGAACTCACCGATGAATGGCAGACGCGTTTGCTGAACGCCGGCTTCACCCTGGATGACATCTGGGACATTGGCGCCATCACCGCTTTTTTCGGCCTCTCCAATCGCCTGGTTACTCTCACCGGCACGCCGCCCAACGACGAGTTTTACCTGATGGGCCGGGTGCCGCGTGAGAAGGTCTAACAGGTAGGAAGCAATCGAGGCGTCCGACGTGTATTGAAGCTCACTCAGGCGCTTTCCCGGCATCCTTCCAACAACTGCAGCACCGGAACCAGCTGGCTTTCATGCAGCACCAGCACGGTGTCTACCGTGGCGTCCCTCTCGGTAGGGGAAATCACGGCGAATTCACCTTCCTCCAGATGGAATTCGTGAATCTCGCGAGGTCCGTGCGGGGTCGTGCAGCGTGCCGTGCGGTAGGAGTCATCTTCGCCGTAGGTGAGGCGGTGGTAGACCTTGAAGAACGTATAAAGATAGAGCCCCTGGTCGAAGGCGGGCCAGCGGGCGGGAATGGTGCGGGTCTCCTCGTCGAGGGCCTGGCCGTTAGCTTCGGCCTGGTTGATGGCATGCTCGAGCGGGCGGGCCAGCAGCGAGGCATTATCCTTGGGAAAAGGCTGCGAAGCCTCGAAGGCCTGGTGGTAACGATCGACCGCCTTGCGCAGGTCTTCGAGTGAGCCGATGCGATGGTCGCTGTGGTCCAGGTCGGCGGGCTCGAAGCTGCCGTTTTCCCAGCCATGGATCACCCTCAGCATTAGCTGGCCTTTGGCCATGGGCTGCAGCAGCAGGTCATCGATGGCGACCCGCAAGTGCAGCTGCCGCTCGATCACTTGGTTGTCGAAAGCGCTGTAGGGGTCGGCGAAGATGGCATGCAACCGTCCGGGGGCGTGTTCCTTGGCTTCGGTAAACGGCATCGGTAGTCTCGGCGAGAGTGGTCGTTCGCTGGTAGCGACTGTTGTATCATCACTCGTCCCATCAATCATGGACGCTAGACGGTTATATCGGCCATCCTGACAATAACTTGAGTTAAATTACTCGACAATCCATTCACTGTCGCCAGGGGAGTCCCGCCGTGCAACCGGCAGGGGCTGAGAGAGCCAAGCGCTGACCCTGGAACCTGATCCGGTTCATACCGGCGGAGGAAGTGCGACATGCCCTACCTGACGTCTGCCGTGCTCGGCGCGGCGCTGCTCTGCTTTGCCTATCTGGGCCTGCGCGCCCGCCGGGCCGACGGCCTGCTCGATGACTACGTGACTGCCCGCAACTCCCAGGGAGCCCAGGCCATCGGCCTGTCGTTCCTGGCCTCCAGCATGGGGGCCTGGATCCTCTTTGCGCCGCCGGAGATCGGCGCCTTCGTCGGGCCTGTGGCGCTGGCGGGCTACGCCATCGGCTCGTCGCTGCCGTTCCTGATACTGGGACTCTACGGCCCCGCCATCCGCCGCCACCTGCCGCAGGGACGCAGCATCGGTGAATTCGCCGAGGCCTGCTATGGCGCCGGGGTGCGGCGCTGGGTCTCCTTCGTTTCCGTTGCCTACATGGCCATCTTCCTGGCCGCCGAGCTGACTGCCATCGGCGCCATTGCCGCGCTGCTCTCCGATGTGCCGCCTTCACTGGTGATCCTCGGCGTGGCGGTGGTCACCCTGGTCTACACCACCCTTGGCGGCCTGCGGGCGAGCCTGGCCACCGATCGCTGGCAGGCCTGGCTGCTGCTGGCCCTGCTGGTACTGGTCGGCGGCGTGGCCTGGTGGTGGCTGCCGCCCATGCCCGCCGGGGCGATCATGCCGTCGATTCCCACCGGCAGTGCGCTCTCCGTGGCGCTGACCCTGGTGATCGCGGTCACCGCGGCCAACCTCTTCCACCAAGGCTACTGGCAGCGTATCTGGGCGGCCGAGGATGACCGCGCCCTGGGCCGCGGGGCGCTGCTGGGTGGGGCCAGCAGCCTGCTGGTGGTGATGGCCATCGGCGGGTTGGGCATGCTGGCGGCCATGCATGCACTGCCGCTGGGCGAGCCGCCGATTCCCTTCTTCGCACTGCTCTCCGCCGCGCCGGCCTGGCTGGGCCTTCCGGCTCTGGTGCTGGCGGTAACGCTGGTTGCCTCCAGCGTGGATACCCTGCAGAACGCCATCGCCTCCATGGCCGTGGCCAGCTCCGGGAGGCGCGGGCTCTCGGTTCGCGGGGCACGGCTCGTCACGGTGGCGCTGATGGCACCGGTGGCATGGGTGGCCCTTCAGGGCTTCTCGGTGCTGCGGCTGTTCCTGATCGCCGACCTGCTCTGCGCAGCCATCGTGGTGCCGGTGCTGCTGGGCCTGTGGCGGCGCATGTCACCGCTGGCGGCAGTGGCCGGCGGCGTGGCGGGCCTGCTCGGCGCGGTGCTGCCGGGCTGGATCACCCAGGGCAGCCTGGCCGCCGGTGTACTGGCGGCGAGCTTCCCGGACAGCATTCCCACCCTGGCGCCGTTCCTCGGTGCGCTGCTCGCTTCCACCCTGGCCAGCCTGCTGATCGCCTGGCTGCGCCCCGGGACGAAATTTCACCTGGCAAGCAAGGGAGACGCCTGATGACGACACGCTCTGACTGGAACGCCTGGGCCGCTAGCCGTGAATCGGCGCGCATCACCGACTGGCTTCGCGAGAACAGCGAGCCGGACTGGTCGGCCACGGTGAACCACCCGCTGTTCGACGCCCTGGCCGAGGGGCGGCTTGTGGGGGGCGACTTTGCCGCCTACATGGTGCAGGACTACGGCTTCGTCGACCCTTTCACCGCCCTGATCGGCCACGCTATCGGCCACGCGCCGAGCATGGCGGACCGGGTGGTGCTGGGCCAGTTCATGGGCATGCTGACCAGCGACGAGAACAGCACCTTCCAGCGCACCTTCGACGCCTTCGAGGTGCCTGCGTCCCTGCGCGAGGCGCCGGATTACCTGCCGCAGACCCGGGCGTTTCGCGAGCTGCTGCACGACACCGGCCAGGGCGGCGACTACGCCGAGATCCTGGCGGTGCTGGTGGTCACCGAGTGGGTCTATCTCGAGTGGGCGCTGCGCGTGACCCGTGTAGACGGGCTGCACCCGTTGATGGGGGAGTGGATCGATCTGCACGACAACCCCGCCTTTCAGGAGTTCGTGGCCTGGCTGCGCCAGCGCCTGGACGAGGAGGCGGCGGCGCTCGATGACACCGCCTTCGCTCGGATGGCCGAGCGCTTCCGCGACACCGTGGCGAAGGAGCGCGCCTTCCACGACGCCGTGCAGCCGCGCTGAGGCATAGTGCGCAGGTGCAGTTGCCGCCTCGTCTTGTGGCAAGACATGGCGGTTTGGCATGGACAGCCGTCCTGTCTGCGGTCCACCCTCTCTCTATTACCCCCCCCTGAACAACGATAGAGGAAGCATCATGAGCGATACGCCCGAGGATCCGCGCCGCCGTTATTCCGCCCCGGTAGTGGATGGGGTCGGCAAGTCCGCCAGCCGTGCCATGCTGCGTGCGGTGGGCTTCACCGATGAGGATTTCAAGAAGCCCCAGGTGGGCATTGCCTCCACCTGGAGCAATCTCACGCCCTGCAACAGCCATATCCATACCCTCGCCGAACGGGCCAGTGATGGCGCCGACGCGGCCGGCGGCAAGGGGGTGATCTTCAACACCATCACCATCTCCGACGGCATCGCCAACGGCACCGAGGGCATGAAGTATTCGCTGGTATCGCGGGAGGTGATCGCCGATTCCATCGAGACCGTGGCCGGCTGCGAGGGCTTCGACGGCCTGGTGGCCATCGGCGGCTGCGACAAGAACATGCCCGGCTGCCTGATGGGACTGGCGCGGCTCGACCGGCCCAGCGTGTTCGTCTACGGCGGTACCATCCTGCCCGGCGAGGGGCACACCGACATCGTCTCGGTGTTCGAGGCCGTGGGTGCCTACACCCGCGGAGACCTGGACCTGATCGAGGTGAAGCAGATCGAGGAGAAGGCGATTCCCGGCCCCGGCTCCTGCGGCGGCATGTACACCGCCAACACCATGGCGTCGGCCATCGAGGCGCTGGGCATGAGCCTGCCGGGCAGCTCGGCGCAGAATGCGGTGTCCCAGGAGAAGCGCGACGACTGCGAGGCGGCGGGTGCCGCGGTACTGGAGCTGCTCGCACGGGACATCAAGCCCTCGGACATCATGACCGGTGACGCCTTCGAGAACGCCATCACCGTGGTCATCGCTTTAGGAGGCTCCACCAATGCGGTGCTGCACCTGATCGCCATGGCCAACACCGTGGGGGTGCCGCTCTCGCTCGAGGACTTCACCGAAATCGGCAAGCGGGTGCCGGTGCTCGCCGACCTGCGCCCCAGCGGCCACTACATGATGAGCGAGCTGGTGGCGATCGGCGGCATCCAGCCGCTGATGAAGATGCTGCTCGATGCCGGGCTGCTGCATGGCGACTGCCTGACGGTCACCGGCCGGACGCTGGCCGAGAACCTGGCCGACGTGGCGCCCTATGCCGAGGGGCAGTCAATCATCGCGCCGCTGTCGGCGCCACTGAAGGCCGAGAGCCACCTGCGGATCCTCTACGGCAACCTGGCGCCCGAAGGGGCCGTGGCCAAGATCACCGGCAAGGAGGGCACGCGCTTTATCGGCAGTGCGCGGGTGTTCGGCTCGGAGGAGGAGGCCCAGGCACGCATCAACGACGGCACGGTGGTGGCCGGTGACGTGGTGGTGATCCGCTACGAGGGACCCAAGGGCGGACCCGGCATGCGCGAGATGCTCACCCCGACCTCGGCGATCATGGGCCGGGGGCTCGGCAACGACGTGGCCTTGATCACCGACGGGCGCTTCTCCGGCGGCAGCCATGGCTTCGTGGTCGGCCACGTGTCGCCCGAGGCCTTCGATGGCGGGCCGCTGGCGCTGGTCGAGAACGGCGACCCCATCACCATCGACGCCGAGGCCAATACCATCGAGGTGGCGATCGATGACGGCGAGATGCAGCGGCGTCGGGCTGACTGGCGGCAGCCGGCACCACGCTATACCCGCGGTGTGTTGGCCAAGTACGCCAAGACGGTCAGCTCCGCCTCTACCGGTGCGGTGACCGACCGGCTGGATTGATTCGCCTCGCCATCCACTAAGCATCACTTTCTAGCCCCCTATCGGTTTCCCGGTGGGGGCGGTCCGATTTCGCAGGATATCCATCCTTTCCTGGAGTGTGGCTACCGAACTGGACTTGTCTGCAGAGAACAAGGCTGGTAGCTATGTTCGCTTCTCGCCACCCGGCGAGAGAGTCGGGACAGGGAGGCACCCATGTATCTGCTGCTGGTGGACGATGATGAACGCCTGACACGGTTGCTGGACCATATGCTGCGTCAGGCGGGCCATACGGTGGATGTGGCACATGACGGACGCATGGCGGTGGCACTGATGCAGCAGGGCGACTATGACCTGCTGGTGCTTGACTGGATGCTGCCCTACGAAGACGGGGTGGCGCTGTGCGAGCGGGCCCGGGCCAGCGGTTTCGAGGGCGGCATCCTGATGCTGACTGCGCGTGACGCCCTGGAGGACCGCCTGGAGGGATTCGCCGTCGGTGCCGACGACTACTTGCTCAAGCCCTTCGAGCCTGAGGAGTTGATGGCACGCCTCGAGGCGCTGGGGCGACGCGCTCGTCGGCCTCTGGATGGCCGCCGATTGCAGGTCGGCGACTGGGTGCTGGATTGCGACGAGAGGCGCGTCGAACATCGGGGCCGCGCTGTCGAGCTGACCCAGCGGGAGTTCCAGTTGCTCGAGCTGTTGATGCGCCGGGCGAGTCATAGCGTGCCACGCGAGCTGATCTACGAGCGGCTCTGGGGACACGACCAGGTGGTCACCGACAACGCTCTGGATGCGACCCTGCGCCTGCTGCGACGCAAGCTTTCCCGTTGCGCTACCCGGCAGCCCATCGAGACTCTACGAGGGTTGGGCTACCGCTTTACGCCCTGAGTCGCACTTTCAGGCGACTTTCAGCTTCCCCGGGTATGCTGAGGGGCCAATTCAATTTTTCGGAAACCTGCATGTCTCGCCCGGATCCACCCCATCACGATCTCCGCCAGTTGGAGGCTAGCCGCCGCCGCCTGGCCTGGCGCTATGCCCTGGGCATGGCGCTGGGGCTTTGCACCGTGCTGCTGGTCGGCTATCTGATGCACTCGGCACTGGTCAAGCAGTCGCTGAAGAGCGAACTTGTGCAGCTTGCCCAGCGCGAGGCAGAGGTCCATAAGCCGGACCTGGAAGCCTGGATGGAGGGGCGGCGCGGTCCCGATGACGTCAGCATCGGCTTTCGCCCCCATCGCACCGCCTTCTATTATATTCTTGGGCCAGATGCGCGGCTGGTACACGGCAACGAGACTCGCCCGGCTCTGCGTGAAGAGGTGCTGGCACTGCTCAAGGGCAACGCCCTGCCCCGGGGGCGGGTGGTCTTCGAGGAGATCCTTGCCGACGAGGAGGGTGCCCTGCAGTTGGCCCTGCTGCGCCACCCGGTAAAGGACAGCGAGGGGCGCTACCTGGGCAGTGTCTACGCCGCCACTGATGTGGGGGGTAGCCTGGTTCATCTGGAGCAATTGCTGGTCCTGTTGCTGGGGCTGGCGCTGGGCTTCGTGGTGCTGGCAGGGCTAGGCGGCTGGTGGATGGCGGATCGCAGCCTGCTGCCCCTGCAGCAGGCGCTGCGCCAGCAGCGCGAGTTCATCGCCAGCGCCTCCCATGAGCTGCGCGCACCGCTGACTGTGATGAACACCGCCCTGGCCCTGGTGGAGCGGGAGGGTCGTGAGCGTCTGGACGACTTCCATCACCAGACCCTGGTAGATGCCCGGGATGAGGTGCGCCGCCTGGGGCGACTGGCGGAGGAACTGCTGCTGCTGGCCAGGATAGATGCCGGAGGGGTATCGCAGCGCCACGAGCACCTGCCACTGGATGAGGTGGTGCAGCGCCAGGTGCGCCTGCGCCAGCCCCAGGCCGAGTCTCGGCAGCAGTCGCTCAGCATGACTCTGGAGCCGGGACTTTGCGTGGTTGGGGACGCCGATCTGCTGGCACGTCTGATAGGGGCCGGGCTGGACAACGCCGTGGCTTACACCCCGAAGTATGGGCGCATCGAGGTACGCTTGCAGGCTCGGGCGGGGCGGGCGCGCCTGGAGATCGTCGACACAGGCCCCGGCATGAGCGAAGCCCAGCTGGCGCGGGCCTTCGAGCGCTTCTACCGCGGCGACCCCTCCCGACAGCGCCATCAGGCGGGAGCAGGGCTGGGGCTGGCCATCATTGATGAGGTGGCACGTCAGCATGGCGGTGAGGCGCAGTTGTTCTCCCGGGAGGGCGAGGGCACCCGCCTGGTGGTGACCCTGCCGCTGGCTATCTGAACGGCTTTCAGTTGGATTTCAGGAAGGCGAGTTAGGGTGAGGACTCGGCATCGTGTGATGTCATGGCCAACAAGGAGACTTCTATGACCCTTACACCGCCTGTTTCCCGTTCCCTAATGCGTACCGCCGTGGCCGCCGGCATGGGCAGCCTGGCCCTGACCAGCCTGTCGGCACTAGCCAACTACGACACCCTGCCGGAGGCGACCGGCGTCGACCTGCCGATCCCGGCCCAGGTCGATGCCGACGGCGAGGCGCTGTTCTATCAGGAGGCGCTCTACCATCGCGACATCTCCGCCGTGCAACATGCCATGGCCAGTGTCGGGCGTATCATGCGTGACAGCGAGATGGGCCACGAAGGCTATGACGCCAGCCTGGCCGACGAGTCCATGGCGGCTCAGGGCCAGGCATGGCTAGATCTGCAGCATCAGGCTTCGGCCTTCTTCACTGACGAGGGCGCCGTGGGAACCATGGTCCAGGAGGAAGGCGAGTGGGTCCCCGGGCGCGAGATGAGCCTGGCCGACCTTGCCCAGGCTGCCTTCAGTTACCACATGCACCACAGCGGTGGCCGCTGGGCCGAACACGGCCTCGAGAACGCCATCACCCACGGCCCGGCCGGCTACCTCGGGGCCATCACCCAGCGTCTCTACCAGGATCACTATGGCCAGCGCGGCTTCCAGGACGTTGGCCGCGAGCGCGACGCCGCCAGCATGGCCCATGGCCTGGATGTGCTCCACAGCCTGGCCTACTCCTGGGTGCGCTGGCACAAGCCGGGCGGTGCCGATGACATGGGTCAGCTCAGCGAAGAGGTCATGGAGGCCGCCCATGGCATTACCCTCGAGCGCCTGGTGGCGATCAGCCGCAACCTGGCCGGCACACTGGATGAGGCCTGGGACTACGAGAGGAAGATCTACGACCTGGACAACGACGGCGCCTATCACCTGGACACCCTAGGCAGCCTGGTGCGCGGCCACAAGGCGCTCTACGAGATCCTTTACGTCTTCGGTGACGACGATGACAGGGAACTGGCCGAGCGGCTATTCGAGCGCAAGGCGGAGATGACCCTGGCACTGCTGGACAGTGACGAGGCAGTTCGCGACTGGGGCCTGGCTGAACGCGTCGTCTTCACTTCGGAGGGCGTCAGGGTCGACAGTGATCGGATTGACACCGAGAGTCAGTGGCGCTTTCTGAACCACTTCACCGGCGGCTTCGGCACTCTGCGCGAGCGAGACGGCACCTCCAGTTTCCTGGAGACCCGGCCTGAGCTTGGTGAGCGCATCGGCGAACTGAGTGACCGACTGCTTCAAGCTGCCCTGGACCATCAACTGGGCGAGGATGGACTGATGCATCGCCGCTTGTCTGTGGAAGACGGCGAGGTGATCGACGATCGCCATCAGGTGGCTGCCATCGCCTGGTTCGCCACCACGGCGAGTAACGCCTACCGTAGCGGTGAACTCTTCGAGCGCCCCGGCGACTGGGCTGATGACACCGAGCTTGAGATGCGAAGCCGTGAGCTCTATGACGCCATCCGTGCCAACAACGACTGGCTGCTGACCCTGCTTGACTGAGGATTTCCACTAGCAGAATGCCGAAGAGCGCCCTGTGGGCGCTCCATTAAGCCGGCACCCAGCTTGCGAGGCTGTGTGCCGGCCAACCCGTTGCGCCCGGACGGACGCTTTCGACGGCTACATGCCCATGCCGCCCATGCCACCCATCATGCCGCTCATGCCGGCCATTCCGATGATCATGCCGCCCACGGCGAGAATCAGGTAGATCAGGAGCAGGACGCCGAAGATGGTGAAGTAGGTCTTCAGCTTGCCCATGGCGACCTTCATCTCGCCAGGATCACCGCTGGTGTAAACACGGCCTGCCGAGCCTGCTGCCTGCATCAGCACCACGCCGGCCCAGATGGGAATCCACGCCACGACCAGGCCGACGATGGAAAGGGCCGTCACGACCCCCGACAGGATCAGCATCACGCCGGTGAGCTGCATCCAGAACTTGCCCCGGTGAAGTGGCTCGATAAGGTCGCGCAGGCCCGCCTGCGTATTGCCCTGTTCCATGATGTTCCCCCTAGTGCAATGGTGGTTGCGATGCCTTGCCACTATTAGGCCGTGCCGACCGATTGTCACCCTCCGTTCGAACAGGTGGGTCGCCCCTGTCATGCAGCGGCGGGCTCGCTCCGGGCGGTGTGGCTCAGGCGCAGGTGGGCGCGCAGTCGGCGGGCGAGGATATCCACTCCGATGTTGAGCAGCGCGGTGATCAGGATAAGCACCATGGCGCGGTCGAAGCGCAGCTCCTGGATGGCGCTGTCGACGTAGAAGCCCAGGGTGGCGATGCCGAGAATGCCCAGTATCGCTGTCTCGCGCATGATGATTTCCCAGCGGTAGAAGAGCAGCGCCAGGAAGGGGCCATAGACCCGTGGCGCTACCTCGTAGGCGTAGCGGTTGATGCCGCCCGGGGCGTCCTGGCGCAGCGGGATCTCGTTGCTGCGGCGCCCCACCAGGTGGCCGATGATGCCGCCGTTATGCAGCGCCAGGGCCACTACCGCCGGCAGCATCGAGGGCCCCCATAGCTGCAGCAGGATAAAGGCCAGCAGGTATTCCGGCGTCGAACGCATGACCACCAGCAGCACATGTCCGGCGGTGCCGCCCAGGCGCCCGGTGAAGTGTCGCGAGATCACGGGGAATAGCGTCATCGCCAGCACCCCTGTGAGCACCAGGGCGATCTGGGTCAGCAGCAGGGTGTTCCAGATGCCGGGCAGGGCCTGGCCGAGCAGGAGGTCGCCGAACCAGGGCCATAGGCCCTCCAGGCCCTCGCCGTTGCGCAGCGGGGCGGGCACGATGTCTTCGGTGAAGAAGCGCGAGACGTTGCTCCACACGATCGGCAGCCCGGTACCCAGCAGGAAGGGGGAGGCCACCAGGTAGAGGGGCAGCAGCCGTGGCCGCGCCCATAGCCGCAGGCTGGCGATCAGGGCGTAGAAGAGCAGCAGCAGTGCGCCCACCGTGCCGTAGTGGCCCTGGGCGAAGGCGCCTGCCAGGTGGAACCCCAAGGTCGGCATACCGACGAAGCCGATCACCGCGCTGGAGCGCAGGCCGCACTCGAGGCGGTAGGCGGTATAGCTGACCAGGTGCGGCCAGGCCTGGCTGATGCGGGTATAGACCAGCGCCGATAGCCGCCCGGCGCGCTGTGGCAGGCTGCGTTCCGGCTGCGGGTCGCACTCGTCGAGGATCTCGGCATAGACCTTGGCGAAGGTGCCGGCGTAGGGAATGGCGATGGCCAGCACCCCGGTGATCGGGTGCAGGCCGAAGCTCTGCAGGAAGATCAGCGCCCAGAACAGTTCGTGGATGGCGCGGATGAAGGCGCAGAAGGTGCGCACCCAGACATGCCGGAAGAGCAGGGCCAGCAGCATGCCCGCCGCCGAGCCGAGCCCCACGCCGACGAAGGCGAAGGCCACCGTCCGCAGCAGGGCCTCGCCGAGGAAGTCGACGCGGGAGAAGTCGGGCTGGATCAGCCCCATGAACAGGCGGCCCAGCGCGTGCCAGGGGTCATGGGTGCTGATCTCGAAGTCGCCGAACAGCAGGCACACCGCCGCCAGCAGGACCAGTCCCAGGGTAACGCGACGTGTGGCGGTCAACGGCATCAGTAGAGCGGCAGCAGGTCGGTGGCGGAGAGGCGCTGGCTGGGCTGGTCGATGGCGATGGCGCCATCCTGGATGCCGATCACCCGGGTGCAGTAGCGCAGCGCCAGGTCCACGTCGTGCATGGCCAGCACCGCGGTGGGGTAGGCGTCGGTCAGCGCGGTCAGGGTCACCTCGGAGAGCGGGCCGTCGAGTGCCGAGACGGGCTCATCGGCGAGCAGCATGCCGCCGCCCTGATGGATCACCCGCGCCGCGGCAACTCGCTGGCGTTGCCCGCCGGAGAGTTCGCCGCAGGGCGTCCAGCGCTTGTCGGCCAGGCCGAGCCGGCCGAGCAGGGTGTCGATCTCCGCCACGTTGGCTGGCCGCGGGCGCACCAGGGTCAGCAGGTTGCGCCACCAGGGGTGGCGGTCGAGCCGGCCCATGTAGACGTTATGGAATACCGAGAGTGTCGTCACGAGCCCCAGGTCCTGGGGCATCAGGGCCGCCCCCTGGTCGCGCCATCGGTCATACATCACCGACAGCAGCGTCGACTTGCCGGCACCGCTGCGACCCACCAGCGCTACGCGTTCGCCGGGGGCCAGCGTCAGGCTCAGCGGGCCGAGCACGCGCACCTCGCCATAGGTGGCGACGGCATCCCGCAGCGCCAGCACGGTCATCAGTCGAGCAGCCCCAGGGACTGCGCGACCTCGAGGATTTCCTGGTAGTCCTCGTTCACGGCGGGGATGAAGCCTGCGCGGGGAAAGCTGGCCAGCAGGTCGGGGTCATCCATGTCGAGCAGCGCCTGCTGCAGGCGCTCGGTGAAGCCCTCGCCGAAGCGCTCATCGACGTCGCCACGCACCGTCCACTGGTAGTCGGGGTAGGGCGGCGTCTCCCAGATCACTTGCACCCGGTCGAGGTCGATGTTGCCCGCTTCGAGCTCGTTCTCCCACGCCTTGTAGCTGACCACGCCGGCCTGGTAGGCGCCGGACTGCACCACCGAGATGGTGCGACTGTGGTTGTCGCTGAAGCCGACCCGGGTAAACAGCTCGTCGGGCGAAGCGCCGAGGTGCTCGCGCAGGAAGTACTCCGGCATCAGCCGCCCGGAGGTCGAGCTCTGGGAGCCGAAGCTGAAGGTCAGGTCGCGCAGCCCCTCGGGGGCGGTTTCGCCGCTGTGTGGTTCGAGTCCGGTCCGCTGGTTCGCGATGAAGTAGCTCTTGTACTCGGGGTCCTCCACGCCCTGGGCGATGGCGCGGGAGCCCGGTACCAGCTGGCGTGCCTGCACGCCGGTGAAGCCGCCGAACCAGGCCAGCTGCACCTGGTTGTTGCGAAAGGCGGTGACCGAGGCGGCGTAGGAGGTGACTGGAATGAAGCGAACCTCCACCTCCAGCGTCTCGGCGAGGTAGTCGGCCACGGCCTGGAAGCGCTGCTGCAGGCGTGTCTCATCCTCGTCGGGGATGGCGGTGAACACCAGGGTCTGGGCGGCGGCCAGGGAAGGCGTGATGAGTGTGACAAGGGCAAGAGCAGGCAGCAGGCGTCGGAACATGTCAGGGCGTCCTTGTGGGGGAGTGGCCAGTCGAGAATATCTTGGCTTCTAAAGCATAGAGCCTGGGTAAGCGGAACGGGGCATGATACCGAAAAACGCAGATCTATCCCCTCTTAGAGCGCGCAGGTACGAAACCCCGCCAGGATGTCCTGGCGCTCCGGGGTGAAGAAATTACGGTAGCCGTTGTGGATCAGCCGCCCCCGGGTGGCCCAGGCCCCGCCGCGCAGCACGTAGCGGCCCTCCTTGAACCAGGGCGCCGAGTAGTCGCGGTACAGCTCGGGCTCGAAGCCCGGGAAGGGGCCGAAGGGCGAGGCCGTCCACTCCCAGACGTTGCCGAGCATCTGTCGGCAGCCGAAGGCGCTGTCGCCGTCGGGCAGTGCCGCCACGTCCAGCGGTGCCAGGCGCCAGCCGTCCAGGTTGGCCAGGCGGGCAACCGGCGGCGTGTCGCCCCAGGGGAAGCGACGCTTGCCGGGGGCGAGTGACGCCCCGTCGGGTGTTGGCTCGCGGCTGGCGGCGACCTCCCATTCGGCTTCGCTGGGCAGGCGACGACCGGCCCAGCGACACCAGGCCTCGGCCTCGAACCAGTTCACATGCACCACCGGCTGATGGGGGGGCAGCGGCCCCCAGCGGTCGAAGCGGCGCTCCTCCCAGCGGCCGTTGGCGTTCTGACGCCAGTAGACGGGAGCCTGCAGGCCCTGTTTTTCGCACCAGCGCCAGCCGGCCTCGCTCCACAGTTGGCGTCGTGTATAGCCGCCGTCGTCGACGAAGGCGGCGAACTCGGCGTTGGCCACCGGCGCCTTGGCGATCGAGAAGGGCGCCACATGGACTTCCATTGGCGCCTTCTCATTGTCGAACCGGAAGGGAACGCTTTCATCGGAGCCCAGCAGGTGGCGACCGCCGGGGATGGCGACGTCGCCGGGCTGCGCGCCGGCAGCGGGCTCACCAGTGGCGAACCCCGGTGGTGGCGTGCCCAGGTCGGGGGCCGGGTCGCCAAGGGTCTGGCGGGTATAGAGGAAGGCCTCGCCGTGCATGTCCTCGTGCAGGGTGGTGAGCTGGTAGACATAGCTCTGGGCCGAGCTGGCCTCGCCGTCGGGCAGGCGTTCGAGCATGGCCTGCTGAACCCGTGACAGGTACGCCAGGGTCTGCTCCCGTGACGGAAGCGGTAGCGACCAACGGTCGTCATGGGCGATGCTGCTGGAATCGAACAGCCGCTCGGCCTCGGCGATCTGGTAGTCGGGCAGGCCAAAGAGGCCGCGCAGGGCGAAATGGTCGTGGAAGTAGCCCAGGTGGCCCAGCTCCCACAGCGGTGGATTGACGATCGCCAGCCGCGGGCCGAGTTCGCGGGCCTCCAGGGTGTCCTGCATCAGCGCCAGGCTGCGCGTCCGCGCGTCGGTGAGCATTGCCGCCAGCTCGACGGCGGGCCGGGGTGGCGTAGGCGGTGTGCTGAGTGGTGTGGAGAGCATGCCGACCTCGTCGCAGTGGAGCGCTCAGGGAGCAAGGATAGGGAGTCGAGCTAAGTAGTCGAGATAGGGAGTCGAGATAGTGTTGAAGGTAGCGCTGATCACGCCGGCGCGTCGAGGCTCTCATGCCGGCAACCGGACCACGGCCACCCGCTGGGCGGGGCTGCTGCACGACCTGGGCTGTCGCGTGCGCGTTGCACAATCCGACGGGGACGCCGATGGCTGCCGCCTCGACGGCCAGCCTCCCGACCTGGTGCTGGCGCTGCATGCGGTGCGCAGCCACGCCGCCATCCGCGCCTGTCGCGCCGCCTTTCCGGCATGCCCGCTGGTGGTGGTGCTGACGGGAACCGACGTCTACCGCTTCCAGCACAGCGACCCGGAGGCGTTTCTCGACAGCCTCGCCGCCAGCGATGCCCTGATCGGCCTGCATGACTGCCTGGCCGAGGATCTGCCGCCGTGCTGCCTGTCGCGCCTGCATGTCGTCCACCAGTCAGCCCTGCCACTGCCGCCCCGTGCCCAAGGGCCCATCCGTCGCCGTTTCGAGGTGCTGGTCGCCGGCCACCTGCGCGAGGAGAAGGACTCGCTGCGTGCGGCCCTGGCCGTGCGCGAGCTGCCATCGACGTCGCGGTTGTGCGTGGTGCAACTCGGTGGCGCCCACCGCCCGGAGTGGGCCGAGGCCGCCCGCGAGGAGATGGCCTGCAACGCGCGTTACCGCTGGCTCGGCGACCTGCCCCGCTGGCGGGTGCGTCAGTGGATGGCCCGGGCACGGCTGATGGTGATCAGCTCGCGCATGGAAGGGGGCGCCAATGTAGTCAGCGAGGCTTGCGTGGCCGGCCTGCCGGTGGTGGCCTCCGATATCCCCGGAAACCGCGGGCTGCTGGGCGACGACTACGCCGGCTACTTCCCGGTGGACGACACCGCGGCCCTGAGGGCCCTGTTGTGCCGAGCAGAGGCCGAACCGGCCTTCGTCGACCGGCTCCGCCAGCAGGTGCTGGCGCGGGCGCCGCTGTTCAGCCCCGCGGCCGAGCGGGAGGCGCTGGCGCGAGTTATCGCCGCCTGTGGGCTGACTGCTTTACCTCGGCCTCTGACGAGGGGCGCCGGGGGCAGGTCGTAGCAAAGGTCATTCGCCATGGATGGCGAATGTAGCGCCCAGGGAAGGGTTCACAGCGCCTTTGCGAAGGCCTGCGCCCGGCACAGCCCCTGTTCGCTAACGATGTTGTAAAGTGAGCTCTTGGCCTTCCACTCCCCTCAGCCCCTGAGATGGATGGGCTCCAGCGCTTCGCCGGGCTCGAGGACGCGGCCGATGATGGCGGCCCGGGCGTAGCCCAGCGAGTGCAGGGCCGCGAGGCAGGCCTCGGCGCGTTCGGCGGGCACGCTGGCCAGCAGGCCGCCGGCGGTCTGGGGGTCGAACAGCAGCGGATAGCGGGGGTGGTCCACCCAGGCGGCCTGGTCGTGGATGGCACGGCGCAGGCGCACGTTGGCGGGCTGCAGCGAGCTCAGGATACCGGCGGCGACGGTCTCCTCGGCGCCCTCGAGCAGCGGCAGCGCCGTCAGGTCGAGTTCGGCATCCACCCCGGAAGGGCGCGTCATCTCCACCAGGTGCCCCAGCAGGCCGAAACCGGTGAGGTCGGTACAGGCGGTGGCGCCGTGTTCGCGCAGGCAGCTCGCCCCCTGCCGGTTGGACTGGCACATGCTCTCCAGGGCGGCGTCGATCCAGCGCCCCCGGGCGCCGAGCCGGGCATGGGCGGCGAACAGGGTGCCGGTGCCGATGGGCTTGGTCAGGATCAGCGCCTGGCCCGGGCGCAGGCCGCCTTTCGTCAGAGCGCTATCTCCACCGGCGTCGATCAGGCCGTTGACGGCAAACCCCAGGGCCAGCTCGCTGCCCTCGCCGGTGTGCCCGCCGACCAGGGCGCAGCCGGCCTCGTTGAGCACCTCGACGGCACCGCGCATCATCTGGTAGACGGTGTCCTCGACCTTGGCCTCGAGGCCCTGGGGCACCGTGGCCACGGCGGTGGCGGTCTGGGCCTCGGCGCCCATGGCGAAGATGTCGCCCAGGGCGTGATTGGCGGCGACCTTGCCGAACACATAGGGGTCGTCGATGAAGGCGCGGAAGAAGTCGACGGTATGCACCACGTCCTTGCCCGGCGGTACCCGTACCACGGCGGCATCGTCCGGGGCGTGCAGGCCCACCAGTACCTCGTCCCGTTCCACCGGCTGCAGGGTCGAGAGGGCCCGGGAGAGCACCGAGGCGCCGACCTTGGCGCCACAGCCGCCGCAGCGCATGGCGATGGCCGAGATCGCCTGGGCGCTCTCCTCCTCGTTCAGCGCCACGCGGCTGGCCCGGGGCGCCCGCATGGCGCCTTCCTCCATCGGCGGCAGGTCATTGAACTTGGCCATGAAACGCCGATCGATGCCGTCCTTCCAGCGCCACACCCAGTCGCCGGCGAGAAAGAGGCCGCCGCGGGAGGCTACGGCGTGACGGTCGCCGGTGCTGATCAGCGCCAGCCATTGCGCCTGGGGGCGGTAGGGCGACAGGGCGCGGCCGGTCACGGCGGCGCGCAGGTTGTCGGCCAGCGGGCGCCCTTGCCGCACGGCGAAGACCCCGGCCTTCTCGCGGGGATGGTCGACCTGGCTGGCGATATCGCCGGCGGCGAAGATGCGCGGGTCGGAGAGCGACTGCAGGGTGTCGCCGACCTGGATGAAGCCGTCGTCGTCGAGAGCCAGGCGGGTGTCGCGCAGCCAGGCGGCGCCGCCTGCATTGGTGACCCAGACGATCTCGTCGGCGGGGTGCCAGCTGCCGTCGGCGGCCTGGAGCCGGCCCGCCTCGACACCGACCACGTCGGTGGCGGTGTACACCTCGACGCCGCGCTGCTTGAGGGTTGCCTGGAAATGGGCGCGCACCCGGGGGTTGTGGGTTGGCAGGATCTGCGCGCCACGGGTGAAGAGGGAGAAGCGCAGCTCACTCGGGTCGCGGGCCAGGGCGCTGAGTTCGTTGCTCAGCCGGTACTGCATGGCCAGCAGCAGCTCGACGCCGCCGGCCCCGCCGCCGACCACCGCGATGCGGGTCTGGCCCGGGTGCTGCCCGGTGTGTGGGTGCGTGAGGCGTTCGAGCAGACTCTGCCAGCGGTCGTTGAACTGATGGATCGGCTTGACCGGCACCGCATGCTCGCCAGCACCGCTGACCGAATTCACGCTGGGGGTCGAGCCGATATTGATCGACATCCAGTCGTAGGGCACCGGCGGGCGCGAGCGGCAGAGGACGGTCTGCGCCTCGTGGTCGATGCCGATGGCCTCGTCGCGGAAGAAGCGTGCCCCGGCGTACTCCGCCAGGCGGCGCAGGTCGATATGCACGTCGTCATAGCTGTAGTGCCCGGCCACATAGCCCGGCAGCATGCCCGAGTAGGGGGTATGGGTGTCTCGGCAGATCACTGTGAGCCTGACGCCGGGTTCAGGTTTCATGGCGAAGCGCTTCAACACCCCCACGTGGGTGTGGCCGCCGCCAACGAGGACGATGTCCCGTAGCGCTCTCAAGACAGTCTGCTGCGGTTGCTGCATCGTGGGACTCACTCTGAATTTGGGTGATGTTCGCCTGGCGGGTCCCGTCTAGCCGTCATGGCCTGTACAAACATCTCGCCCTACCGTCAGTGATCCGTGCCATAGCCATAGACGGCAACGCCCGGTCATGGTGACCGGGCGTTGGGGGGTGCGTTCGGGTAGTGCAAGCTAGTGCGGAGCGCCTTCCGGATTGATGGTGCGATAGAGAAGTCGTAGCTCATCCAGTGAAAGGTGCTCCAGGCGCCCGGCCAGCAGATCACTGATCTTCTGTGCCGGCAACCCGGCTCGGCGAGCGATCTCGCGGCAACCCAGGTCGGATACGGCGATCAGCCGAGTCACGATGCGCATGAGGCGTGTACGTTTTTCCAAATCCCTGACATCGAGGTCAGGGCAACTTCGCGGAGGGTCGAGAAGGTCCGCGCCTGTCGTGCGATATGCCGTACTCATGATGCTCCAAAGGGCGATTGCGACAGGTACATCATGGGGGCTTTTTCTCGATTTTGCCAGTGTCGTTTAGATGCGTATTTCTCATGCCATGGAAGGCCACATCAGGTCCCATTCATGGTAAAAAACCGGGAAGGGAGCCTCCCGAGGAAGCTACCATGGTGTTATTGCAGAAACTTTGCTGAAACGTAGAAAGTAGAGAGTGGCTACCCTGAGGGTGGCGTGCTAGCTTTCTGATGGGCCTGATTTCGTCAGGCAGCGCTTTTGCGCAGGTACAGCAATCAGCTTCAACAATCACAAGCAGTTCGGTTTCAGGACGGAGGAATTCCATGCGAGCTCTCAAGTATGCAGTGGCAGCTTCGCTGCTGGTCACAGCACCCATGGCAGCAGCCCAGCAGCTCTCTATCGCCACCGGCGGTACCGGGGGCGTCTACTACCCGATCGGTGGTGGCTTTGCGGAGATGATCAACGACAACATCGAGGGAGCCAGTGCGACCGCTGAAGTGACCGGGGCCTCGGTGGAGAACATGGGGCTGATCATGCGCGGCGATGCTGATCTGGCGCTGGCGCTGGCGGATACCGTTTACCAGGCCTGGTCCGGCACCGGTGACTTCGAAGGCCGCCAGATCGAAAACACCCGCGCCCTGGCTTCGGTCTACCCGAACGCCGTGCAGCTGGTCACCCTGGCCGATTCCGACGTGCAGTCGCTGTCCGACCTCGTGGGCAAGCGGGTCTCTGTCGGCGCCCCGGGTAGCGGTACCGAGCTCAACGCCCGAGCCCTGCTGGAAGCCAATGGCATCTCCTACGATGACTTCCGTCCGCAGCGGTTGAACTTCAACGAAACCGCCGACGCCATTCGCGATGGTGACATCGACGCCGGCTTCTGGAGCGTGGGGCCGCCCACCAGCTCGATCCTCAACCTGGCGGCTACCCGCGACATTCGCCTGATCGGTTTCTCGGACGAAGAGATCGAGAACGCCCGTGAAGCAGAACCGGTGTTTGCCGCCTATGAGCTGCGTGCCGGCATGTACGACGGCATGGACGAGGCAGTGCAGACCATCAGTATCCCCAATGTCCTGGTCGTCAATTCCGACATGGACGAGGATCTGGCCTACGAACTCACCAAGCTGCTGTTCGAGCGTACCGATGACCTGATCGCCGTGCACCCGGCGGCCAACGACACCACCGTGGAGTTCACCATGGAGTCCACTCCGGTGCCGCTGCACCCCGGTGCCATTCGCTACTTCGAGGAAATCGAGGCCGATATCCCGGACGACCTGCGTCCGTGATGACGCAAAGTTGACGCCAGGGACAGGAAACCATGCGTCCCGGAGTGCGCCAAGCCATGGCATCAGGGCGGACCACGTTGTCCGCCCTGATGCTGTGGGCGTTATGGTTTGGCCCGGCAATGGCAGCTGGTGGCCAGTGGCTCGAGGTGCGAAGCGTCGAGGATGAGTTGCTGTTGCGCGTCCCGATGCCGGAGGGTGACCGCTGGTGCCTGGGCTGGAACCACTCCGTCAGGCATTTCCCGGTACTCGACTGCTATCGACATCACCAGGGCCGGATGGAGCTCGAGCGCAGCCATCAGCCCGATTTTGCCGCGGGCCTCGGACACTCCCAGGGGCGGGGTGAGCAGGTCTCCGACGGGAAGGGCGGCTATTGGATCGAGAATATCCACGAACCCGTACCCGGCAACCGCTATGTCTTGCGCGTTGGCTCACCTGAGGTCGATCATCGTTTAGTATGGCAGCGCGACGGTGAGACAAACCGGATCAGCCTCAGCGATATAGCCGCGGGCCAGCGTGTCACCATTCAACTCAACATGCTCGACAACTGAGCTAGCCAGACGACGTCTGACGAGGAATCCATGAGCGAGTCCACAAACCCACCGGTGGTGATGCCGGGTGGCAACGCCATCCAGCCCCGCTTCGTCCTGTGGTTGATCACCATCGTGGCGGTGGGGCTTTCCCTCTTCCAGCTTTACTCGGCGGGCATCCAGCCGCTGGGCCTCTTCTACCAGCGCAGCATCCACCTGATGCTGATCATGATGCTGGCTTTCCTGATGTTTCCGGTGTTCGGGCCCGGCCGCAAACGCGGTATCCTGGGTTGGCTCATCGATGCCATGTTCTTCGCCGGCGCCCTGGTCACGGGTGGCTATCTGGTGCTCTACCTGGACGAGATCATCAGCCGCGCGGGCTTCTGGAGCCAGACCGATATCCTTGTCGGCTGTATCGCCACGTTGACGGTGCTGGAGGCCAGCCGTAGAGCGGTGGGCTTCGGCATGACGCTGATTGGCGCCCTGGCCATTGTCTACGCCTTCGCCGGCCCTCGCGGTGAGCTGCCCTGGCTGGGGCAGTTCATGCCGGGCATCCTCGAACACCGTGGCTACAACCTGGATCGGGTTGCCGGACAGCTCTACCTGGGACAGGAAGGGATCTTCGGCCTGCCGCTGGGTGTGGCAGCCACCTATATCTTTATCTTTGTGCTGTTTGGTGCTTTTCTCGAGAGCACCGGCGCCGGAAAGTTCTTCATTGACATGGCCTATGCCGCGACCGGTCGCCAGCGGGGTGGTCCGGCCAAGGCTGCGGTCATCGCTTCTGCCGGCATGGGGTCGATTTCGGGCAGCGCCATCGCCAATGTGGTGACCACCGGCGCCTTCACTATTCCGCTGATGAAGCGCCTGGGCTACAAGCCGCACCAGGCGGGTGGCATCGAGGCAGCGGCCTCCACCGGTGGACAGATCATGCCGCCGCTGATGGGGGCGGGCGCTTTCCTGATCGCCGAGTACACCAATACGCCGTATCTCGAGGTGGTCAAGGTCAGCATTTTGCCGGCGATCATGTACTTCGCCACCGTCTATCTTTTCGTGCATATCATCGCGCTGAAGCAGGGCATGCAGGGGCTGCCGCGTTCCGAGCTGCCGCAAATGCGCCAGGTGATGCGGGACGGCTGGCACTTCCTGCTGCCGCTGGGGGTGCTGGTCTGGCTGCTGGTGATGAACATGTCGCCGATGCGGGTAGGCTTCTATGCGGTGATCACCATGGTGGTGGTCGCCGTGCTGCGCTATGCGCTGTGGTTCTTCTTCGTTGCCCCTCAGCAGGGCCAGTCGGTAACGCTCACCAGTATCAAGCTCATGCTCTGGGCCGGGTTGGTCAAGCTGGTCCAGGGACTCGAGCTCGGTGCGCGCAATGCCGTAGCGGTATCCATGGCCTGTGCGGTGGCCGGCATCATCGTTGGTGTGGTCGGGCTTACCGGCCTGGGGCTGAAGTTCTCCTCCATGATGATGGCTTTCTCCGGTGGCAACATCGTGCTGGCGCTGCTGATGGTGCTGCTGGCGAGCCTGATCCTGGGCATGGGGTTGCCGGTGACCGCCAGCTACATCGTGCTGATCGTGCTGGTGGGCCCGGCGCTCACCGCGGAGTTCGGTATTCCGCTGCTGATCGCACACCTGGTGGTGTTCTGGTACTCCCAGGATTCCAACGTGACGCCACCCATCGCCCTGGCGGGCTTCGCCGGGGCGGCCATTGCCGGCAGCAAACCAATGGAAACCGGTTTCCAGGCCTGGAAGTTTGCCAAGGGTCTCTACCTGATCCCGATGTTCATGGTCTTCAATCCGGAGATCATTGTCGGTGGCCCGGTGCCGGTGGTGGTCTGGAACGGGGTGATTGCGATTCTGGCGCTCTGTGCCTTTGCGGCTGCACTGGAAGGGTATCTCTTCACCCGCATGTCGTTGCTGTCGCGGATGGCCATTGTGCCGGCTATCGTGGCGGTGTTCTATCCAGATCTGACCGCAGAGATCGCGGGTGTGGTGATCATGGCCCTGGCCATCGGTGGGAACTGGGTTGCCCATCGGAGAGAGATGGCCGCCGCCGGCGTCCGCAGCGGTTGACGGGCGATAGGCGGCCTGACGGGCCGCCTATTGTTCGAATGGTCAAGATGACGGCGCCTGCGGGCGCCGTTAGAATACCTGCCCTTCGCATTTCTGCACCACTTCCGGGAGCCGCACATGCAGTCCAACCAGCAGCCACGCGTAGGCGTGATCATGGGGTCCAAGTCCGACTGGCCGGTCATGGAGCACGCCGTGGCGATGCTCGAGCGCCTGGGCGTGGCTTGCGAGACCCGCGTGGTTTCCGCGCATCGCACGCCTGACCTGCTGTTCGACTACGCCAAGGGTGCCGCCGAACGCGGCCTGCAGGTGATCGTCGCCGGCGCGGGCGGTGCGGCTCACCTGCCGGGCATGGTGGCCTCCCAGACGGCGCTGCCGGTGCTGGGCGTGCCGGTGGAGTCCAAGGCGCTCAAGGGCCTGGATTCGCTGCTTTCCATCGTTCAGATGCCGGGCGGGATCGCTGTGGGGACCCTGGCCATCGGCAAGGCGGGGGCCACCAATGCCGGCCTGCTGGCAGCGCAGATCGTCGGACTGCAGGATGAGTCGGTGCGTACTGCCGTCGAGGCCTTCCGAGCCGAACAGACCCAGACGGTGCTCGACAACCCCGACCCTCGCTCCGAATGAGTCAGCGAGAGCCGAATGAGCCTGCGAGAGGAGTAAGCGACATGAACATCGGTGTGCTCGGTGCCGGCCAGCTTGGCCGCATGCTGGCCCTGGCCGGCTATCCCCTGGCCAATCGTTTTACCTTTCTCGATACCACCGGCCATCCCAGCGCGGGCATCGGTGATGTGATGGTGTATACGGATCAGCACCATCTCGACGACTTCCTGGCCAAGGTTGATCTCGTCACCTACGAGTTCGAGCATTTGCCCGTTGCGCTTGTCCAGGCCATCGAAGAACTCAGGCCGGTCTATCCGTCCAGCGAGGCGATTCGGATCTGCCAGAACCGTGCTCAGGAGAAGGCACTGTTCGACCGCTTGGGCATTCCCACCCCGGCCTATCGCCTGGTGCAGAGCGCCGAGGAGCTCGAGGCGGCGACCCGCGAGTTGGGTGCTCCGGTGGTGGCCAAGTCGGTCACCGAGGGTTACGACGGCAAGGGCCAGGCGGTGCTACGCGACCCGGCCGAGGCCGCCGATGCTTGGCGCAGCATCAATCATCCCCAACTGGTCGTCGAGGCATTCGTCGATTTCGTGCGTGAGGTTTCGATCATCGCCGTGCGTGGCCGCGAGGGCGACGTGGCCTTCTACCCCATGGCCGAGAATCTGCATGTCGATGGCATTCTGCGCTATTCGTTGGCGCCAATGCCTGATCTCGACGAGACCGTGCAGCAGACCGCGGATGGCTATATTCGCGCACTGCTCGACGAACTCGACTATGTCGGCGTGTTGACCCTGGAGTTGTTCCAGACCCGTGACGGCCAGCTGCTGGCCAATGAGATGGCGCCGCGGGTACACAATTCCGGCCACTGGACCATGGACGGCGCGGTGACCAGCCAGTTCGAGAACCACCTGCGGGCGATCCAGGGCCTGCCGCTGGGCGACACCTCGGCGCGCATGCCCACCTGCATGGTCAACGTGATCGGCCAGGAGGGCGACGCGGCGGCGATACTCGCCATCGAAGACGCTCACCTGCACCGCTACGACAAGAGCGAGCGCCCCGGCCGCAAGCTCGCCCACGTCAACCTGCTGGCGCCGACCCATGCCGAGTTGCTCGAGAAGGTGCATGCCTGCGCTTGCCTGCTGCCCGAAGCGCCGGAGCCGCGCTTCAGCTTCGAGGACTCGTAACGTCAGCGCAACCGGTGACGTAGCGCAACGGGGCCCGCTTTATTTCGCGGACGGCCACTCCAAGCAAGCTGAAAGCTGCGCGTCCAAGGCGGAGAGGCGCCTCCCTAACGACAAGGGCCCCGTTTGGGGCCCTTGATGGTTGCGGTTCAATGGTTATCGGAGCGTAGCTTTACCGGGCTCCAGGCGACCTGATGCCCGGAGCCAGAGGTAGATGCCTCCCAATCCTGCCAGCAGCATCAGCAGGAGCACCCAGTAGGGTGTGTAATAGGTGGTGTAGACGTTCCAGCCGAGCAGGCCAAGGACTGCGGACCAGGGGGTGGCCTCGCCGAGCATATGTCCACCCAGTGTGCCGGCGGCGGCGAACATGAGGCCTCCGGTCAGTGCCAGGATCACCAGGGCCCAACGACGGCTCCCTTCGAAGGCAGAATCGCCGGCACGCCACACGAGTACCGTGAGCATGGTGAAGATGCCCAGCGACCAAAAGGCCATCAGGATATGGTTGCGGGCCAGCGGGCTGGTGATATTGGCCTGCATCGGCCAGACTATCAGCCCGCTGACAATGGCTACCAGGCCACTCAGTACACTGATTGCCAGTACCGGCAGCAGTGCAGCTCGACTCAGCTCAGCGATATGCCCCTTGGCCAGTGCCCCGAGTAGAATCATCAGGATGGAGAGCGACCAGAACGCCAGTGGAAAATGCACGAGCATATGATGCATGGCAGCCATTAGAGGTCTCCCTTTTGATTGGAGCGAAAGGCAGGTAGCAGAGCGAGAGTCATGCCCAGCATCAGGAACAGACCGGTGAAGAGCGTCAGCCCCCAGCGTGCGGTGATGGGGCCGTTGAACTCCATCTCCATGCCGTAGTAAGCCAGCTGCTTCTCGTTATGGCGGGCACGTACCGCGGTGCCGTCGGCGATATCCTTGGCGCCGGCATGGGCATCGCTGATCAGCAGTGGCCAATTGACCTGGCCGGGATAGAGCAGGGTAATGTCGGTCCAGTCACCGGACCAGTCGGGCTCACTGCCATTAAGGCGCTGGGCCTGGATATCCGCTTCGCGACCAAAGCCAAGCGAGTAGGGTAGCGAGACATAGTGCCAGCGGCTGCCGGTAGCATTCCGATGCACGGCGATACCTAGATCGTAGCGTCCCTGTTCGCGGAACGCCTTGTCGTCAAGCGGGCTTCCCGTATCCATGGCGCGCACCAGGGTTACGTCCCAATGACCATCAGCCCAGCGGGCATCTCCGTGGACCCGAATTGCCGCACGGGAGCCCTCGGGCTGGCGCAGCAGACGGCGGGGAATGACGTCGCCGTTTTGCCAGTCATGGTCGGGGTCGAATTCCACGGCAAAGTCCTCTGCCAGATAGTAGAGGCCATCGAAGTCGAAGCGGTTCGCGGCGATATCTTCCCAGCGCAAGGCGTGTATAGCTACCGCATCGGGGTCGAACATCCAGTTGGGCTGTGCGTTTTCACCATCCCAGTTGGTAGTGAAGGCACCCCGGCCGGCATCGCTGTTACGGTATTCGCCGACCCAATTATCGTCGGCCATGCCGACTGGGTTGGAGCGTCCTGCTCGCCAGTGCCACAGGTCGAGGAAGTATCCTGCCTCGCGCTGGGCGCTTAGCAGATCCGCATTGACCACGCTGCGCCAGTCATTCTGGTCGGTACGGGTGGCCGGTAGATATTTGCGGACATCGCTGCGACCCAGGGCCTCGCCGAGGTGAGGGTGATCACGCACCTCTTGCGCACCGGCTACATCGGGAAAGTAACGCATGCCGCTGCCAACGGTGATGTAGCCGCCATAGCGGCCAAACTCGGGAACGCTGCCATCGTCCACCAGCATGGTGACCCGGTCCTCGTAGGCGTTGTCCGGATCCGAGCCGATGGGCGAGGCGCCATGACGATGCCAAACGCCATCTTCGTAACGCAGCATGTCATGGTAGACATAGGCCTGTTCGGCGGGCCAACGATAGCGGAAGAAAACCTCGTCATCGTTGTAGGCGACCTGCACCTGCAGCGGCATGGTCAGCTCGTCGGGAATGTGGATATTGCGGTCGTGATCGTTCTTGATCACGCCGCTGCCCTGGGTTGCCCAGGTCAGTGCCAGCGCGGCAGGTAGCGCAAGCGCCAGCCAGGGCGAAACCCTGTGGCCTATCTTGTTATTAGCCATGGAGGCTCCTCGGTCTATGAGTGTGGTTTGTTGTTGTTATTCGTATCGACGTCAGGGAGACCTTCCAGGCTTTCAGTGTGGTTGAGTCGCGGCATGATGTGTTGACCTGGATCACTCAAGGGCAAGTTAGTGCGGGATGGTGTTGCGAAATGAGGATTGTCAGCAAGACTGATAGGGCCTGTTCATGATGGAGCCCTGCATGCCCCTGCGACCTCGCTATGGTGACCTGCTGCTGATCGTCCTCATAATCCTGCCGCTGTTGGTGGCGCTGCCGCGCTTGGGGGGACTCGGTGGGCCACCTGAACTGTGGCTGACCTGGGTGGGCCGAGTAACTGGCATCCTTGGGTTGGCCATGATGCTGCTGGCGGCAGCGGTGAGCATTCGCCTGCCGGGTACGGATCGCTGGTTCGGCGGGCTAGCCCGGCTGTGGCGGCTTCACCATTGGTTGGGTTTCACCGCCTTCATTTTGGTGATGGTACATGTCCTGGCATTGGGGTTGGCGGCGGTACCGGCCTCCCTGGATGCAGCGGTGGCGACCCTTTTCCCGCCGCTTTCACATGGCGCGACCTGGCTGGGTTGGTTGGCCTGGCTGGCCATGGTGATTTTCCTTGCGCCCACCTTCGACTTCTTCGGCCAGCCCCACTACCAGCGCTGGAAGCGTCTGCACCTGGTGTCGGCGGCGGCGCTGCTGCTGGGGCTTGGGCATGCCTTGCTGCTGGCCGGTGAATCAGCGCTTTGGTGGCTGCTGGGGCTGGCCGGCATCGGCGCTATCGTCTGGCGCAAGCTGGTGTCACCGCGTGTGGCGCGGCATCCCTACCGTGTCGAAGCGGTAGAGCGGCTGGCGCGCGGCGTGGTCGAGCTGGTATTGCGTCCCGAGGGCCGGCCCATGGCCTACGAGGCAGGGCAGTTCGTCTACCTCACGCCGCTGGACGAGAGGCTTTCCGCCGGGCGCGGCGAGGAGCATCCTTATACCATCGCTTCGGCGCCGTCGGATTCTCGCCTGCGCATTGGCATCAAGGACCTGGGTGACGCCAGCCATGCCCTGCAGACGGTGGAGCCGGAGACCCGGATTCTGATCGAGGGCCCCTACGGTGAGTTCTATGGCCGGCACTTTCCAGAGCGTGATCAGCTTTGGATCGGTGGCGGTATCGGTATTACCCCTTTTGTGGGCGGGGCACGCGACATTGCCGAGCGAGGATTGACCGATGGGCGTGTCCACCTGTTCTATCTCGCGAACAGCCCGGAGCGTGCCTACTATCGGGAGGAGCTTGAGCGCATTGCCGCGGGCCATGAGTCCTTTGCCTTCAGCCAGCACTATTCCAGAGAACGTGGGCGGCTGGACGAGGCCTACCTGCGTGAACACTGCCCCGACTTTACCGAGCGAGAGATCTATGTCTGTGGACCTCCCGCCATGAATGCTCACCTGAAGCAACTGCTTGCCGGGCAGGGGATTCCCGCTTCACGTATTCACAGCGAGGTCTTCGACTTTCTATGACGCTCAACAAAATTGCATACTCCGCCTTCATTGCCTTCATGGCGAGCCTCTTCACCATGGTCTCGGTCAACGCGTTATCGAGCGGCGAGCGTGACGAGGCCGCCGACGATGAGCTGGATGCCATCACCCTGGATGAGCTGGCCGAGCACGATGGCGCCGAGAGCTGCTGGAAGGCCATTCATGGCAGGGTCTACGACGTCACCGACTACATCCCCGACCATCCTACCGACGAAGAGATAATGCTGGAGTGGTGTGGCAGAGAGGCTACCGAAGGCTGGGACAACAAGCGTCCCGACGTGCCCCATAGCCCGCGGGCCGAGGGTATGCTCGAGGAGTACCTGGTCGGGCGTCTGGTGGACGAGGAGGGTGAGCCGTTCGAGTCCGAGGCCGCCACCGAACCGTCCGATACTGTCAGTCAGGACACCGACACTGACGAGGCGCGCTTATCGCCTGTCGATGACGAACGGCTGCACCGAGCGCTGCTTGGCCTGCCGTTGGATGGCCGCTACCGCGGTGTGTTCAGTGACGGCGGCGAGATGCAGGTCAACGTGCAGTTCGACCTGCGCGACGGTCGGCTGTCGAATGTCAGCTATCGTCACCTGGCCTACCGTGGGGTGGACTATCTGGCACTGGAAGAGGGCGACGAGCTCTACCCGGTTATGGTGCAGCACCAGCAGATCACCGAGCGGCTCGAGGGCGAGCCCGTGACGCGCGTCTTCGCGCTCTACGAGCCCGAGCGTATGGTCGATGACATCGATGGCTACAGTGGGGCCACGCTGCGTGGTAACAAGGTGATATCGGCCATTCGCGATGCCTTGAACCGAGGCGTCTACTCCTGGCCTTGATCATGCCAGGGAGTCGCCTCGCGCCTTGCGTTGAGGGCGGCTCCCTCGCCAAATCCGCCGGCATGCGGTAAAGATAGGAGCCACAACGAATACATCTATTCGGAACGATCGCATGCCCAGTCCTCCCCCGGCGGAGAGTCGCGAGCTCTTCGGTGCGTCTCTGCCAGTCTCCACCCAGTGCCGCCAGCTCGTCCACGAGCAGGTTCGCCTGCTCTACGAGCGGCTGTGGCAACCGGTGCTGGCTAGCGTGTTGGGAGCGTGCCTGCTGGTCGCCGCCATGTGGCCGTTGTTACCGGCTACTCTGCTGATCGGATGGCTGGTTGTACTGGTCTTCGTCTCCTCGGGTCGCCTGGGGCTTGCCTGGTATTATCATCGCCAGCCGGCCAGCCGACGTCATCAGCGTTGCTGGCTGCGGCGTTTCGCCTGGGGGGCGGGGATTGCCGGCGCCGTGTGGGGCGCTGCGGGGTTGCTGATGTTCACCATGGAGCATCAAGGACAGCTCGCCGCCCTGACCATCGTGCTGACCGGAGTCGCCGCGGGTGGCATGACGACGCTCTCTTCGGTGTGGTGGGTGGCCCCTGTCTTCATCCTGCCCGCCTTGCTGCCACTGCTGGGCCAGCTGCTGTTCCAGGGCTCGCCGTTCTCCTGGTTGCTCTCTGCCATGGTCGTGCTGTTTCTGGGGCTCCTGCTGACGGTCAGCCGTCGTCTTCACCATATCATCAGCGATAATATCGCCCTGCGCCTGGCTGTCACCTCGCGGGAGTCGCAGCTGCGTGAGAGCGAGAGCCGCTATCGCGCCATCTTTCGTCATACGCCCCTGGGGGTGATGCACTTCGACGGAGAGGGACGGGTCGTCGACTTCAACGAGAAGTGTCTGGAAATTCTCGGAACCACTTGGGAGCGCCTGCAGGGCTTTAACCTGCTGGAGCAAGCGGAGGACAAGCGGGTATCCGGCGCGGTCCGCCAGGCGCTGGTCAGCGGTACCGGCTATTATGAAGGAACCTATCGCGCCATTCTCAGCGGCAAGCAGACGCCGCTTCGTGCCTTCTACAATGCGCTGCGCAATGAAGCAGGTGAGATCGTCGGCGGCGTGGCGCTGATCGAGGATTTCACCGAGCGTAAGCGAGCGGAAGAGACCATCCATCGGCAAGCCTACTTCGATCCGCTGACCGAGCTGCCCAATCGCCGCCTGCTGATAGAGACCCTGGCGTCCACGATTCGGGATCGCCGCGATGACGGCCGACTGGGTCTGGTGATGTTCCTCGACCTCGACCGCTTCAAGATGATCAACGACTCACTGGGTCACAGCGTCGGTGACGAGCTGCTCAGGCAGCTCAGCAAGCGGCTGCTGGTCTGCATGCGCGACGGGGACATGGCGGCGCGCCTCAGCGGCGACGAATTCGTGGTGTTGGTGCCGGCTTTGTCGGGCGACCGGGAGGCCGAGCTGGTGCGGGCCGAGCAGATGGCGAGAGAGCTGCTCTCCTCACTGCGCAAGGTCTATGATCTCGCGGGCCAACGAATCAGCGTCACACCGAGCATCGGCTATACGCTCTTCCCACTTGCCGCCGATGATGACGTGGGTGATGTGCTGCGCCATGCCGATACTGCCATGTACCAGGCCAAGGTCAAGGGTCGGGCCCAGGTGTGCGGCTATGAACCATCGATGCAGACTCAGATCACCTGGCGGCTGGAGATGGAGCAGGCGCTGCGCAGTGCACTGACCGAAGACCAGCTCTTTGCTCAATACCAGCCCCAGTTGGACCAGGACGGGCGGATATTCGGTGTCGAGGCGCTGATGCGCTGGCAGCACCCCGTCCATGGCTGGATATCGCCGGAGGTCTTCATTGCCATCGCCGAGGAGAGCGACCTGATCGTCGAGCTCGAGACCTGGATGCTGGATAGTTGCTGCGAGTTGTTGACCCGGCTGCCGGCCGAAATGCTGCCTCGTCTGTCGGTCAACATCAGCGTGCGGCACTTCACCCAGCCTGGATTCGTCGAAGGCGTGACTTGGGTTCTGGGTACCCATGGCATCGACCCGTCGCGGCTGACCATTGAACTGACAGAGAGCATCATGATCGACGGTCTCGGTGAAGCCGTCGACCGCATGCATCAGCTCAAGCGGCTGGGGGTCAATCTTGCGCTGGACGATTTTGGTACAGGCTTCTCTTCACTGACGTACTTGAAATGCCTTCCACTGGACGAATTGAAGATCGACCGCAGCTTCGTCAGTGACCTCGACTCCGACAGCAACGATGCCGCCATCGTCGAGACAATACTGGCCATGGCGCAGCATCTCGGTATCGAGGTCGTGGCCGAGGGTGTCGAGAATGAGGCCCAACTGGACTTCTTGTTGGCTCGCGGCTGTCGCCGCTTCCAGGGCTATCATTTCCATCGACCCATGGCCATCGAGCTGCTGGAGCAGCTTCTCTCCCGCTGCCAGGAATCGGCCGGCTCCGGTCAGATCACCGACTGATCAGCCCAGGCCACCGCTTGCCCAGAGCCAGGCGGCGATCAGCATGAAATGGCCGGGGTACCAGGCCAGCCACAGCCGGCGTGGCATGGCGCTCGGAACGCTCGGCGTGAATCGGTGGGCGCCGGCGGCGAGCCACAGGACCACCAGGCAGGTGGCCACGGTGAAGGACTTGGCCATGTCGGAGCTGTTCATCAGCCCGGCCACCACCAGCACCGGTGCTGCCAGGGTAACGGCAAGCAGGCGTTCCCCCAGCGCTTCGCCGGCGCCGTGCAGCTGATGGAAGGCGAGCATGAGCAGCGGAATCAACAGCAGGCCCCGGTGCCCGTATTCCACCCAGTTGCCGGCCACATACCAGCCCAGCAAAGAGACGCCAAGACCCAGTGCCAGCGTCACATCCAACTTACCCTGCAGATACCGCGCCAGCAGGCTGCGCAGCCAGATGCCCCAGGCCAGGCCCAGCGCCAGGGTGAAGCAGACATTGAGAATGAAGGCATCCGATGCCCGGGGCATCATCATGTAGGGCAGTTGGGCCACCAGGCCGATCACCAGGATACGCCGGGCGTAGCGCAGGGGGTTGCGGGTATTGAACAGCCCGTGCCAGGCGACCATGGCGGCGAAGAGCGGGAAGGCGATACGTCCGATCGACGACCCTGCCCAGTCGAGCTGCCAGCCTGCAGGCAGCACGTAGCGGGTAAGATGATCGATGGTCATGGTGGCGAGTGCCAGCCACTGGCCCCAGGCGGTCCAGGTGGAAACGGGGCGATCCGACCCCGCGCTGGCGGCAGCCTGTGTGGTCATCTTGACCTCCCTGTCGATGACGAAAAAGCAATAAGAACAACGCTCTTATGACCGGAACGCAGCGGGCAAGTTCCTGGCGACAAGGGGCAGAGCATGGAGAAATACGGCAATGCGCAGTGGCTTCGGTTTCGATCTCCGCAGCATGGAAATTTTCGTCGAGACACTGGAACAGGGAAGCCAGAGTGCGGCGGCCAGGCGGTTGGGGCTCAAGCAGTCCTCGGTGTCCCAGAGCCTGGCCAACCTCGAAGAGGGAATGGGGGTGACGCTGTTCAAGCGCAATACAAGACCGCTGGAGCCGACCAGCGCGGGCCGCTTCTTCTACGACCGTGCCCGGCGGCTACTGGAGGAGGCACGCAGCACCCGTCGTGAACTGGTGTCGGGTGCCTTCGGCCAGCTGCACCAGGTTCGCCTGGCGCTGGTCGACTCGCTGGCCACCGCGGTCGGCCAGCCGCTGATCGAGCTGATCAAGCGCTATACCCGCGACTACACGCTGACCACCGGGCTGTCACATATGCACAGCCATGCCCTGCTGACCCGCCATGTGGATATCATCGTCTCCGACGACCGACTCGAGAACTACGACGGCCTGGAGCGCCATGCGCTGCTAAGCGAACCCTTCGTGCTGGTGGTACCGCTTGGCTGGACGGGGCCGCTGGACAACCTGCGCTGGATCGCCCGTCAGCTCGATTTCGTGCGCTATACGCCGCAGTCGCTGATCGGCCAGGCCATCGAGCGCCATCTGCGCTTGAACAAGCTGGAGCTGCCGGCCCGCCTGCATCTCGACAACACCTTTGCGGTGCTGCGACTGGTCAGCGCCGGGGCCGGCTGGACCATCACCACGCCGCTGTGTCTCTACCAGGCCGGGCTCGAGAATCTCAAGGTCCAGGTGGCGCCGCTGCCGGTGGCGCCGCTCACCCGGGAACTGACCCTGGTCTCGCGTCGCGATGAGCTGGGCGACCTGCCCGCGCTATTGGCCCGGGACAGCCGCCGCCTGCTGGAGCAACGTTTCCGCCGCCAGCTCGACCAGGCCCTGCCATGGCTCTCCGAGGCGGTTTCTACCCGCTCCTGAGACCTCAGATGGTGCACTATCGTTTTTATCGATAGTCCCAGCCCAGCCAACACCGATGCTCTTTGCGGTCCGGGGAAAGAGCGGCCAAGACTGAAACGCAATGTTTCAAGCCGCACAGGGTTTTCCCCGAGATGCCAAGAACAATAAGACGCTATGTGCGCCTCGTCGACCGCCTCAATCGCGGGGTGGGCCGGGTGATCATGTACCTGGTCTTCGTCATGATGGGGCTGCTGCTCTATGCCTCCTTCTCGCGCACGGTGCTCAACAGCCCGCTGATGTGGGGCGTGGAGATGTCCCAGTTCATGCTGGTGAGCTACTACCTGCTGGGCGGGGCCTATGCGATGCAGATGGGGGCCCATGTACGCATGGATCTCTTCTATAGCCGCTGGACGCCTCGCACCCAGGCGCTGGTCGACGCCATCACCATCCTCTTCCTGATCTTCTTCCTGGTTACGCTGCTGCTGGGCGGCATCTCCAGCACCCAGTACGCGCTGCAGTACGGGCAACGCAACTACTCTGCCTGGGCGCCGCCGCTGGCGCCGATCAAGATCATCATGTGTATCGGCATCCTGCTGATGCTGCTGCAGGCCGTCGCGACCTTCTTCAAGGATGTCGCCACCGCTCGCGGGCAGGACATCTATGCGGAGGATGCCGAATGAGCTACGAGATGATCGCGCTGATGATGTTCTCGAGCATGATGCTGCTGCTGTTGACCGGCCAGCGGGTGTTCGGCGTCATCGGTTTCGTTGGCGCCGCCTCGGCGCTGCTGCTGTGGGGCGATGGCGGCGTGGAGATGCCGTTCAATGCCAGCTTCGTGCTGATGAACTGGTATCCGCTGCTGACCCTGCCGCTGTTCGTGTTCATGGGCTACATGCTCTCCGAGTCGGGCATCGCCGGCGACCTCTACGAGATGTTCCATGTCTGGATGGGCTCGCTGCGGGGCGGCCTGGCGGTGGGCACCATCGGCCTGATGGTGGTGGTCTCGGCCATGAACGGCCTGAGCGTGGCCGGCATGGCGATCGGTGCCAGTATCGCGCTGCCCGAGCTGCTGCGCCGCGGCTACGACAAGATCATGGTGACCGGGGTGATCCAGGCGGGAAGCTCGCTGGGCATCCTGGTGCCGCCCAGCGTGGTGCTGGTGCTCTACGGCATGATCGCCCGCCAGCCGGTGGGCAAGCTATGGCTGGCCGGGGCCATTCCGGGGCTGATACTGGCCGCGCTGTTCGTGATCTATATCGTGGTGCGCTGCCGGCTGCAGCCGAGCCTGGGGCCGGCCCTGCCTCCGGAGGAGCGCAACATGAGCCTGGGCGCGAAGCTCAAGTTGCTGCGCGCGGGTATCCTGCCGCTGCTGATCTTCTTCTCGATGACCGGCCTGTTCCTGATGGGGGTCACCAGCCTGGTGGAGAGCGCCGCCTATGGCGCCTTCGCGGCGACCCTGGCGGCGCTGTTCAAGGGGCGCCTGACCCGGGCCGTGATCGAGGTCACGGTGCGCCGCACCCTGGGCATCAGCTGCATGTTCATGTGGATCATCCTAGCCGCGCTCAGCTTCGGCGCCGTGTTCGACGGCCTGGGGGCGGTGCGGGCGATCGAGAACGTCTTCCTCGACCGCATGGGCCTCGGCCCCTGGGAGATCCTGCTGATGATGCAGCTCTCCTACATCCTGATGGGCATGTTCCTCGACGATACCGCGATGCTGGTGATCGTGGCGCCGCTCTATGTGCCGCTGGTGGTGAGCCTGGGCTTCGACCCGGTGTGGTACGGCGTGCTCTACACCATCACCGTGCAGATCGCCTACATGACGCCACCGTTCGGCTACAACCTGTTCCTGATGCGTGCCATGGCGCCGCCGGAGGTGTCCCTTGGCGACATCTACCGCAGCGTCTGGCCGTTCGTGATGATCATGCTCCTGGGGCTGGGCCTGATCACCGTCTTCCCGCAGCTGGCGCTGTGGCTGCCGGAGCTCTACTACGGCTACTGACGCTTTCCTGGTGCCTGGCCGTGGGCAAGTGAAACAACAACAAACCAGATCGGGAGAATGATCATGACCAATCGCAACAGACGGGACTTTCTCAAGAAGGCCGGGGTCGCTACCGCCGCCACCGTGGGGGCGGCCACCGTCGGCGCCCCCTACGTCCACGCCCAGTCGCGTGCCCCCATTCGCTGGCGCATGCAGACCTACGCCGGGCCGGCGTTGGCGGCCCACGTCATCAAGCCCTCCATCGATGCCTTCAACAAGGCCGCCAACGGCGAGATGGAGATCGAGCTCTTCTATGCCGACCAGCTGGTGCCCACCGGTGAGCTGTTCCGTGCCATGCAGCGCGGCACCATCGACGCGGTGCAGAGCGACGACGACTCCATCGCCGCGCCGGTGGATGTGTCGGTCTTCGGCGGCTACTTTCCCTTCGCCTCGCGCTACAGCCTGGACGTGCCGGCGCTGTTCCACCACTACGGCCTCAAGGAGATCTGGGAGGAGGCCTACGCCGAGATCGATGGCGTCACCTGGCTCGGCGCCGGCGCCTGGGACCCCTGCAACTTCGTGACCCGCGACCCGATCCGCAGCCTGGAAGACCTGCGTGGCAAGCGCGTCTTCACCTTCCCCACGGCGGGGCGCTTTCTGAGCCGCTTCGGCGTGGTGCCGGTGACGCTGCCCTGGGAAGACATCGAGGTCGCCATGCAGACCCGGGAGCTCGACGGGATCGCCTGGGCGGGAATCACCGAGGCCTACACCGTCGGCTGGGCCGACGTTGCCAGCTACTACCTCACCAACAACATTTCCGGGGCCTGGGCCGGCTCCTACTTTGCCAATTCCGATCGCTGGAACGAGGTCCCCGAGCACCTGCAGACGCTGTTCAAGCTGTGCATGGACAATTCCCACTACTATCGGCAGCACTGGTATTGGTGGGGGGAGGCGCACTATCGCACCACCGGTGGCAAACTGGAGCTGACCTCCATCCCCGAGGAGGAGTGGCAAACCCTGGAGGATGCGGCGCTGGAGTTCTGGGACGAGATCGCCGAACAGAGCGATCGCAATGCGCGGGTGGTGCAGATCCTCAAGGATTACCGCCAGACCATGCAGCAGGCCGGTCCTCCCTACCGCTACAGCTGAGCGTCAGGCAGTGAACCCGTGGGGCAGGCGGCGCTTGCCGCCTGCCCCGTCCAGCCATCGCCGGGGCATCGAATGACAACAACAGGGCAGCAGAGGGAGAGACCATGAGCCGACTGCAGGCAAGAGAGATCAAGAGTGCGGAGGATGCCCGGCGCATCGTCGAGGAGCGCGGCCTGAGCCACGTCAAGGTCGGCCTGTTCGATATCGACGGGATCATGGTCGGCAAGTACATGCGCCGCGACAAGTTCTTCCATGCGCTGGAGGAGGGCTTCGCCTTCTGCGACGTGGTGCTGGGCTGGGACAGCAAGGATGAGCTCTACGACAACGTCAAGTACACCGGCTGGCACACCGGCTATCCGGATGCCGGCCTGAGAATCCTGCCCGACAGCTGTCGCGACCTCGCCTGCGAAGGCGACATGCTGCTGTTTCTCGCCGAGTTCACCGGCCCCGCCGAGGCGATCTGCCCGCGCGGGCTGCTTCGGCGCGTGCTGGCCAAGGCCCGCGAGATGGGCTTTATTGCCCATGGCGCGCTGGAATACGAGTTCTTCCTGTTCCAGGAGACACCGGAGTCGATCCGCGAGAAGGGCTTTCGCAACCTCAAGCCGCTGACGCCGGACATGATGGGCTATTCGATGCTCAGGAGTTCGGTGCACAGCGAGCTCTATCACGAACTGCTGGCGCTCTCCGAGGCGATGGATTTCCCCATCGAAGGCCTGCATACCGAGACCGGCCCCGGCGTGCTGGAAGCGGCCATCGGCGTCGACGAGGCGCTGGCTGCCGGCGACAAGGGGGCGCTGTTCAAGACGTTCACCAAAGTGTGGGCGCAGCGTCGCGGCCTGATGGCCACCTTCATGGCCAAGTGGTCGCCGGACTACCCCGGCCAGAGCGGTCATATCCACCTGTCGCTCAATCACATCGACAGCGGCGAGTCGGCCTTCTTTGATGCCGACAAGCCGCACCAGATGAGCGAGATCCAGCGTCACTTCGTGGCCGGGCAGCAGCAGCTGATGCCGGAGTTCCTGGCCATGTTCGCCCCGACCGTCAACAGCTATACCCGCCTGATCCCCGGCTTCTGGGCGCCCACCGATGCCACATGGGGGGTGGAGAACCGTACCACGGCGCTGCGGGTGATACCGGGCAGCGCCAAGTCACAGCGGGTGGAATATCGCCTGGGCAGCGCCGACGCCAACCCCTACCTGGCCCTTTCCGCGGCGATCGGTGCCGGCCTGCATGGCATCGAGCAGCGGCTCGAGCCGGGCGAGCCGGTGAGCGGCAACGCCTACGAGCTGACCCACCCCGCCAGCCAGGCCCTGCCGCAGACCCTGTGGGAAGCCGCCCAGCGGCTCAAGGCCTCGGGGCCGGCACGGTCCCTGTTCGGCGACGACTTCGTCGAGCATTTCTCGGCCACGCGGGAGTGGGAGGAAAGACAGTTCCGCAGGCATATCACCGACTGGGAACTTGACCGCTATTTCGAAATTATCTGAGAGAGGGCAAGCCCCGATAGGTTTATGCGGCCTGGGCGTGCCCAATTACTTAGCGGCAGGGGCAGGCAGGAGCGGCGCTGGGGGCAGGTCGTAGCGGGGGTCTTCTTCCAGGGAAGGAAGAAGTAGCGTCCAGGGAGGGATTCAAAGCGCCCCCGCGGAGACCTGCCGCCGGATTAGCCGGGGGCCGTGTCGCTCGCTACTGGAAGGAAAGAGAAGAATATGGCCATACAGAAGACGATTTCCCCCGTTGACGGCTCGGTCTACGTCGAACGGGAACAGGCCGATCCGGCCCTGGTGGAGGCGACGCTGGCGCGGGCGGGGACGGCGCAGCGGGCCTGGCGCGACGTGCCGTTGTCGGAGCGCGCCCGGTATTGCTCGCGCATGGTGGATGCCTTCGTGGCGCGCCGCGACGAGCTGGCCGAGGAACTGACCTGGCAGATGGGGCGGCCGATCGCCGCCGCTGCGGGCGAGATCGGTGGCTTCGAGGAGCGGGCGCGCACCATGATTGCGTTGGCGGACGACGCGCTGGCCCCCATCGTGCTCGAGGACAAGCCTGGCTTCACCCGCTACATCACCCGCGAGCCGCTGGGGGTGTCGTTCATCGTCGCGCCCTGGAACTTTCCGTTCATGACCGCGGTGAATGCGGTGGTGCCGGCGATCATGGCTGGCAACACGGTGATCCTCAAGCACTCGGCGCAGACACCGCTGTGCGCCGAACGATTCCAAGAGGCCTTCGACGAGGCCGGGCTGCCGGAAGGGGTCTTCCAGCACCTGCATCTCTCCCACGAGGCCACCGAAGGCCTGATCCAGGACCGCCGCATCGCCCATGTCTCCTTCACCGGATCGGTTCCCGGCGGGGCGATGGTAGAGCGCAACGTCGCCGGGCGTTTCATTGCCACCGGGCTCGAGCTGGGCGGCAAGGACCCGGCCTATATCCGTGCCGACGTCGACCTGAATGCCGCCGTCGACGGGGTGATGGACGGTGCCTTCTTCAATTCGGGCCAGAGCTGCTGTGGCATCGAGCGTCTCTACGTGCATCGCGACATCTTCGATGCCTTCGTCGAGCGTGCCGTGGCCTGGGTCAGGCAGCTTCGGCTCGGCAATCCCACCGACCCGGCCACCTCCCTGGGCCCGCTGGTGCGGCCGGCGGCGGCGGATTTCGTGCGCGGCCAGATCGAGGAGGCGGTTGCCGCCGGGGCCAGGGCCTGGATCGACCCCGGCGACTATCCGCTCTCGGTGCCGGGCAGCGCCTACCTGGCACCCCAGGTGCTGACCGGGGTCGACCACTCGATGCGGGTGATGACCGAAGAGAGCTTCGGTCCGGTGGTGGGCATCATGGCGGTGGACTCCGACGACGAAGCCGTCGCATTGATGAACGACAGCGACTTCGGCCTCACCGCGGCGGTGTTCACCCGTGACAGGGCCATCGGCGAGGCGCTGGCCCATCGGCTCGACGCCGGCACCGTCTTCACCAACCGCTGCGACTACCTCGACCCGGAGCTGGCCTGGACCGGGGTCAAGCAGTCGGGGCGCGGCTGTTCCCTTTCGCGGCTGGGCTACGAGACGCTGACGCGGCCCAAGTCCTTTCACCTCAAGCATGCCTGAACGGGCAGCACCGCCCAGGAGCTCAATATGAATCATCCGGATATGCAGCCGTTCACCACGGGCTGGAACTACCCCGCCAATATCCTCACCGGGGTGGGACGCATTCGTGAGCTGCCCGCGGCCTGCAAGGCGCTCGGCATGCAGGCACCGCTGCTGATCACCGACCCCGGCCTCGCCGCGCTGCCGATGGTGCAGGAGAGCGTGCAAGCCTGCGAGGACAGCGGGCTCGGGATTGCCGTCTTCAGCCAGGTGAAGGGCAACCCCACCGGGAAGAACGTCCTCGACGGCATGGCAGCCTTTCGGGACGGCGGCCATGACGGCGTGATCGCCTTCGGCGGCGGTTCGGGGCTGGATGCCGCCAAGGCCGTGGCGCTGATGGCCAATCAGCGGGAAGGGCTATCGCTGTGGTCGCTGGAGGATATCGGCGACAACTGGAAAAACGCCGATGCCGAGGCCATTGCGCCCATCATTGCCGTGCCGACCACCGCGGGAACCGGTTCGGAGGTGGGGCGTGCCTCGGTGATCACCGACGAGGTCGAGCACGTCAAGCGCATCATCTTCCATCCTGGCATGGTGCCGGCCACGGTGATCCTCGACCCCGAGCTGACCGTGGGACTGCCGCGGGCGATGACCGCCGCCACCGGCATGGATGCCCTGTCACACTGCATGGAAGCCTGGTGCTCACCGCTCTATCACCCCATGGCCGAGGGCATCGCGGTCGAGGGGATGCGACGCATCCATCACTATCTGCCCCGCGCCTATGCCGACGGGCACGACCTGGAAGCGCGCATGAACATGCTGGTGGCGTCGAGCATGGGCGCTACCGCCTTCCAGCGCGGCCTGGGGGCGATGCATGCCCTGGCGCATCCGCTCGGCGCGCTGCACGATGCCCACCACGGAACGCTCAACGCCATCCTGATGCCCTATGTGCTGCGTGCCAACGAGCGCGCCATCGGTGAGCCCATGGTGCGCCTGGGCCGCTACCTCGACCTGGACCAGCCGGGTACGGCGGCGGTGATCGACTGGGTTCTGGAAATGCGTGAGCGGCTGGGCATACCGCACACCCTGGCCGACCTCGGCATCGATACCCGCCAGGCCGACAAGGTGGGCAAGATGGCCGTGGCCGACCCGTCATCGGGCTCCAACCCGATCAAGTTCACTGCCGACGACTACCGCGATATCTTCGTTGCCGCCGTAGCAGGGCGACTGTAATCAGCAGGGCGACGGTAAGCGGTAAGAAAGGCGGTGAACAGGATGGACGACCGTAAACAGAGTGGCCGTAACCCCACAGGGAGACTGAGCGATGCGTATAGGGCTTCTGCAGTGCGATGATGTGGCGCCTGAGCTGCGCGAGGCCCATGGCAACTATCCGGAGATGTTCGCGGCGCTCTTCCATAAGGTCGACCCGGCGCTCGAGTTCGTCGTCTGGCGCTGCCAGGATGGGGAGATTCCCGACGATATCGATGCGGTGGATGCCTGGCTGACCACCGGCTCCAAGCACGGCGTCAATGACGGCCTTGCCTGGGTCGATGACCTCTGCGGCTTCGTGCGGCGGCTGTGGGAGGCGGGCAAGCCGCTGGTGGGCATCTGCTTCGGCCATCAGTTGATGGCCAAGGCACTGGGCGGCGCAGTGGTGAAGAGCCCCAAGGGCTGGGGCGTGGGGATGTCGTTCAATCGTGTCGAGACAGGAACGGAGTGGATGGCGCCCTGGCAGCCGAGCCTGGACCTGCTGGTCAGCCATCAGGATCAGGTCAGCGAATTGCCACTACAAACCCGGGTGCTCGCCGGTAGCGACTTCTGTCCCTTCTATCTGATCCAGATCGGCGCGCACTTCCTCGGCGTACAGGGACATCCGGAATTCACCAAGCCCTATTCGCGGGACCTGATGGCGCTGCGCGCCGAGCTGGTGGGCGAAGAGCGAGTACGCGAGGGGGAGGCCTCGCTCTCGGCGCCAGTGGACGACACCCTGATGGTGCGCTGGATCCTCAACTTCATGAGGCGTGCCATGGAGGGCAGGTGAGCTGACAGCTGACGAGACCAGGCAGTGGCCCCGAGCCGCTAATCCAGCTGACACGGGTCATGGTGACCATCCAGCTGGGTGGCGTGGCCGGTGTGCGAAGCGATGTGCCAGAGTCGCACAAGAGCCTTGAACCATTCTTGAGGGAATCAATGCCAGACAGGAACGTTCCAGCGTACTATTCACAGTGGGTTTCTAGTGAACTTATCCCCGGCTTTCTCGACGGGAACATGAACGCCTCCGACGACCCGCGCTGGGCGGAATCCGGCGCTGCAAGCGCCACTGAGTATGCCAGCTGGGCAAGGCACATCTGTGGTATGGCTTGCACCAAGATGCTGCTGGAGGACCTGCGAGGTGAGCGGCGAAGCCTCTTTGAGCTGTTGACGCAGTGCCGTGAAGCGGGTGGTTACGTTATCACCGAGGAGGGCATCAAGGGGCTCTACTATCGCCCGCTGGTTCAGCTATTGAGGGAGTGGCATCAACTGGACGCCGAAGTGATAGAGCATGTGGATACGGGGCATTTTCTACAGTGGCTCGGTGAGGGGCATCGTATTATCGCTTCGGTACACCCTTCCATTCGCACGCCCGAACTGAGCCCGCCACATCGGGGCGGGCATCTGGTCTACCTTTTCGGCCTGGATGGGCGCAGACGCCTGCGCTTCCATAATCCATCCGGGCTATCCGGCACTAGCCAGGCGGATGCCCGCCTCGAGCCCGCGGACTTCGAACGTTTCTTCGCCGGGCGCGGCATTCTGGTACGTTCCCATCAGCCCCGCCGATAGACCCTCCGACCCATTGCCCACACTTCATCGGTGGCCCATTCGTCTTCGGCCAGCACCAGCAGATCGGCGTCGCTGCCCACCTGCAGGCGCCCCTTGCGTGGGAGCTTGAGGGCGTCGGCGGCATGGGTGCTGGCGACACCGATGGCGCGCTCCAGCGGAATGCCGTGGTCGTTGATGCACTGGCCCAGCACCTCGAACAGGCTGCCCAGGCGACCTGCCCTCAGGCCGACGAAGCGGCGTGCCTCGTCGAACTGGGGCAGCGAGGCGTTGGCATCCGATGAGAGCGTGATTCTCGAAGGTTCCACGCGGGCCTCCAGAGCCCGGGCCACGGCTTCCGATGCCGGCACTTCGCCGCCCGCCAGCAGCTCCGGCGTGGTGCTGGTGGTGAAGTCGATGCGGCCCCCTTCGCGGGCGAAGCGCAGGCCATCCTCGAACAGCGATGGCGTTCGATTGATATGGGTGGGCAGGAACTGGGCCACTGGAATGGCGCTGGTGCGGGCGGCCTCACGCAGCGGTTCCAGGTGAGTGGGGGCATCGCCGGTATGGATGAAGACGATACCCGACTTGCCGGCCAGCATGCCGGCGGTTCGCGCCTCGGAGGCCAGCCGGGCGAGTTCGAAGGCGCTGGGCTGGGAGCCGCGGTGGTCGCTGATTGCCACTTCCCCCAGGCCGATGAATTCCGGCACGAAGAGGATGTCGCTGCCCACCGAGCCGGTGAGGGTCACCGGCGGCAGCTGGTAGGAGCCGGTATAGCAGTAGGTGGTCAGGCCTCCCGCAGCGAGCTCCCGGGCCTTGCCCAGCAGGTTGGCCGATGTGCGAGTCAGGGCATCGGTGCCCAGCGCGCCGACCAGGGTGGTGGTGCCTGAGGCCAGGGCATCCTCGAGGGTGAGTTCGGCGGTGCGCGTGCCGAAGCCACCTTCGCCGCCGCCGCCAATGAAGTGCACCAGCGGGTCTACCAGGCCGGGAATGACCCGGCGGCCTTCCAGGTCGATTATCTCCACGGCGCTACCGCTGATGGGCGGTTCGGTATCCGCCGACACAATGGCGGCTATGCGCTGATCGGCAATCAGCAGATGACAGAGGCCCAGGGGCTCGGGAGCGAAGAGGCGGGCGTTCTTCAGCAGGGTCAGCATACAGGGTCCTGATTCAGCGTGGTTGGGAAGCAGCGAACGCCGGCAGGGCCGGCGTTCGAAGGCGTTGCCGCGGCAGAACCTATAGCTTGATATCGTAGCTGAAGTAGCGGTTCATGATCTCGTCGTAGGTGCCGTCTTCCTTGAGGGCGGCGAGAGCCTCGTTGAAGTCGTCCGCGAGCGCCTGGTCGCGCTTGCGGAAGGCTACGCCTACGCCCTCGCCGAAGATATGCGCAGGCTCCTTGATGAAGCCGCTGATACGCTTGAATTCGCTCTCGTCGGTGTCAATCGCCATGTTCGACTCCGCCACCGGGTAGTCCATGAAGGCAAGGTCGAGTCGGCCGGCACGCATGTCGGTGACCACCTCGCTGCCACCGGTATAGCGGCGCACCTCCACCACGTCGCCGTAGAGCTCGGTGACATAGTTGTCCTGGAGCGTGGCTCGCTGCACGCCCACGACCAGCCCCTCGAGACTGGCGCGGTCGTCAATGTCGATCTCCCGATCCAGTGCAGTTACCCAGACGCTGGGCGTGGTGTAGTAAGGGTCGGAAAAGAGTACCTGCTGGGCACGCTCCTCGTTGATCGACATCGATGACATGATGGCATCGTAGTTGCGTGCCAGCAGGCCGGGGATGATGCCGTCCCAGTCCTGTTCCACCCAAGTGCAGGTGGCTTCGAGATAGGCGCACACCGCTTCGCCCAGCTCGATCTCGAATCCGGTCAGCTCGCCGTCGGCCTGGCGGTACATGAACGGCTCGTAGGGGAGGTCGACGCCGAGGCGGATTTCGCTGTAGTCACGAGCCTGGGCGGTACCGGCAACCAGGGCGGCGCCAAGGGTGGCGGCCAGCAATAGGGAAGTATGACGCATGGGAATCTCCGTTAGTGCATGCCAAATGTACATGCCATTAGCGCATGCCATCGGCCATGAATGCTGCGCACAGGCAGCTTGTGCTTGTTGGTAGGCAGTTGATGAGCTGCTGGGAATAGGCCGTGAAGCCGGAGCCGTTATCGACGGAGCGCAGTCATGGGCAGGCGTTAGCCGGGGCCATGGCTTGGATCACGCGGAGTACGGCAGAGTACGAGGCACTGGCGTGCCGGGCCAGGGGATGGCCGGAAGGGGGCTATTCGTCGAACCATTCGCTGAGATAGAAACTCTCAACGAAACCACCATTGATGATCATGGGAAGAACCTCTCGCTCTTTTCAAGGCGACCTGCCAAACATGCGCGAACACGCCAGGCCTGTCAAGCGGCCACGCCACCGTAATGGCGTGGCCTTGTGACGAGTTCAATCGGTGAAGTACCGGTCATGGATCTCGTCGTAGGTGCCGTTTTCCTTCAGCGTGGCCAGCGCTTCATTGAAGCGTTCGGCGAGGGCCTCATCGCGTGGACGGAAGGCAATGGCGATACCGTCGCCGAAGTACTTGTACGGTTCGCGAATCATCTCGCCTACCACCCGGTAGTCGCCACGCTCGCTGTCGAGAAGCGTGGTCTTGCCGACCGGGTAGTTGACGAACATCAGGTCGAGACGGCCCGACTCCATGTCCAGCAGCATGTCGTCGGCGGTGGGGTAGCGTCGGATGGTGGCAACGTCGCCGTAGAAGTCGGTGGCATAGCTGTCCTGCAGGGTGCCACGCTGCACGCCCAGCGTCTTGCCTTCCAGGGTCTCCTCGGAAGGCAAGTCGATATCACTATCCGCCGGGCCAAACCAGGCCGAGGGCGGCGTGAAGTAGGCATCGGAGAACAGTACCTGGGCGCGTCGCTCCTCGTTGATGGTCATGGATGACATGATGGCGTCGTAGTTGCGTGCCATCAGGCCTGGGATAATGCCGTCCCACTGCTGTTCGACCCATTCGCAGGTAATGCCCATCTCATCACACAGGGCATTGCCCAGGTCGATATCGAAGCCGGTCAGTTCGCCTTCCGGCGTACGATACTCCATCGGCTCGTAGGGTACATCGACGCCGAAGCGGACGTGATCGTAGCTGTCGCGGGCCTGGGCGGGGCCAGCCACCAGGGCGGCGCCGAGCAGGGTGATACCAAGATAGCGTTTCATGATGATGTTCCTTGTTGTTGTCTTCCCGTCGCTGAATGCCGGGGATTAGGGGTACGCAAAGGCCAGGCCCCAACAGAACGGAGAGGCAGGGACGGTGCAGGAGGCAGGGACGGGATGACGCTCCCGGATGAGCCGGGAGCGTCGAACAGGCTTACTCTTCGCCGAAGTAGCGCTCGAAAATCTCGTCGTAGGTACCGTCTTCCTTCAGGGTGGCCAGTGCTTCGTTGAAGCGCTCCGCAAGCGCTTCGTCGCGCGGACGGAAGGCGATGCCGAAGCCTTCGCCGAAGTACTCCTCGGGCTCGGTGACCATTTCACCGACCACCTGGTACTCGCCTTCGTGGTTCTCGAGCAGCGTGACCTGGCCGACGATGAACTCCAGGAAGACGAGGTCCAGGCGCTGGGACTGCAGATCCAGCACCATGTCGTCGGCGGTGGAGTAGCGGCTAACGTTGGCTACGCTGCCGTAGTTGTCGGTGACGTAGCTGTCGAAGGTGGTACCACGCTGCACGCCGATGCTCTTGTCGGCCAGCGCCTCTTCATTGATCTCTTCGATCTCGCTGCCGGCGGGGGCGAACCAGGCACCGGGGATGGTGATGTAGGGATCGGAGAAGAGCACGGTCTGGCGGCGCTCGTCATTGATGGTCATGGAGGACATGATGGCGTCGTAGTTGCGCGCCAGCAGGCCGGGAATGATGCCGTCCCACTCCTGCTCGATCCACTCGCAGGTTACACCGATCTCGGCGCACAGGGCGTTGCCCAGGTCGATGTCGAAGCCGGTCAGCTCGCCATCGGCATCACGGTACTCCATCGGCTCGTAGGGAATGTCGACGCCGAAGCGCACATGGTCGTAGTCACGTGCCTGGGCAGTGCCGGCTGCAATGGCCAGGCCCAGGAGGGAGACGGTCAGCAGTTTTTTCATAATGGCTTCCTTGTTGTCATTTCGTACACCGTTTTACGGTGACGTCGCGCCTGAATTTAGCGCAGCCACGCCCGGGCCGAAACCCTCTTGGCGTGAATTTTCCAACGTCTGTTTGACGCTGCCACTTCAGCCGCTCTGCGGCCGGAGGTGGGCGAGCAGACGCTTTTCCAGCCAACGGAAGAAGAACAGGATGGCGAACGTCAGGCAGAGATAGATTGCAGCAGCAAACAGGAATGCCTCGAATGGCGCATAGAAGCGTGCATAGACGAAGCGGGCTGCGCCGGTGAGGTCCATCAGCGTGACCACGCTGGCAATGGCGCTGGCATGGAGCATGAAGATCACCTCGTTGCCGTAGGCCGGCAGTGCCCGGCGAAAGGCGCTGGGCAGGATGATACGTCGCATCGTCAAGCCCGGCGACATGCCGTAGGCCCTGGCCGCTTCGATCTCGCCGCGCGAGGTGGCCTTGATGGCTCCGCGGAAGATCTCGGTGGTATAGGCCGCGGTATTCAGCGTGAAGGCGATCAGGGCCGGGTAGAACGCTTCCCTCAGCATCGGCCAGAGGAAGGTTTCCTGGATGCCATCGAAGAAGACGACGCCGTAGTAGATGATATAAAGCTGGATCAGCAGCGGCGTGCCGCGAAAGACGTAGGTATAGACGTAGATCGGCAGGCTGATCCAGCGGTGCCGGGAGCTACGGCCGATGGCCAGCGGCACAGCGAGCACCAGCCCCACCAGCAGCGACAGGAACACCAGCTGAGTGGTGGTTACCAGGCCTTCCCAGTAGAAGGCGATGGTGTTGGGCGTGAAGATGCGATTGTCGGCGAGTAGCGCATTGAACCATTCCATATCAGTGCTCCCCGAAGCCAACGTTGTAGCGTTTCTGCAGCCGGACGAACAGCCACTCCGAGAGGCTGGCGATCAACAGGTAGACGGCTGCAACCGGCAGCAGGAAGGTGAACGGCTCATGGGTAGCGCGGGAGGCTTCGGCGGCGACGCGCACCATATCCGTCAGGCCGATCACCGACACCAGAGCGGTGGTCTTGAGCAGCACCATCCAGTTGTTGGAGAGGCCGGGCAGGGCATGGCGCATCATCAGCGGAAAGCGAATTCGCCGGAACACCAGCCAGGGGCTCATGCCGTAGGCCTTGCCGGCCTCGATCTGACCGTGATCCACCGCCATGAAGGCGCCGCGGAAGGTTTCGCCCATGTAGGCGCCGAAGATGAAGCCGATGGTGAGTACGCCGGCGGCAAAGGCATTGAGGTTGACATACCAGTCCACGCCGAAGCGGTCGTAGATCATATCGGTCAATACGTTCAATGCCATCTGGCCACCGAAGAACAGCAGCATCATCAGCACGAGATCGGGTACGCCGCGAATCACCGTGGTGTAGAGCGTGGCTACCTTGTGCAGCAGCCAGCTGCGCGACATCTTGGCACTGGCGGTGATCAGCCCCAGTACAATGGACAGTATCAGTGACAGCAGCGCTAGCTGGATGGTGACGCCGGCGCCTTCCAGTAGCCGGGGCCCATAGCCGTGTAGGTCGAGCATGGTGGAATTCCTCAGTACTTCGGCGCCAGGAACTGCTTGAGCCGCGGCGAGGTGGGGTTGACCAGCACTTCCTGGGGGGGGCCTGCCTCTTCCACCAGGCCCTGGTGCAGGTAGATCACCTGACTGGAGACGTCGCGGGCGAAGCCCATTTCATGGGTGACCACCACCATGGTGCGCCCCTCATCGGCCAGGCCATGCATGACCTTGAGCACATCGCCGACCAGCTCCGGGTCCAGCGCCGACGTGGGCTCATCGAACAGCATCACCTCCGGGTCCATGGCCAGTGCCCGGGCAATGGCGCCGCGCTGCTGCTGGCCACCGGACATCTGTGCCGGGTAGGCATCCGCCCTTGCGGTCAGGCCAACCCGTTCAAGCAGGGCACGGCCTTGCTCGATGGCTTCCTTCTTCGGCTTGCCGAGTACATGAATCGGCGCCTCGATGACGTTTTCGAGCAGCGTCATGTGCGCCCAGAGGTTGAAGCTCTGGAAGACCATCGACAGCTTGGCGCGCATCCGCACCACCTGCTTCCAGTCGGCCGGCTCACGCCCCTGGCGGGTTTGCTTGAACTGTATCGCTTCGCCGTGGACGATCAAGTCGCCGTCGTCGGGCTGTTCGAGCAGGTTCATGCAGCGCAGAAAGGTACTCTTGCCGGAACCTGAGGCCCCGATCAGGGTAATGACATCACCTTTTCTGGCCTGCAGCGAAAGGCCCTTGAGTACTTCGGTATCGCCGAAGCGCTTCTTGATGTTGCGCACTTCGAGAGGAATCGGGGTATCGGCCATGGGTGGGCTCCAGGTCGGGACGAGTCGCCAGGGGCGACTGGCCGGTTTAAGCATGCCGGTATGAAAAAGGGGCGATTCTAACAGGCCAGGATGCTTTGACCAGGCTGGTCGGGGGTGGGTGCCATTCGACCTTGGTTGTGTGGGTCGGTGCGGTGTGTCATCAGATTGCTCCAGATTATTGTTGTATGTCGGATTTTTTTACTGTTGATAATGTTGCGAATGGGCGAATTTGGCTCCGATGCCCTGGATTGCAACGCTCGGTCAGACAGGCTGCTCGGTCCGGGTCGCGAGCAGCGCTGCCCGAGCCCCAAGCTCGACATTGGCGTTGGGGAACACCACGCTCACAGAGGCCTCTCCGACGATGAAGGGCCCTGCCTTGTCGTCTTCGGCCAGCCGTGTGCCGGGGGGGAACTCGGTGAAATTGGGCGTATCGTCGGCAAAGCAGAGCCGGAACGACTCGGATTCCCGCATCAGCTCATGGGCGACGCGGAAGAAAGCCATCTGTACCGCCGGTGCCTGGGCTGGCTTTCGTCCGGCAACCAGCTCTTCCAGCAGCCGGCCCATCGGGGCGAGGGCCGCCAGGTCATTGTGACCGAAGGGCAGGGCGCGCCCCAGCTCCAGGGTGAAGGCCTGGGCCTGGTGATAATGCTTCGAGTAGTGGGAGAAGGTCCAACTGTGGAGGTGCTGGTGCAGTACCGCCTGGATATCCGCCGCGGCCAGCCATGCCCATTGCTCGGGGAGGGTGGGCGTCTCGCCGAATGGCTCGACCACGAAACGTGGATAACGGCTGTCACGAATCGCCGTATGCAAGTCGTAGTGCAGTCGGGGCAGCTGTGCATGGCGCGCGAAGAAACCATCGACGGCGCTCATCAGCTCCCGTGCTCGCTCGGGTTCCATGCCCTCTTCGTCCAACTCTCGACGAAACAGCCGGTTGAGGTTGGTGGTGACATAGCGCTTGCCGCTACGAATCGATGCCAGGTTGCCCAGAATCACCAGCACCGGTGCGCCCACCGCGAGGAGTCCTGCCTCTATCCGGGCCAGGCAGTTGCCGAGCAGCTCGATGGGTGCCGTCTCGTTGCCGTGAATGCCCGCGGAGAGAACGCAGGCCTGGGCATCTTTGCCTGCCGTGTCGGGAATCAGCTCGAGTATTCCCGGAGCATGAAGCAGGAAACGCCCACCTGTCGTGCGCCCCTCCCGCTCGGTGGGTATGGTCCCCTCCAGACTCAGCTCGATCCAATCCGCCAGCATGGTACCGCCCTGCTCGTGTCGTGAATTCTGAGCTACCTTCCCGTTGATGAACGTTCCCCACAAGCCCCAGCGTCGGGCTGGTGAAAGCCCGGGTGCGATATTGAAACTGGCGCTCAGCGCCGGTCGTTGCAGGCATCGCCCTGTGTAACCTCGATCAGCTCAGCCACGGGGAAGGCCATGCGTTCGGCATCCTTCACCAGCTCGCGGTAGACGGCGGGGTCGAGTTCGGGCTGGCGGGCGAGAATCCACAGGTATTCGCGGGTAGGACCCGAGACCAGCGCCCAGCGATATTCATCGTCAAGTACCAGCACGTTGTAGCCACCATAGAAGGGCCCGAAGAAGCTCACCTTGAGATGGGCTACGCTCTCGTCCCTGACGAAGTAGGCGCGTCCCTCCGCCTCATCCTCCTCGCCGATTTCCAGGTTCACGCCGCGGTTGATGACTCGCACACCGCCGTCATCGCGCAGGGAGTAGTCGGCGGTGACGCAGTCCAGCCCGCGCTCGAAGGAGTGGTCGAGCCGGGCAATTTCGTACCACTTGCCCAGGTAACGATCGAGTTCGAAGCCGGTAACCGGCTGTGTGCCCTTGGGCGTGCCGACACACCCGCCAAGCAGGGTAGCGGCGAGTATCAGGGGTGCGATACGGTTCAGCCACAGGGGCATGCTATTTCCTCGCTGATTGGCATTGATGCAGACTTTGGTGCAATGGGGATGCGAGCGGACGGGGCCTAAGCTGGCACCTTTTCCATCCTGACGGCGAGGAGCCCGCCATGCCAGATGAATACGGTCACGATTCCCGCGACTACGTCCGTCAGCTCAACGCCCACTACGATGCCGAAACCGAACCGGACAGCAATGCCTTATTGGACCGCTTGCGGCAAGCCTTTGTAGAGGCTGGCTGCGACCCGGACAAGTTGAGTCTGGACGACAGCGCCGGCATCGACCAGCTCCACCTTGGCGGGAGAAGCGCCAGCCGCGCCCTGGCGGCCCTGGGTGGACTTCGGGGTGGCGAACGGGTTCTCGACGTTGGTTGCGGCACCGGTGGCGCCAGCCGACTGCTGGCAGCCGAGTACGGCTGTAAGGTGGTGGGTGTCGACATTACGGCGGCCTTCGTCAAAGTGGCCGATTGGCTCAGCAAGGCCACCGGCCTGGATGATCGTACCCGTTTCATGTGCGCCGACGCTGCCAGCGTGTCGCTGGCAGCGGAAAGCGTTGATTGGGTGTGGTGCCAGCATGCGCTGATGAACATGCCCCATGTGCCGCGGGTACTGGCTGAGTGGCGGCGTTTGCTGGTGCCGGGCGGATGTGTGCTGCTGCACGAGGTCGTGGCCGGTGACAATCCCGAGCCGCTGATTCTACCCGTTCCCTGGGCGCGTACGCCTGCCACCAGTCACCTGCGTAGCCGTGAGCAACTCGAGCGCGCTATGGCACTATCCGGCTTTGAGTCGCTTAGGGTGGATGATGTTACCGATTCGGCGCTGGCCTGGCGGCAGGTACATAGCCAACGCGAAAGCCGCACTGAAGAGGCGCTCGAGAGGGGCCGCAGACTGCCGGGCCCGGAGATGATTTTCGGGGAGGAGTTTCCCACCATGGGGCGCAACCTGCGCGACAACCTCGCCGCCGGCAAGGTGCGCATTCTCGAAGGGGTCTGGCGTGTCATGAATTGACGAATTCGAACGGAGAGGACAAAACGTTCGCTTTCCTCCACGCAGACGCTTTCTGCGCTGTAGTTATCAGCCATGGCTGACATATTCCGTTTTCAGCAGCAGCCCGACATCTGGACATCCAATCCAGCCTTCGGGGTGTTCTCATGCGCCACTGGTAGGACGAGGGGTTGCCGAGGCGCCGTCGGTCGGGCCGCATGATCGTCATGCACCACGCTGCCTGGCCATTTCCTCTCGATAGTCATCGGCCAGCGCTGTCTTCTGGTCGCTGGCCAGGCCGCGCCCGGCTAGCTGGAAGACTTCCTGTTCTTCTTCATCGAGGTGATGCAGCACCAGGTGGCTCAGCTTCTTGGCGTTGGCCAGCCAGCCTGGGGAGGCGTAGTCGGTGGCATCCAGCGTTTCGATCATCTCGTCGATGTCGTGGTGTTCCGCCACGCTGTGCCGCGCTTTTTCCTGGGTCAGGTCGATTGCCATCATGGGGATGTAGAGGGCTCGCTCCTCGGCGGCGGCATGATGCTTCAATTCGTCGCGTACCTGGCGGTACAGCGCATGCCGTTCCTCGCTGTCGCCCTGTGTCTCCATCAGACGGGCGAGCAGATCGCGTTGAATATCGTGGTCTTGTCGAAGTGCCTCGAAGATTGTCATGGATTTGCTCCTGTCATGGAGGTGCGATCACCGTCACCTTACAATCGCCCGTCCAGGTGCTCAAGCCTCATGGTCCCGGTGCGGCCCTGGCCGGCGGGGTTGGCAAATGCCTTTACTGGGGAAGCCGTGTGGCTCATCTCGGCTTGTCGGGACACTATATTCTCCTCTCGCAATAAATCGTTCACGAGGTTTCTGTCGGGAAATGGCCCATCGCCTTACAGGCGATGTCGTTTGGCTGGTTTAGGCCCGGCCCTTAGCCACATCCAATTGCAATCAGTTGACAGAGGCCTGGCTTGCTGGCCTGAGGAATAGTGCAGGGTGGTTCGCCATACGGTGCCGAGACGCTGGCCGGGGCAGATGGTTCCAGACAGCCCGCCGAGAATGAGCTGGAGCTGGCCCGAACGCAGGGGCGCTGGGTTGCCGACGTGGCGGCCAAGCTGGAAGCCTGCCCTTTTCTTGACAACAGACACGAAAGAAAGCGCGGCCACGCCACGCCTTCTTTGCTTAGGCCCGTGGGATCAGAGGGGCCATATAGAGCCAAGCCAATCAGTTCATGTGATTGATATTGATCTCTTCATCTCCATCCAGCTCCTCGAAGTTGTCATCGTCGAACTCGTCGGCTGAACGTTCGCCGCTCTGTGACTGAAGAACGACTTCGCCTTCGGAGCGAATTTCGAGATTCTCGATCGGATAGGCCATCTCGTCTTCGCCGAAGCCGAGGAAGCCGCCTTCCGTAACGATCACGTAGATGTCGCCGCTCTGGATGTTGCGCACCACACGTTCAATGTCGCCGAGCTCCTCACCGTCCTGATTGATGAGGTCGCGGTTTTCCAGCTCGCTGACCTGGATGCCCTGGCCCTGAGCGTCACGATCCTGACCGTTCTGGTCGTCGTACATTTCTTCGTCATCGCGCTGGTCGCGATCTTCATCGCGCTGCTCGTCGTCGCGGATCTCGGCTGAAGCCTCGTCTGCGCCTTCGACAAGCACCTCGGCTTCACCCTGTTGCTCGATGGTGACCTCCGGTTCGGCCTGATCGATTTCGACGTTGGGATCGGGCTGCTCAATGGTCACTTCAGGGGCCTGCTGCTCGACGGTCACCTCGGGTGGCTCCTGCTCGACCTCGATCTCGGCCGGCTCCTGCTCGACCCGGATATCTGTCTCATCGTTTGTGCCCTGAGTATCGGTATCGAGTGCATCCCGATCCTGGGCGTTCTCTTCAGTCGTCTGCTGCTGTTGGCTCAGCTGTGTATCCTCGTCTTGGTCTTGGGCGAGGACGCCGTGGGTAAGCCCGGCACTCAGTGCGCCTACTGCGATAGCGATTGCTGTCCTTTTCATGTCGTTCCTCCATTATTTCACCTCGCTCTTCTGAGCTGGCACCTGTCAGGCTAGACGACAAATCGGTAGTCACTGAGAATCTTTACGAACCCATGACGAATACAATCGAACCGTGACGCTGGAGCGGTTCTGTTTCATTTCATTGCCATTGAGTCACTGCTCCGTCTCCAGGATACGTTCTGCAATGGCCTGGCCCAGGGTCTCCGTGGTTCCCTGGCCGCGGATATCAGGGGTCAGCAGGCTGGCGTCGCCTTCGGCCAGTACCGCTTCGACAGCATCGACGATGGCCTTGGCGGCCTTGGCGTAGCCCAGGTGCTCGAGCATCATCGCCCCGGACCAGATCTGGCCGATGGGGTTGGCGATACCCTTGCCGGCGATGTCCGGTGCACTGCCGTGGACCGGTTCGAACAGGCTGGGGAACTTGCCTTCCGGGTTGATGTTGGCCGAGGGGGCCACGCCGATGGTGCCGGTGCAGGCCGGGCCCAGGTCGGAGAGGATGTCGCCGAACAGGTTGCTGCCCACCACCACGTCGAACCAGTCGGGATGCAGGACGAAATTGGCGGTCAGGATATCGATGTGAAACTTGTCGACGCTGACGTCCGAATAGTTGCCGGACATGGCCTCCACGCGTTCGTCCCACCAGGGCATGGTGATGGCGATGCCGTTGGACTTGGTGGCCGAGGTGAGCTTCTTCCGCGGGCGGCTCTGGGCCAGGTCGAAGGCGTACTTCAGCACCCGGTCGACGCCGTGGCGGCTCATCACCGTCTCCTGGATCACCACCTCACGGTCGGTGCCCTCGAACATCTTGCCGCCGACGCTGGAGTACTCGCCCTCAGTGTTCTCGCGCACCACGTAGAAGTCGATGTCGCCGGGGTTGCGGTCGGCAAGGGGACTCTTGATACCGGGCAGCAGCTTGCAGGGGCGCAAGTTGATGTACTGGTCGAACTGACGGCGGAACTGCAGCAGCGACCCCCAGAGAGAGACATGGTCCGGTACGGTGTCAGGCCAGCCCACGGCGCCGTAGAAGATGGCGTCGAAATCCTTGAGCTGCTCGAACCAGTCGTCGGGCATCATCTGGCCGTGCTTCGCGTAGTAGTCGCAGCAGGCAAAATCGAAATGCTCGAAAGCCAGGTCGATGCCGAATTTCTTGGCGGCGGCTTCCAGGGTGCGCAGGCCTTCGGGCATCACTTCGGTGCCGATGCCATCACCGGGGATAACGGCGATACGCTGGGTCATGGTCAGTTCCTCATGCGGTTTTCATGAATTGAAGGATATGGTTGTGCAGCGCACTCGGCGCTTCCTCGGGAATGTAGTGGCCACAGGGCAGGGCCTCGCCGTCGACCTGCTCGGCGACGGCGCGCCACTCCGCCAGCGTGTCGAAACAGCGCTCGATGATGCCGTGCTGCCCCCATAGCACCCTCACGGGGCAGGCGATGCGGCGCCCGGCCTCGCGGTCGGCGCTGTCGTGTTCCAGGTCGATGGTATTCGAGGCGCGATAGTCCTCGCACAGTGCATGGGCGGCTCCTGGCTGGGCCAGGCAACGCTGGTATTCGACGATGGCGGCCGGGTCGAAGGCATCGAGGTTGGCGTGACGTCCGCCCATGGTGCGTGTGATGTAGTCGGCCGGGGATGCCTCGATCAGTGTTTCCGGCAATGGTGCCGGCTGGATCAGGAAGAACCAGTGGAAGTAGGCGGTGGCGAAGGTACGGTCGGTCTTCTCGTACATTGCCAGGGTGGGAGCGATATCCAGCAGCATCAGCTTCTCCACCGCCTCAGGGTGGTCCATGGCCAGGCGGTGGGCCACCCGTCCGCCCCGGTCGTGGCCACAGAGCAGGAAGCGTTCGAAGCCCAGTTCGTGCATTACCGCGACCTGGTCGGCGGCCATGGCCCGTTTGCTGTAGTTGGCGTGATCCGGCTCGCCGGGAGGCTTGGAGGCATCGCCGTAGCCGCGCAGATCGGTTGCCACCACCGTGAAGTGGCGTGCCAGCGACTCGGCCAGGCGATGCCAGATCAGATGGGTCTGGGGGTGGCCGTGAAGCAGCAGCAACGGTGGCCCCGAGCCGCCGATGAGGCCAGGTATGCGTATACCGTTATTGTCGATCGAGAACGATCGATACTCCTCGAACATGGCGGTGCTCCTGTTTGACCGATTCATGCGAACACGATTCAGGATGGTGAGGACAGTGTAGTCATTGGCAAGAAAAGGATAATCAGGCTCAATGGCAATATATTGTTGAACTGAGGTGTAGAAAGCATGGCGCAGCTCGACGATCTCGCCTTCTTCCGGCAGCTGGCTCGTGCCGGAAGCCTTACCGCCACGGCCAGGGAGCTGGGGCTGTCGTTGTCGGCGGTCAGCAAGCGCCTCAAGGTGCTGGAGGCGCGTCTCGGCGTGGAGCTGGCCAGCCGCACCACGCGTCGCCTCTCGCTCACGGCGGAAGGCGAGCGCTACCTGGCGCGGGGGTCGGCAATCCTGGAGGAGCTTGCCGAGCTGGAAGAGGCCCTGGGCGAGCAACAGGCGGCGCTGTCCGGGCCGCTGCGGGTCAACGCCACCTTCGGCTTCGGCCGCCACCACGTGGCACCGCTGCTCTCGGCCTTCTGCACCCGGCACCCCGGCGTCGAGGGTGTGCTCGAGCTGAGCAATTATCCGCTGAGCCTCGGCGACCAGGGGTTTGATATCGGCATACGCGTGGGCGAGCCACCCGATTCGCGCCTGGTAGCCAGGCGTATCCTCGCCAACCGCAGGGTGCTGTGCGCCGCACCCGCCTATGTGTCGCGCATGGCGCCGCTTGCCTCGTTGAACGACCTGACGGCTCACCCCTGCCTGGTCCTGCGCGAAAACGAGAGCGACTACGCGGTGTGGCGGTTCTGCCACCGCGGTGGCGATGTCGAGCAGGCGGTCAAGGTGGCGGGGCCGCTGGCCAGCAATGATGGCGAGGTGATCGTGGGGCTGGCGCTGGATGGCCATGGGATCGCACTGCGCTCCTGGTGGGACGTGCACGAGCACCTGGCAAGGGGTGCCCTGATCGAGCTGCTCCACGAGTGGCAAGGGGTGCGGGCCGATTTTCATGCCGTCTATCAGCAACGGCGGCATGTTCCCGCTCGCATTCGCGCCTTCGTCGACTTCCTCGAACGGGAGATGCCGGGGAGGGTGCCGGCCATGGCAGGCGAAACCTGATGGCCGGTGGGTTCAGCCTCGGTGTCGGCGCCGTTGGCGGGCATCGGCATAGCGCTTGAGACCGTACAGCAAGGCCAGGCCCGCGATGACGCCAGCGCCCGCCCAGGCTAGCTCCTGACGATCCTCGGCGGAGAGCAGTGTGCCGAGCTGGCTGCTGAGCAGGATGATGCCGGCCAGTCCTGGCGTGGCACCGATCAGAGTACCCAGCAGGTAGTCGCGAAAACGGATGTGAAAGGCGCCGGCGAGCAGGTTGGTCAGCGTGTACGGTGCCAGGGGCAAGAGGTTGAGCAGGGTTATGGTGCGCACGCCACGCCCGGCCAGGTAGCGCGAAAGCCCTAGCAGCCGCTTTCCGCCGTAGCGCAGCAGGGCGTCGCGCCCCAGCCAGCGCCCCAGCCAGAACGTGGCAATCGCACCCAGAAGCGTACCGATGAACGAATAGACGAACCCCCACACCGGGCCAAAGATCAGTCCGGCCAGTATCACCAGCACGCTGAGCGGGAAAAGCACCAGTGAGGCGATCAAGAAGACCGCGACCACCACGACGCCGGCCCAGGGCTGGTCGCGCCAGGCCAGCGAACCCTGCAGCAGGGCGAACAGGGTGTTGGCATCGAACAGGTCGCGTGCAGCCAGCCATTGTCCCAGGAAACCGAGTAGAGCGAGCACCATCAGGCTGGCGAGGGCGAGAAGGACCTTGCGGGGCATGTGGGCGACCTGCGCAGGGGGGGATTTCAGCATAGGAGGGAGGCGCGCTATGGCCAAATGGTTTGGCTGGCGTCGCCTCAGGTATTATCACCGGAGAAGGGATTCGAAGGCCTGAAGAGCTACACCCGGCTCAAGACCGTGGCCATTTAGCACGGTTGAATCAGGCACGGTTGAATCAAGCCCGGCTGAGCGAGCCGCCGGTCCGCGATGCACGGTGGGATGAACCAGAGGAGCAATGGGATGAGTCAGCTATTTCGAGTCGGCCTGGTGGGCGTGGGCCTGATGGGTCACGGTATCGCCGTGAACATCCTGAAAGGAGGGCATACGCTCTGCTTTCTCGACCACCCCGGCAACCAGCCCGTGGACGACCTGCGCGCCGCCGGGGCGACCGCGAAGGCAAGCGGCCGCGAGGTGGCCGAGGCCGCCGATGTGGTCATTCTCTGCGTGACCGGCTCGCCCCAGGTGGAGGCGGTGCTGTTCGAGCCCGGCGGGGTGCTGGAAGGGCTGCGGGCGGGCTGCGTGGTTGTCGACTGCTCCACGGCGCTGCCCAGCTCCACCGAGCGAGTGGCCGCCCGGGTGGAGGCGGCCGGCGGGCGCTTCATGGATGCCGCTATGACCCGCACCCCCAAGGAGGCGGAGGAGGGCCGGTTGAACCTTATCGTCGGTGCACCGGAGGCGCTGTTCGCCGAGGTGCAACCGCTGCTCGAGTGCTTTGCCGAGAACATCGCCCATGCCGGCCAGGTTGGCGCCGGCCATACCCTCAAGCTGCTGCACAATTTCGTCTCGCTGGGCTTCACCGCGGTGCTGGCCGAGGCCGCCGCGGCGTCACGGCGGGCCGGTATCGACGACGCTGCCTTCCTCGACGTGCTGGGCAAGGGCGGCGGTGGCGGGGTGATCCTGGAGCGCCTGCGGCCCTACATCGCCGATGGCGACGCCTCCGGTTTTCGCTTCAGCGTGGCCAACGGCCTCAAGGATATCGGCTACTACCGCACCATGACCGAAGACCTCGACGCCCAGCGCGGCGTGGCCGATGCGGTGCTGGCGCTCTACCAGTCGATGAGCGATGCCGGTCATGCCGACCGCCCCGTGCCGGAGCTGGTTGGCCTGCTGGGTCCGTCACAGGGCTGAACGATCCTGGTCTCCCCGAGGCTCCCGGGGGGCCGCGGTGTGATCCTCTGGCAGCCGTGCCAGCGGCTGCTGGCGGAAGTAGCGTGTCAGCAGCTCATACAGTGCCGGATAGGCCTCGTGGAGGATGTCCGGCGCGGTAAAGAAGTACTCGCAGCACACCGCGAAGCACTCCCCTGGATGGCTGGCGGCGTAGTCGTCGATGGGTGTGTCCTCGCCACGCTCGAGGCGTGCCTGGAGGTCGTCCCATACGCCGATGAAGACCCGGTGCCACTCCTTGGGATCGATGTCCCGGGGTAGCGGCGGGAAGCCGTCGACGTCCAGCGAGTTGCCAAGGTCGAGCTTGTGGGCGAGCTCATGGATCACCACGTTGAAGCCGTCGAGGCCGCCGCTCTCCATCAGGTCGGGAAAGGCCAGCACCACCGGCCCCTGGGATGAGGTCTCGCCGGCCCGCTCATCCACGTACTCATGCATCACGCCGAACTCGTCCAGCTCCTCCACATGGCGGCGGAACGCGTCGGGCAGGATCAACAGTTCGTGGACCCCACTGAAGGCGTCGACATGGTCGTCGAAGGGCCAGCCCAGGGTCAGCAGGCAGGCCTGGGCTGAGAGCGCCAGCTGTGCCGGCAGGTCGAAGGGTGTCCGGCCAGTCAGCTCGGGGTGCAGGCTCAGCCGCTTGAGGTGCAGGAAGTGCCAGGCGCGCCGGCCCAGGCGGTCGGCCTCCTCATCGCCCAGCGCCGCCAGCAGCGGCAGGCGTGCACGGGCCTCGGCCCAGGCCGCCTCGGGGAAGGGATGACGCGAGGCGAAGCGCTCGGCCCGCCAGCGGCGAAGGCGACCGAACATGGCCTCAGTTCTCCTCGGGATTGCCCGGCGTCAGGCTGCCGGACTTCCAGGACCAGTCGCGCCAGCGCAGGTCGAACAGGTCCTTGCGCCGGTCCTTGAGGTTGGTTACCGAGCCTTCGGCCCGCACCACGGTGAGCCGGGTCAGGTCCAGGTCCGAGAAGATCACCATCTCGGTATTGGGCGTGGTCTCCGAGAGCACTGCGTCGTGGGGGAAGGCGAAGTCCGAGGGTGTGAATACCGAGGACTGGGCGTACTGGATGTCGAGGTTGCGGATCGACGGCACGTTGCCGACGCTGCCGCACAGCACCACGTAGCATTCGTTCTCGATGGCCCGCGCCTGGGCGCAGTGGCGCACCCGCAGGTAGCCGTTCTTGGTGTCGGTCCAGAAGGGCACGAAGAGGATGTCCATGTCCTGGTCGGCGAGCAGGCGGCCGAGCTCGGGAAATTCCACGTCGTAGCAGATCAGGATGCCCACGCGGCCAGCATCGGTCTCGAACACGCGCAGCTCGTCGCCGCCCTCGATCACCCACTCCCGCCGCTCCTGGGGGGTGATGTGCAGCTTGGCCTGCTTTTCGATGGTGCCGTCGCGATGACACAGGTAGGCGATGTTGTAGAGCCGATCGTCCTCACCCTCTTCAATCATCGAACCCGCGACGATATTGATGTTGTAGGAGACCGCCATGCGCGACAGCTCGGTCTTGAACTGCTCGGTGAAGCCGGCCAGGAAGCGGATGGCCGCCAGCTGGTCCTGCTGGGTGGCACGGTCCTGCAGCCCCATCAGCGGCGCATTGAACAGCTCCGGAAAGACGGCGAAGTCGCTCTGGTAGCTGGAGAGGGCGTCGACGAAGTACTCGACCTGCTGCAGTACCGCCTCTACCGAGGCGCATTCGCGCATCTGCCACTGCACGGCGCCGACACGTACCTGGGTGGGACGGTTTTCCAGCACCCGCTCGGCGGGCTCAAAGAGGATGTTGTTCCACTCCAGCAGGGTGGCGTAGCCCTGGGACTTCTCGTCTTCCGGCAGGTACTTGCGCAACAGGCGCTTGACCTGGAAGTCGTTGGCCAACTGGAAGGAGAGGATCGGATCATGAATCTCCTTGCGTGCAACCAGCTCGATGTACTCGGTGGGCGAGAGTTCCCCGGCGTGCTCGTGGTAATTGGGGATACGTCCGCCGGCGAGTATCGCGCGCAGGTTGAGCGAACGACACAGCTCCTTGCGTGCCTCGTAGAGGCGGCGCCCCAGCCGGTAGCCGCGATAGTCGGGATGGATCAGCACATCCAGCCCGTACATGGCATCGCCTTGCGGATCGTTGAGGATGATCTCGCGGTTGCCCACCAGGTCGTCGTACTTGTGGGGGTTGGAGAACTCGTCGTAGTCGACCCGCACGGTCAGCGCCACGCCTATCAGCCTCTCGTCGTCCTCAATGGCGATCTGGCCATCGGGAAACTCCTGGATCAGCCGGTCGATGGAGTGCTGTGGCCAGGCACCACCAATATCGTCGTAGACGGCGTCCATCAGAATCTTGAGCTGAGGGTAGTCGTCCTGCGTCAGGTTGCGCAGGTTCAGATGCAGGTCGTCGAGGGACATGGTGCGTCGATTCCTGTCAGGGTGAAAGACGAAGTCTAGCATGGTCACGGGGTCGGCCGCGGTGGGCGACTGCAGCGGCCTTGAAGGCAAGCTGCGCTAGCGTCATGCGACTGTCATATCAGCGAGTCAAGATGCACCGCAAAGAGGCCGAAGTGCGGCTACGCTGATTCAGACGAGAAAACTTTCTCAACCTGTCGTGACGAGAATGATGAGCGCGCCATGAACAACGACAACAAGCGCATCCGGCTCGATGCCGTGAGCAAGACCTGGGGTGGCCAGGCCGCCGTGGACCGGATCTCCTTCGATGTCGCACCCGGTGAATTCGTGATCCTGCTGGGCCCCTCGGGCTGCGGCAAGTCGACGACGCTGCGCATGATCGCCGGCCTCGAGCAGGCCAGCGATGGACGCATCCGCATCGGCGAGCGCGACGTGACCCATCTGCCACCCGGCGACCGCGGCCTGAGCATGGTGTTCCAGTCCTATGCGCTGTTTCCCCACCTGAGCGTGGCCGACAACATCGTCTTCGGCCTGCGCAGCCGCAAGGTGCCCAAGTCCGAGCGCCAGGAGCGCCTTGCCCGGGTGGCAAACCTGGTCGATCTCACCGCATACCTCGACCGCAAGCCGGCCCAGCTTTCGGGCGGGCAACGCCAGCGTGTGGCGCTGGCCCGGTCGATCATCTCCGAGCATCCCATCTGCCTGATGGACGAGCCGCTCTCCAACCTCGATGCTCGTTTGCGTGGCGAGATGCGCCGCGAGATCAAGGCCCTCCAGCAGCGGCTGGGCATGACGGTGATCTACGTCACCCACGATCAGGTGGAAGCCATGAGCATGGGCGACCGGGTCATCCTGATGGAGGCGGGGCGCATCGTGCAGGACGCGACCCCCGACGAGCTCTACAACCGGCCGGCCACGGCCTTCGCGGCAAGCTTCATCGGCAGCCCGGCCATGAACCTGGTGACGCTCGCCGCGGCGGCCGATGGGGCCGTCATCGAGGGCGAGCCGCGCTGCAGCGTAGCGTCCCACGATGCCAAGGGGCACCTGCTGGGGGTCCGCCCCGAAGACATCGCCGTACTGCCCGCCGATGCCAGCGGCGTGCCGGCCGAGGTGGTCGATGCCGAATACCTGGGGGCCGACAGCATCGTGCGGCTCAAGGTGGGCAGCCAGGAGCTGCGTGCGCGCCTGGATGGTGTGCCCGGCGTAGCCAAGGGGGCGGCCTGCCGCCTGCAGTGGGCACCCGGGGCGACCCACTTCTTCGATTCTGGAGACGGGCAACGCCTGGCGCTCCAGGGGTATGACCTGTCTGCGGCCCCCGGTCGCCTGAGGCAGACTCAAGCAGCGCAGAGAAGCGGGGTACAGACCCCGCGCGGTTCTTCCGGAAAATACTCACCAGGAGTCAACCCATGAACACACGCCTTGCTCCCACCCTCTGCGGCCTGGCCGCTGCTGGCTTGCTGAGCGCCGGTCAGGCCGTGGCCGACGATCCGGTCGAGCTGACCATGTACTATCCCATCGCCGTCGGTGGGGCGCTGACCGATGTCATCGACGGCCTGGTCGCCGACTTCCAGGCCGATCATCCCGACATCTCGGTGAATGCCATCTATGCCGGCAACTATGACGACACCCGGGTCCGGGCGATGTCGGCCATCGAGGCGGGCGATGCACCGCAGCTCTCGGTGCTCTTCTCCATCGATCTCTTCGACCTGATCGAGCAGGATGCCATCGTCGCCTTCGACGATCTCATCGAGACCGACGAAGAGCGCGAATGGCTCGATAGCTTCTACCCCGGCCTGATGGAAAACGGCCAGCTCGACGGCCAGACCTACGGCATTCCGTTCCAGCGCTCCACCATCGTGCTCTACTGGAACAAGGAGGCCTTCGAAGCCGCCGGGCTCGACCCCGAGACACCGCCGGAAAACTGGGAGGAGATGGCCGAAATGGCCGCGGCCGTGCGCGAGGCCAGCGGTGGCGACCAGTGGGGCGTCATGGTGCCCTCCACCGGCTACCCCTACTGGATGTTCCAGGCCTTCGCCTTTCAGAACGGGCATCGGCTGATGAGCGAGGATGGCACCGAGGTCTTTTTCGACGACCCTGCCTCCATCGAGGCGCTGGAATACTGGGTGTCGCTGACCCAGGAGCACGAGGCGATGCCCGACGGCACCATCGAGTGGGGCACCCTGCGCCAGAATTTCATCGAACAGGCCACGGCCATGATGTGGCACACCACCGGCAACCTCACCGCCGTGCGCAACGAGGCCTCGTTCGACTTCGGCGTGGCCATGCTGCCCATGAATACCCAGCGCGGCAGCCCCACCGGCGGTGGCAACTTCTACATCTTCAACGACACCACCGAAGACGAGCAGCGCGCCGCCATGACCTTCATCCGCTGGATGACCGATCCCGAGCGCGCGGCGGCCTGGTCCATCGAGACCGGCTACATGGGCGTGAGCCCGGCTGCCTACGAGACCGAGGCCCTGCGCGACTACGTCGAGACCTTCCCACCGGCGGCGGTGGCCCGCGACCAGCTCGAGCACGGTACCGCGGAGCTCTCCACCTACCAGGGCGGGCGCGTGCGCCGGGCGCTGGACAATGCGATACAGGCGGCGCTGACCGGCCAGATGTCGCCGGAGGAGGCGCTCAACCAGGCTCAGGCAGAGGCCGAAGCGGCATTACGGCGCTACGCACGCTCTCGTTGAGGAAACGCTAACAAATGGCTGCGCAAGCGAATCGCTGCGTTGCGCGGTGCTCGGAATCCTCACCTATACCCCATAGGCTCCGGTTCCTGTGCTCCGTGCGCCTTGCGCTTCATCTCGCTCGCCTATTTGTGAAGCGCTTCCTTTCGTGGACTCGACAAGTAGAGGTAACGAGGCGCCGGGGGCAAGGCCGAAGAGGAGGTCATTCGACAGGGATGTCGAATGTAGCGTCCAGGGAAGGATTCACAGCGCCTCCTCTTAGGTCTTGTCCCCGGCTCAGCCACGGAGCAGGAAGTCTCACATGGTGATCCAGAACGCCGACCGACGCATGCAAATCTACGGCGCACTGCTGCTGCTCCCGGCGGCGGTGCTGCTGGGTACCTTCGCCTATCTGCCAACGGTGTCCACCCTCGTCAACAGCCTGTTCCTGCCCGGCTTTCGCGGCTCGCCGCCGGAGTTCGTCGGGCTCGAGAACTACGCGCTGCTGATCGAGGACCGTACCTTCTGGCGGGTGGCGCGCAACAACCTGATCTATGCGCTGGGGACCATTCCCACGTCCATCGCCCTGGCGCTGGGCATGGCGCTATTCGTCAATGCCCGCCTGCCGGGACGCGGCTTCGTGCGCATGGCCTATTTCACCCCGACCATCCTGCCGATGATCGCCGCCGCCAATATCTGGATGTTCTTCTACGCGCCGCAGATCGGCCTGTTCAACAAGATACTCGGGGCGCTGGGCCTGTCCGGGGTCAACTGGCTGGGCGACCCCAGCGTGGCGCTTGGCTCTGTCATCGTCATGACCATCTGGAAGGAAGCCGGCTTCTTCATGATCTTCTACCTGGCGGCACTGCAGAGCATCCCGCCGGAGCTCAAGGAGGCCTCGGACCTGGAGGGCACCGGCCGCTGGAGCTTCTTCTGGCGGGTCACCTTCCCGCTGCTGATGCCCACGACCCTGTTCGTGCTGATCAACGCGCTGATCAATGCCGTGCGGGTGGTGGATCACCTGTTCATCCTGACCAAGGGTGGGCCCAACAACGCCACCAACCTGCTGCTCTACTACGTCTACGAAAATGCCTTCTCCTTCTTCGACCGCACCTATGCCGCCACCATCACCGTGGTGATCCTGCTGGTGCTGGCGGTGGTGGCCACGGTGAAGTTCACCATCCTCGACCGCAGGACCCACTACCAGTGAGCACGGGGGACGATTCATGAGTCAGCCGAGCCTGACGAGCGCAGCAAACAGACGGTTCGCCCTGCGGTTACCCAGCCTGGAGACCACCGCCGCCTGGCTGCTGGCGCTGATCTGGATTTTCCCGCTGCTCTACGCCTTCTGGGCGGCTTTCCACCCGGCGGCCTACATGGTGCGTTTCGATCTCTTTGCCCCGGTGACCCTGGAGAACTTCGCCAACGCCTGGGCCCAGGCGCCGTTTGCCCGTTATTACCTGAACACCTTCCTGCTGGTCACCGGGGTGGTGCTGGCACAGTTCGTGGTCTGTACCCTGGCCGGCTTCGCCTTTGCGCGCTTCCCGATCCCCGGCAAGGAGATCCTGTTCATGCTGGTGCTGATCCAGCTTTTCGTATTCCCCGAGGTCCTGATCGTCGAGAACTACCGCATCGCCAGTTCGCTTGGTCTGGTAGACACCATCACCGGCATCGGGCTGCCGTATGTCGCCAGCGCCTTCGGTATTTTCCTGCTGCGACAGACCTTCAAGACCATACCCCGCGAGCTGGAGGACGCCGCCCGGATCGAGGGGTGCGGCTGGATGGCGATCCTGCTCAAGGTCTACGTGCCCCTGGCCAAGCCCACCTATCTCGCCTACGGACTGGTTTCGGTCAGCCACCACTGGAACAACTTCCTGTGGCCGCTGGTGGTCACCAACTCGGTGGAGAGCCGCCCGCTGACCGTGGGGCTCGGCATCTTCTCGGCGCCGGAAACCGGTGTGAACTGGGCCACCGTCAGCGCCGCCACCCTGCTCAGTATCGCCCCGCTGCTGGTGGCCTTCCTGCTGTTCCAGCGCCAGTTCGTGCAGTCGTTCCTGCGGGCGGGAATTCGCTGAGCGCCTCAAGCGACTACACTCGGCGTGAGTCCATCAGCGTTGGAGGAGCGTCATGAGTCATGGAAGCGCGGACGAGAGCGAAAAGACCGCTCAGCTCTACCGCATGGTCATGGAGGAGCACCTGTGCCCCTTCGGACTGAAGAGCAAGGACTTGCTGGAGCGCAAGGGTTTCAATGTCGAGGATCACCACCTGACCACGCGGGAGGAGACAGAAGCTTTCAAGGAAAAGCATGGGGTGGATACGACGCCCCAGGCCTTCATCGATGGCCGGCGCATCGGTGGCTATGAAGAGCTGCGCGAGTACTTCGGCCTGGATTCACCGGGCGAGGACGAGACCACCTACCAACCGGTGATCGCCCTATTTGCCACGGCCCTGCTGATGGGGTTTGCCGTCAGCTGGACGGCGACCGGCACCCTGCTCAGCGCGAGGATGCCGGAATATTTCGTGGCCATCGCCATGGCCCTGCTGGGGCTGCAGAAGCTCAAGGACGTTGAGAGCTTCAGCACGATGTTTCTCAACTACGACCTGCTGGCCCAGCGTCAGGTGCGCTATGGCTATGTCTATCCCTATGCCGAGACGCTGGCGGGCATCCTGATGCTGGCGGGCGCCCTTGTATGGTTCGCTGCCCCATTGGCGCTGTTCATCGGTACGGTGGGCGCCGTCTCGGTGTTCAAGGCGGTCTATATCGACAAGCGTGAGCTCAAGTGCGCCTGTGTCGGCGGTGACAGCAAGGTGCCGCTGGGCTTCGTATCGCTGACCGAGAACCTGATCATGGTCGGTATGGGCATCTGGATGCCGTTGCGGATGTATGTGCTGTAGCTGCCCCTGGTGTCGTCTCGATGTGCCACCGGCTGCATCGTGGCGGTACTGGCCCAGTACCGCTGTCCTAAGCGGGCAGCGGGCCATCTGGCGCCAGTACGCTGCGGTTGCGCCCCGCACGTTTTGCCTGGTAGAGCGCCTCGTCCGCACGCTTGAGCAGTGTAGAGGCAGCCTGGGTTGCCGATGGATGGAGTACGGCGACGCCGATGCTGACCGTGATCACCGGGGAATGCTCGGCGCCCTGGTTGGGAATGGCCAGTGCTTCTATGCCTTGTCGAATGCGCTCGGCGGCGAGCTTTGCCGATTCCGACGAGGCGTTTGGCAATAGCACGACGAACTCTTCACCGCCATAGCGCACCACCAGGTCGTTATCCTGGCGGACATGGCGCTGCATTTCCACCGCGACCTGGCGCAGGCAGGCATCGCCCTGGAGGTGACCGTAACGGTCGTTGTAATTCTTGAAGCAGTCGATATCGATCACCAGCATGCCGAGCATCGTTTGTTCGGTGATGGCTTCGCTCCAGCGCTGGGCGAGCGCGCTGTCGAAATGCCGGCGATTGGCGACACCGGTCAGCGGGTCGGTGGCAGACATCTTGGTCAGGGTCTGGTTGTCCTTCAGGGCAGCCTGGTTCCTCAACTTCTCGCGCAACAGCAGCAGGTAGGACTGCCGTTCGCTGGCCTCCAGGCGATAGTTGGCCACCAGCGTAAAGATGGCACTAGAGGTAAAGACAACCAGGGTATTGATCTTGACTGGGCTCTCAATGGCGTCATAGGGCACCACGAAGGCCACCATGATGACCCCGCACAGCAACGATGTGACCAGGGCGAAGCCGAAGCGCAGCGAAAAGACAATGTTGCCCACCACTAGGATCAGCCCGAACGAGAAGGTATCGAGAAACGAATAAGGGGATGTGGACAGGACGAAGATCACGTTGGAGAGCAACATTGCCACGATCATGGTGGCGGACATTGTCGCCTCTCGCATGGCCGGTGGCAGGCCGCGATGCACACAGTAGAGGGCCACGATGCCCAGGGGGGTCATCAGCCCGAAACGGATCCAGGCGGCGGTGTGCAATGACTCCGGACGAATGACAACGTCGTTGAAGAAGTAAAGGCCGTAGATAACAAGCGCCACGGTGCCTGCGATCAGCAGGTGACGATTGCGACGAGCAGAGGTGTCGGCTTCGAAGCGTGCTTCCACCGTCGGACTGAAGCGCAGGCGGTACCAGGGCCTGCTCAGGTTCGACTCAACGGCTTGCAGCAAGGTCTCTTTCACAGCCGGCTTCCCCCAGCGTAAATGGCACCATTTCTTGGCTTGGTGCTCTGAGGGGATATCGGCTGACAATGGTCTAACTTTACTTTTTTCTTACCTCTGCCTTTCTCCCGGCGGTATCGCCAGGGAAGGCCGGGATTCGAAAGAGGGGTGTGGTGTCCTGGGTCATACGCTACTGCTTGCCTTGCTGAGAAGGGGTTGGGTCAAGGTCTGCGCCATGATGACACCCGCCAGCACCATCACACCTCCAACTAGGTGGAACAGCGCGATCCGCTCGTTCAGGAAGGCCATGGCGATCAGAGCGCTGAACAGCGGCATCAGGTTGATGAAAATGCTCGCCTGGCTGGCGCCGATCTGGCGGATGGCGCGCATCCACAGGAAGGTGGTGACGATCGAGGCGGGAATGCCGGCGTAGAGAATCAGCCAGACGTTTTGACTGTCCACCGGCGTCATCGGCCCCAGCAGGTAGCCGGGCAGCAGGAACAGGACGGCGAAGCAGACCTGCACGTAGAGCACGACCCAGGGCGGCAGGTCCAGCGGCCAGCGCTTGAGCATGACACCGTAGAGCGCGTAGCAGGTGGCGGCGACCACCATCAGCAGGTCACCCAGGGCGACTTCCAGCTGCAGCAGCGAGAGTGGGTTGCCGCGCCCCAGCAGTACGGTAACCCCGAACAGCGCCACGATGCCGCCCAGGGTGCCACCGAGGCTCGGCGCCTCGCGCAGGATCAGCGCGCTGAGCAGTACGGTTAGCAGCGGCACCATGGCGGCAAGGATGCCCATGTTGGTGGCCGAAGTGGTCTCGGCGGCGACATAGGCCAGGCCCTGCCACAGCGCCATGCCGATCAGGCCCAGCACCGCGAGCTTTGGCCAGTGGCGGCGGATGGCATCGCGATGCTGCCAGGCGGACGGCAGCACGAAGGGTGTGAGCACGGCCAGTGCCAGCACCCAGCGCAGGAAGGCGATACTGCTGGGGGCGATGGTGCCCACGGTGAGCTGGTTGATGGTCATGTTGCCCGACCAGATCAGCACCGCACCCAGCGGTGCGAGGAAATAGAGCAGCGGCATGGCGACCTCATGAGCACGAAGAAGCCCCGCTGGCATCGGGGCTCGCAAAGGCACCATGATATCGGGCCGGTGCAGTGCTGCAAACGATAAGGAGACTAACAGAAGTCGCGAGGAGCAGTTTTTGCCCGGGAGGCCCGCCAGTTCGCGATTCGCGCCTATGCTGATAGCCGACCGCACGCTGCTGTGAGCAGAAGCGAACATGAACGCCGAGGTGACGTCATGGATGTGCGACATTATGGATGGATGTTGCTGTGTGCCGCTCTCGCGCTGACCGGCTGCGATGACGATGCTCCGGGCAACGAGCCGGCGCTTCAAGATGCCATTGCGTATGTGGGGCACTGGGCCGCCGAGCCGGACTGGTGTGCGCGAGACGGGGAGGAGCGGATGATCACTATTTCCCCATCGCGCTTCGAGGGGTACGAGAACATCTGCGAGATGGCAGCGACGCAAGAGTCCGAAAATGTATGGCAGGGCCAGCTCGACTGTTCGGGCGAAGGAATGGAGAGCAGCGAGCGGATTCGACTGCAGCTCGAGAATCACGAGTCGGTGACGCTGACCTGGCTCGACCGCGACGATGACGAGGTGTCGCTCATGCGCTGCCCCCTGGATCCATGACCCAGGCGTCGGAGATGGGGGTCGTTCAGCGCAGCTGGCTGTCCTTGCTGCCTCGACGGTTGTAGCCGCTGTAGGTCGTCTGCTGCTTGTCCCGCTCGCTCTGGCAGGTGAAACACAGGCGCACGCCCCTGATCGCCTCGCGGCGAGCCTGGGGAATCTCGTCGCCGCACTCCTCGCAGTGTGTCAGGCTCTCGCCGGTGGGAAGCTGGCTGCGTAACCGCTGCAGCGCGTCCTCCACCGTGCTCTCGATCTGCTCCTGCTCGGCGCCATCTCTTGACCAGCCACCAGCCACACTCTTCCTCCTTGACTCTTTAAGAGTCATTTCAATCCTGAGAAGCGCTTTGAAAAGCGACAAGGGCGCTGGCCCTCGTCGCCTGTCCGGTCAAACGCCGAGGATTTCCTTGGCCTGGTTCAATAAATCTTCGGAGCGAGCATGGTCGCCGGCATTGTGGGCTTCCTCGCCCTCCTGGCGCAGCTCGTTGACCTGCTCGAGTTCGGCCTCGCTTAGCTGGGCGACCTTGGCGTCGTCCTGCAGCGCCTCGTCGATCTCGCCCATCAGCATGGGGCAACTGGCGGCCCAGGCGGGAAAGGCGAAGGCGAGTAATACCAGTGCGGCAAACAGTGTCTTTATCATTGTCGATATCTCCTTTGAACGCAGCCGGTCGGCTGGTCCGAATGGATAGGCAGTGCCCCGACCGGAGCTGTCTTTCTGAGCCAGCCTTACCCGACGTGATGCGGTGCCGGCGGGCCATCGGTCCGGCCGCTGTCAGTATAGATAACCCGGGCGAACTGCACAGGACAGAAACGCCCTGCTGTCATGCAACAGCAGGGCGCTTGCGAGGTTGGCCGGGCCTGGATTCAGCCGATGGCGGCAATGGCTGCCTTGGCCACCTGGACGTCCTGGTCGGGCTTGACGCCGGAAACCCCGACGCTGCCGGCGACCTGGCCGTCGACGATCACCGGCACGCCGCCGGAGAGCAGGCCCTGCAAGGGGGCAGAGAGGAAGGCGTTGCGCCCGCCATTGATCATCTCCTCGAAGACCTGGGTCTCCTTGCGGCCCATGGCGGCGCTACGCGCCTTCTCGGCGGCCACATTGGCAGTGAAGGGGGCGGTGCCGTCGAGGCGGCGCAGGCCGAGCAGGTGGCCGCCGTCGTCGGCTACGGCGATGGTCACGGCCCAGCCATTGGCCTCGGCCTCCTGCTGGGCGGCGTCGAGGATGGCGTTGACGTCGGTGAGGGTGAGTGCGGGCTTGGTGTTCATGGTGATCTCCTGTTTGGGATGAGTGTTGCTGTACTGAATTAATAGCTACCCCAGTGGCTGAATCACCGGGGCTGTTCCGGCAACAGGCCCCGGAGCGCCGGTCCGTCGATGAGGCGCTGTAAACCCTTCCCTGGGCGCTACCGATGCCATCCATGGCATCGGACCTCCTCTACGGCCTGTCCCCGGCGCCCCTCGCGTTGGTAGATTCATTGGCCGAGGGCCGTGCTCGCTGTAGGTTGTAACGTCTCATCGACGATTTCTATCCAGTGCCTGACGGGCGTTCGCCCCGCACCGTTGAGGTGCGTCTGGCAGCCGATATTGGCGGTCACGATGAGCTCCGGGTTGCCGGCTTCCAGGGCGTTGAGCTTGTTGTCGCGCAACTGGGTGGCAAGCTCCGGCTGGGTGATGGAGTAGGTGCCCGCCGAGCCGCAGCAGAGGTGGGCATCCTGTACCGGCGTCAGCGAAAAGCCGAGCTTGACCAGCACGCCTTCGACGGCGCCGCCGAGCTTCTGGGCATGCTGCAGGGTGCAGGGGCAGTGGAAGGCGAGCTTGCGGCTCTCCTTCACCTTCAGCGCTTCCAGTTCCTCGTCGCGCAGCACTTCGACGAGATCCCGGGCCAGCTCACTGACCCGCCGGGCTTTCTCGGCGTACTCGGGGTCGCCCTCCAGCATCTCGCCGTACTCCTTGACGAAGGCGCCACAGCCGCTGGCTGTCTGCACGATGGCTTCGGCACCGGCCTCTACGTGTGGCCACCAGGCGTCGATATTGGCGCGGATGCGGGCTCGGCCGTCGTCCTGGGCGTTGAGGTGGAAATCCACCGCGCCACAGCAGCCTGCCTCGGGAGCCGGAGTGAGGCCAATGCCCAGGCGGTCCAGCACCCTTGCCGTGGCAGCATTGGTGTTGGGCGAGAGCCCCGGCTGTACGCAGCCTTCGAGAATCAGCATCTGGCGTTGGTGTCTCTTGCCCTCGGGCCGTGCTCCGGCATCCACCGGCGTGGCCGGCAGCTTGTCCCTGAGCTTGCCCGGCACCAGCGGCTTGAAGGTCTGGCCCAGTTTGAGCAGCGCCTGGAAGCGTTTGGGATCGGTCAGGGCCTTGCGCAGCCCATAGCGGAAGGCGCGGTCGCTAGCCTTGCGCGGCACCCGCCGTTCGATCTCGGCGCGGCCGATGTCGAGCAGCTTGTGATACTCCACGCCGGAGGGGCAGGTGGTCTCGCAGTTGCGACAGGTCAGGCAGCGGTCCAGATGCAGCCGGGTCTGCTCGGTGACGTTCACGTCGTCGTCGGGGTTTTCCAGCATCTCCTTCATCAGGTAGATGCGTCCCCGGGGGCCGTCGCGCTCGTCGCCCAGCAATTGATAGGTAGGGCAGGTGGCGTTGCAGAAGCCGCAGTGAACGCAGCTGCGCAGCACGCGGTCGGCTTCGCGAATGTGCGGCTTCTTGAGGTCTTCCTCGGTAAAGTGCGTCTGCATGTAGGTTTCCTCGATACGTCTCAGAACGCCGCGTAGAGCCGGCCCGGGTTGAAGATGCCCTTGGGGTCGAGCTCGGCCTTGAGGTTGCGGTGATACTTCAGCAGCACCGATGGCAGCGGGGTAAAGGGCTCGTCGCTTCCCGGCCCTTCACAGGCGCCCAGGTAGGTGGCATGACCATCGACGCGTCGGCAGGCGCTGCGCAGGGTCTCGGCATCGATGGCACTCCTGACCCAGCACTGGGCGCCGGCCCAGTCGTGGATCATCGAGGCTTCCGCTGCGTCGGCGAGTTCCAGCGAGGCCGTGCGATGGGGCAGTGACAGACGCCACAGGGGCCGGTCGCTGGCCGTGGCGTCACCCTGGTCGAAGAAGTCCAGCTGCAGATCCCGTAACGCGGTCCAGAAGCTCTCATCCAGCTCATCGCCGCCGAGACGCTCGCGGGTGGCGGCCACGGAGCTTGGCCCGCCTTCCAGGCGGATATGCAGGGCGCCCTCCAGCCAGGCTACCGCGCTGATGGGCAGCGGCTCACGGCCCCAGTCGGCCAGCCTGTTGCGCGCCTCCTCCAGCGAGATATCCAGGTGCAGGCTGCGGCTGGCGCCGGGCCGGGGCAGCACCTTGAAGGTGACTTCGGTGAGCAGCCCGAGGGTGCCCTGAGCGCCGACCATCAGCCTCGACAGGTCGTAGCCGGCGACGTTCTTCATCACCTGGCCGCCGAAGCGTTGCTCGATCCCCTCGTGGCCGATCACCCGGACCCCGAGTACGAAATCGCGAACGCTGCCGGCCCAGGGGCGTCGGGGGCCGGAGAGACCGCTGGCAACCATGCCGCCCACGGTGCTCGCTTCACCAAAGCGTGGCGGCTCGAAGGGCAGCATCTGCCCCTGCTCGGCGAGGGCGGCCTCGAGCTCGGTGAGAGGCGTGCCGCTGCGTACCGATACCACCAGCTCCACCGGGTCGTAGAAGGTGATGCCCCGGTGCTCGGCGGTGGAGAGCACTTCGCCCTCTGTGGGACGGCCGTAGAAGCCGCGGGTATCGCCGCCGACGATGCGCAGCGGGGTGCCGGTGGCACTCGCCTGGCGGATGCGCTCTGCCAATGACTCGCTGGCGTCATGGTCATGGGGTGTCGTTGCTGTCTTGTCCATGGTCACTCCAGTCAGCCTTGCTTGGCGGGGTCGGCTGCCGCGCTCTTGATGGTGCGGAATTCCGAGCAGCGGGCCGGGGTGGGAATGTTCTTGCCCGGGTTGAGCAGGCCCGTCGGATCGAAGGCGGCCTTGGCGGCGCGGAAGGTGGCCAGCTCGTCGGGGCGGAACTGAGCGCACATCTGGTTGATCTTCTCGCGGCCGACGCCATGCTCGCCGGTGATGGTGCCGCCCACCTCGACGCACAGTTCCAGGATCTTGCCGCCCAGCGCCTCGGCCTCGTCCAGCTCGCCCGGGGTGTTGGCATCGAACAGGATCAGCGGGTGCATGTTGCCGTCGCCGGCATGGAAGACGTTGGCCACGCGCAGGCCGTACTGCTCGGACAGGTCGGAGATGCCCTTGAGCACCCGGGCCAGTTCACGGCGGGGTATGGTGCCGTCCATGCAGTAGTAGTCCGGCGACATGCGGCCCACCGCCGGGAAGGCGTTCTTGCGACCGGCCCAGAACAGCGCGCGCTCGGCATCGTCGCGGGCCTGCTGGATACCGGTGGCGCCGGCCGCCTCGAGTACGCGGCGAACGGTCTCGCAGTCGTCGTCGACGTCGGCTTCGACGCCATCCAGTTCGCAGAGCAGGATCGCCTCGGCCTCCACCGGATAGCCGGCGCCGATGAAGTCCTCGGCGGCGCGAATCGCCAGGTTGTCCATCATCTCCAGGCCGCCGGGAATGATGCCCGCGGCGATGATCGAGCCCACGGCGTTGCCGGCCTTCTCGATGTCGTCGAAGCTGGCCATCAGCACCTTGGCGGTCTCGGGCTTGGGCAGCAGCTTGACGGTGATCTCGGTGACCACGCCGAGCATGCCCTCGGAGCCATTGAACAGCGCCAGCAGGTCGAAGCCGGGGGCGTCAAGGGCATCGCTGCCCAGGGTCATGTGCTCGCCCTCGATGGTCAGTACCTCGACCTTGATCACGTTGTGCACGGTCAGGCCGTACTTGAGGCAGTGCACGCCGCCGGCGTTCTCGGCCACGTTGCCGCCGATGGAGCAGGCGATCTGGGAAGAGGGGTCCGGGGCGTAGTAGAGGCCATAGGGTGAGGCCGCCTCGGAGATGGCCAGGTTGCGTACCCCGGGCTCGACCCGGGCAATTCGCGCCTCGGGGTCGATCTCCAGGATGCGGCTGAAGCGCGACAGCACCAGCAGCACACCGTGCTCCAGCGGCATGGCACCGCCCGAGAGGCCGGTGCCGGCACCGCGGGTCACCACCGGCACACCGAGGCGGTGGCAGGTCTTGAGCAGCTGTTCGACCTGCGCCAGGGTCTCTGGCAGCGCCACCAGCATGGGCAGGGTGCGATAGACCGAGAGGCCGTCGCACTCGAAGGGGTGCAGGTCTTCTTCACGATGCAGCAGCGTCAGGCCGGGTACGTCCTGGGCGAGACTGTCGCGGATGGCGGTCTTGTCCAGCTGCGGCGCCGCGCCATCGAGTCGTTCATCGTAGAGGATATTCATGGAGACGCCTCATTGAGAGTCATGGCGGCAGGAGTTGTGATCGTGCGAAAGCTCCAATCTGCGCGCTAACCGACTCGCTGTCCAGCTTCCGGTCTGCTGGTATGACCAGTTGTTTTCGACTATATTGGAAAATATTTCCACCATATACCATTAGTCGTTCACTGACAGCCGGTCAATGACGATCCTGCCTCAGCGGCTTGCGGAGATCACCTCATGACAAAGGAATCGGGGACTGGGGAGGGAACGCCATGGGGCGCCACGGAGACGGTGGGTACCAGGGAGTCCGATGAGCTTGCCCTGCCGACGCGTACTCCCGATGCGGTGGCCGCAAGGCTCGAGCACCTGATCCTCGACGGGGTCTTTCGGCCGGGGCAACTGCTGCCTTCTGAGCGTCGGCTTTGCGAGCGGCTGGGCGTATCGCGCTCTTCGCTGCGGGAGGGGCTGCGCGCGCTGCGCAGCAAGGGCATCATCGTGACGCGGCAGGGGCGGGGGTCGGTGGTGGCCGACCTGGTCCCGGGGCGGGACGACAGCCCATTGATGCACCTGCTGCGCGACCATCCGCGCACGCTGTACGATCTCCTCGAGGTGCGTTCACTGCTCGAGGGCGAGTCGGCGAAGCTGGCCGCCGAACGTGCCACACCCAGCGACCGCGTGCTGATCCAGCGGCGCTATGAAGCCATGGTCGATTACGTGAAGGAGTGCCCGAAGATCGAGGTCAAGGAACTGGCGCACCTGGATCATGCCTTCCACCTGGCGATCTGCCAGGCCTCCCACAACCCCGTGCTGGTTCATACCCTGCAGACGCTGACCGATCTGCTGCTCAGCTCGGTGTTCGCCTCGGTGAAGAACCTCTACCACCGCGAGGCCCCGCGGGAAATGATCAACCGCCAGCATGCCCGACTCTATCGGGCCATCATCGAGGGCAAGCCCCAGGCCGCCAGGCGCGCGGCCCTCGACCACCTAGCCGGTATCGGTGAGCAGCTGCGCGAGATCGAAGCGGAAGACCAGCGTCTGGAGCGCTCGGCCATGCGCCTGAAGGAGTGGCAGTGACCCGTGCCGGAGCCCCCGGTCGGGGGCAAGGCTTCGGGCCCAGCCGATGGTCAGCGGTCAGGAGTTCGCCACGTTGCGGGTCTCCCCGTCGTCGATGACGCCGGCGATCGAGGCGACCTCGAGCTTGTTGCACAGGTGGTCGCGCAGTACCTGGCCCAGCCGCTTGCTGTCACGCTTCTTGAGCGCGGCGATCATCTCTTCATGGTCTTGTACGGCGCGGCGCCAATAGCTGTCGGTCATCTTCTTGGAGTAGCGAACCCGCTTCACCCGCTGGCTGAGGTTGTTGTACATCTCGAGCAGCACATCGTTATTCGAAGCGGCCAGCAGGCTCTCGTGAATTTTCTGGTTCACCTGGAAATATTCCGGTAGTTCACGATTGCGATAATGCACCAGCATGCGCTCGTGTAGCGCGCAGATCGCCGTTATGCCTTCATCGCTGATCTGCTGGCAGGCCAGTTCGCCCGAAAGCCCTTCCAGGGCACCCATGAGATCATAGGTATCCTTGACCATCTTGTAGGTCAACTGCTTGACGCGTGCCCCCCGGTTGGGCAGTAGCTCCACCAGGCCCTCCGAGGCCAGCACCTTGAGCGCTTCGCGCAGCGGCGTGCGTGATACGCCGAAATTTTCGCACAGCTGCTTCTCGGAGATACGCTCCCCAGGGGCCAGTTCCCCATGCTCAATTAGGTCTCGAATGCGGTCTGCGACTTCCCGAAAGAGGGTACGAGGCTGAATCTTGGTCATTGTCTGTTTTCCTTGTCCGCGGTCGCTGTCGAGGCTTTGCCCTGCATGGCGAACGACACTGCTTTCCTTGCCTGGTATTCAAGCACACTGCGCGGTTGACGGCATACCCTGAAAGGTATTATGAATTCAGAATTCTCTCAAGCTTTCCCGAGGCCGCCAAGCGGTGGCAGTGAATGCAGAGGGGTATATCAGTGACACAGCAACGAAGCGAGCCAATACCAGCGACATAACTCCAGCGACATAACAACAAGGAGCACCCCATGGCCGGCAAGGTCTTTCGCAGCAGCGTCCAACTCACTCGTGAGCAGGGAAGAGCCATTCTCGACGGCGTCTTCGCCCAGGCCCGGCGTGCCGGCACAGAGCCGCTGACCGCCGTGGTGCTGGATGGGGGAGGTCATGTGGTCGCCGCCGAACGCGAGGATGGTTGCGCCCCGTTGCGCTTCCCCGTTGCCCAAGGCAAGGCGTTTGCCGCGCTTGGCATCGGAGTGGCCAGCGGAGTGGTGGGAGCGCGCAACGCCGAGCGTCCCGCCTTTCTCGCCAGCGTGTCCACCGCGTCTGGCGGACACTTCATTCCCGTCGCCGGGGGCGTGCTGGTCCTCGATGCCGATGAGCGCGTCATCGGCGCAGTGGGCGTTAGTGGCGCCTCTTCCGCCGAGGACGAGAGTGCCGCCATCGCGGGTATAGAGGCAGCGGGCCTGGCCCATGGCCTCGAGCCGCTCTGAGTGGACCGACCCGACTTGACACCTCTTCTCGGATAGGACTAGCTTAGGTTGAAGACGTATTTAGAATAAAGAATTCAATTTTATCTGCGTCTATCCAAGCCAGCCCACCAAAGCGTCAATACTAGAACAATGAGGTAACACGCCATGCTATTCCCACGTGTCGCTGTCACCACGCTCGCCATCGCGGTGGCGTCGGTATCGCTGCAGGCCCAGGCGCGCGAGATCACCTTCGGCCATGTCGGAGGCCCCGACTCCCTGTTCTCCGACTCCGCCAACCACTTTGCCGAGCTTGTCAACGAGCGCCTGCCTGAGCCCTACGAGGTAGTGGTCTTCGGTTCCAGCCAGTTGGGCACCGACTCCGAGCTGCTCCAGCGCATGCGGCTGGGTACCGTCGACCTGGCGCTGCCCTCCACCATCATGTCTTCGGTGGCGGATGAGTTCGGTCTCTTCGAGCTGCCGTACCTGATCCAGGATCGCGAGCACATGAAGCGGGTCGAGGAGGAAGTCGTCTGGCCTACCTTGGCGCCGCTGGCCGAGCAGAACGGTTACCGCATCCTGGCCGTGTGGGAGAACGGTTTCCGCCATATCACCAACAACCGGCGTGCCATCAACACGCCCGAGGACCTGCGCGGTATCAAGCTCCGGGTGCCCCAGGGCGTGTGGCGTGTGCGGATGTTCGAGGAGTACGGTGCGGAGCCGTCACCGATGTCGCTCTCCGAGGTGTTCATGGCCCTGCAGACGGGCGTCATGGACGGCCAGGAGAACCCCCTGGCGCAGATCGCCGGCCAGCGCTTCCAGGAAGTGCAGGACTACCTCTCCCTTACCGGTCACGTCTATACGCCGGCCTACCTCACCGCCGGCCGCCGCTTCAACAACCTGCCCGATGAGATCCAGGAGATCATCATCGAGGCGGCCAAGGAGACCCAGGCATTCGTCTATGAGCATGCCGCACAGCTCGACGAGGATCTCATCGACGTAATTCGTCAGGCCAACACAGAGGTGAACGAGGTCGATACTTCGGTATTCATCGAGGCCTCGGGTACGATCTATGAGGCCTTTGCCAATGAGGTGCCCGGCTCTCAGGAACTCATCGACAGGGTTCTGGAGCTCGGTAACGACTCCTGACCCGCCTTGCGTCACCCGCAAGGCTCCCGCCCCCGCGCCGCCTGGCGGCGTGGGGGCTCCTGTCCACTTTCCTGAACGAGTCGAGAGCCATGGGTACCGTGAATACTATTTCTCGCATCCTGGAGCGCCTTCTCGAGATCATCACGGTGGTGCTGATGGTTTCGCTGACGCTGGTGGTGCTCTACGCGGTGGTGACCCGCTACGCCTGGCGCACCCCCTCCTGGTATGACGAGGTGGCCGCCATCATGCTGGTGTGGCTGACCTATTACGCCGGGGCGCTGGCTGCGCTCAAGCGGGGCCATATCGGCGTCGATGGCGTATTGGCCGCCATGCCGGTGCATATCCGCATGCCGATTGCCTATCTCACCGAGTCGCTGTTCATCGGTTTCTTCCTGGTGCTCGGCTGGGCCGGCCTGGTGGTGCTCGATGTCATGCAGGGCATGGCGCTGATCACCCTGCGCTGGGTGCCCCTCACCTTTACCCAGTCGGTCATTCCCATCGGGGCGGCGCTGTTCATCATCGCCCAACTGCTCAGCATGCCGGCTCACCTGGCCAGGGTGCGCTCGGGCCTCACCCAGGAAGAGGAGGAGATCCGCCACGCCATCGCCGAGGCCGAACGTGACAATGCGCGGGCCGGATTCACCGCGGATGCACTGACCAAGAGGGATCAGCCATGACACTCCCCTTCATGATAATTGGCCTGCTGGGGCTGATCCTGATGGGCCTGCCCATCGCGGTGGCGCTGGCGATCGTGGCGACGGTGGCCATCGTGGCCTACCAGGGCCTGGAGATGCTGCCCAACATCGGGCTGACGATGTTCGAGGGAGCGAGCAGCTTCCCGCTGCTGGCCATCCCGATGTTCGTGCTGGCAGGTGCCATCATGAACACCGGTGGCATCTCCAAGCGCCTGATCGCCTTTGCCTCGGCGCTGTTCGGCTTCATCCGGGGCGGGCTGGCGATGATCAACATAGGCGTTTCGCTGTTCTTCGCCGAGATATCCGGCTCCGCGGTGGCCGACGTGGCCGCTACCGGCTCGGTGCTGATCCCGGCGATGAAGAAGCGCGGCTACCCGGCGCCCTTCGCCGCGGCGGTCACCTCTTCCTCGGCGTCCCTGGCGATCATCATTCCACCCTCCATCCCGATGATCCTGTATGGCGTGATGTCCGGCGCCTCCATCGTCCAGCTATTCGTGGCCGGCATCGTGCCCGGGCTGCTGGGGGCGGGTGGCCTGATGGCGCTGAGCTACTACTACGCCCGCAAGTACGACTGGCCGGTGGAAGAGGTGTTCCAGTTCAAGCGCGTCAAGCAGACCGCCAAGGAGGCCAGTTGGGCCCTGACACTGCCGATCATCATCCTCGGCTCCATCTTCGGCGGCTTCGTGACCGCTACTGAAGGGGCAGGGCTCGCCGTCGCGGCGGCGATCTTCATCAGCGCCGTGATCTACCGTGAGCTGGACATGCGCACCCTCTACAAGGCGATCATCGACGGCGGCCAGCAAACCGCCGTGGTGATGCTGCTGGTGGCGGCCTCGGCGCTGATCGGCGTATTCCTGACCGAGATGCGCATGCCCCAGCAGCTGGCCCAGGCGGTGCTCAGCCTGACGGATAACAAGTACGCCATCCTGATGATGCTGAACGTATTCTTCCTGCTGATCGGTCTGTTCCTGCACTCCGCGGCGGCCATCATTCTGGTGGTGCCCATCGTCATGCCGCTGGTCGGCGCTGCCGGAATCGATCCTGTTCACTTCGGCCTGGTGGTCTGTCTCAACCTGGCCATTGGACAGCAGACCCCGCCGGTGGCGAGCGTGCTGATCACGGCCTGCTCGATCGCCAAGACGGATGTCTGGTCGGTGACGCGTTCGAACCTTGGCTTCATCACCGTGCTGCTCTTCATCCTGCTGCTGGTGACCTATATCCCCGCCATCCCGATGGCCCTGGTGGAGTTCTTCTACCGCTAGAGGAGTGCCCGGCGGGCACCTGTCCGCCGGGCTTGAGAACGAGGCAGGGGAGATCATGCCCAGCTTTTTGAATTCATTATTCACTGGGTGTCCGGTCGGCAAGAGGGAGAAGAATGATGGTAGGCAACACTCTGCTGTATGAGGTGCGTGAAGGGGTGGCGTGGCTTGGCTTCAACCGTCCCGAGAGCCGCAATGCCATGACCTGGGAGATGTACGACGCCCTGGAAGCCTGCTGCGATCACTTGGCGAAGGAGGAGCGGGTGCATGCGGTGGTTCTGTACGGCGTGGGCGGTGAGGCCTTCGTGGCAGGCACCGACATCACCCAGTTCAGTCACTTTTCCAAGCCCGAGGACGCCATCGGCTACGAGCAGCGTATCGACCGGGTGGTCGGCAAGCTGGAGACCCTCAACAAACCCACCATCGCGCTCATCGAGGGTGCCTGTGTGGGCGGCGGCGCGGCACTGGCCATGGTCTGCGATTTTCGCTACTGCACGCCCAATCTCAAGTTCGGGGTGCCCATCGCCAAGACCCTGGGCAACTGCCTTTCGATCACTAATGTGTCGCGGCTGATCGACATGGTGGGCATCGCTCGGACCAAGGAGGCGCTGATGCTGGGCAAGCTGTTCAACGCCGGCGAGGCCAGCCAGGCGGGCCTGGTCAATGCGGTCATCGAGCCCGACGCGATCCATGCCGAGGTGGCCGAAGTTGCCAAGCAGTTCAACAGGCTCGCGCCGCTCACCGTGCAGGCCAGCAAGGCGCTGGTCGGGCGAGTACAGGCGCAGCGGCGTACGGCGCGAGATACCGGCGATGACTGGGTCATCGCCTGCTACATGAGCGACGACTTCAAGGCGGCAGTCAGCAAGTTCGTCAACAAGACGCCGTTCGAGTGGACGGGTCACTAATAACAAAGCGAGGTGGAGCCGATGCTTCCCTTACACAAGCTGAAAGTGCTGGATATCTCCCAGATCATGGCCGGCCCTTACTGCACCATGGTGCTGGCCGACATGGGTGCCGAGGTGATCAAGGTAGAAAAGACCAACGGCGGTGATGACAGCCGCCAGATGGGGCCCTACGTCAACGACGAATCGACCTGCTTCTCCCAGATCAATCGGAACAAGAAGAGTATCTCGTTGAACCTCAAGGATGAGCGCGCCCGGCAGATCTTCTATCGGCTGGCCGAGGATGCCGACGTGATCGTCGAGAACTATCGTACCGGAGTCACCAAGTCGCTCAAGATTGACTACGACACCATCAAGGCCATCAACCCCGGCATCGTCTACTGCTCGATCTCCGGCTACGGACAGACCGGCCCCTACAGTCACCGCGGCGGTTTCGATCTTGTGGCTCAGGGCATGAGCGGCCTGATGTCGATGACCGGCGAGCCTGGGCGTCGACCGCTGAAGACCGGTATCGCCGTCTATGACATCGGTGCCGGCATCACTGCGGTGTATTCGATCCTCGCCGCACATATCCACAAGATGAATACCGGTGAAGGGCAGCACATCGATATTGCCATCACTGAATGCGGCCTGCCGTGGTTCGCCTGGGAGGCCGCGGCCTATTTTGCCGAGGGCAGGGTGCCCGAACCGACCGGTTGGCGCCATCGGGTTTCGGCGCCCTATCAGGCGATCAAGACTCGTGACGGCTATCTGATGCTGGGCTGTGCCAATCAGCGCACCTGGGAGCGCCTCTGCGGCGATGTACTCGGGCGCGCGGATCTGATGTCAGATCCGCGTTTCATCACCAACCATGACCGCGGCCAGCACGTCGAAGCGCTCGAAACGCTGCTCGAGGAAATCATGGCCGAGCAGGATACCGACCACTGGTTGGCGCTGTGTGACCAGGCAGGGGTCCCCGCGGGCCCTATCAACGACTTCGGTCAGGCAATGCAGGACGAGCATTACCTGGCGCGTGGCATGGTCGAGGAGATGGAGCATCCGGTGATCGGCAAGATGAAGACCATCGGCTTTCCCAGCAAGTTTTCCCGCACGCCGTCGCAGATTCGCTCACCAGCGCCACTGTTCGGTCAGCACACCGATGAGGTACTGGCCAGTCTCGGCATGACCGAGCCGGAACGGAACACCTTGCGAGACGAGGGCTGTATCAAGTAGCGGCTTGATCCAGGTGATTGATTGAATTTCTTACCGAAATTACTGGTATTACGTCATTGGAGACTTTGTCATGCTGAATCTCGACTACCACCCCTCGGGCCGCCATTTTCTGCAGATCCCCGGACCCTCGCCGGTGCCGGATCGCATCCTGCGTGCCATGAGCCTGCCGACCATCGACCATCGTGGCCCCGAGTTCGGTGCCCTGGGGCGTGAGCTGCTCGACAAGATCAAGCAGGTCTTCAAGACCGGGAACCCCGTTGTCATCTATCCGGCTTCGGGGACCGGCGCCTGGGAGGCGGCACTGGTCAATGTCCTGTCACCGGGCGATCGCGTGCTGATGTTCGAGACCGGCCACTTCGCCACCCTGTGGCAGAAGATGGCGCTGCGCCTGGGCCTGGAACCCGAGTTCCTCGGCTTGCCGGGAACGGAAGGCTGGCGGCAGGGGGTGCAGGCGGACATGATCGAGGCGCGCCTGAGGGAAGACGGTGGCCATGAGATCAAGGCGGTCTGCGTGGTGCATAACGAGACCTCCACCGGGGTGACCAGCGACATCGCGGCGGTGCGTCGTGCCATCGATGCCGTGGGCCACCCGGCACTGCTGCTGGTCGACACCATCTCGGGGCTGGCCAGCGCTGACTACCGTCACGATGAGTGGGGGGTGGACGTGACGATCTCCGGCTCCCAGAAGGGTCTCATGTTGCCACCGGGCATCAGCTTCAATGCCGTGTCCGACAAGGCCATCGCTACCAGTCGCGAGGCGCAGCTGCCCAAGAGCTTCTGGGCCTGGGACGAGATCATCGAGGCCAACCGGAACGGCTACTGGCCCTATACGCCGAGTACCAACCTGCTCTATGGCCTCAACGAGTCGCTGGACATGCTGCTCGAGGAGGGGCTCGACCATGTGCTTGCGCGGCACCAGCGCTGGGCGGCCGGGGTGCGTGCGGCGGTGGCGGCGTGGGGCCTGGAGATCCAGTGCCAGGATGCGGCGCTCTACTCCCCGGTACTGACCGGCGTGATGATGCCGGATGGAGTCGATGCCGATGCCGTGCGCCAGCTGATCTACGAGCGCTTCGACCTGTCGCTCGGCATGGGCCTGGGCAAGGTCAAGGGCCGGATGTTCCGCATTGGCCATCTGGGCGACTGCAATGACCTGACGCTGATCGCCACCCTGGGCGGCTGTGAAGCCGGCATGAAACTCAGCGGCGTGCCGCTCAAGGATAGTGGCGTGGTGGCGGCGTTGGACTACTTTGCCCGGCATCCGCTCGACGCCAGGTGAGCCCATCCTGACATGGCTGAGGAAGGCAGAATGACGTCTATGACGGGAAAGACCCCTTCCCCGGATGCGCGGATCAAGCCAGTGACTGAGCTGGCGGCCCGCCTTTCCCGGGAGATGGAAGGCGAGGTACTGTTCGATCATGCATCGCGTGGCCGCTACTCGACAGACGCCTCGATCTACCAGGTGATGCCGCTGGGGGTGGTGATACCACGCCACCAGGAGGACCTGGCGCTGGCACTGGCCATCGCCCGGGACGCCGGCGTCCCGGTGCTGCCCCGGGGGGCCGGCACCAGCCAGTGCGGCCAGACGGTGGGTGAGGCGCTGGTGATCGATACCACCCGCTGGCTCGACCAGGTGGTCGAGTTCGACGCCGAGGCACGCACGGTGGTGGTGGAGCCCGGAATCGTGCTCGATCATCTCAACGCCTGGCTCAAGCCCCATGGGCTCTGGTTTCCGGTGGATGTCTCCACCAGCGCCCAGTGCACCGTGGGTGGCATGACCGGCAACAACTCCTGCGGCTCGCGCTCGATCCGCTACGGCAACATGGTCCACAACGTGCTCGGCGTGGATGCCCTGCTGGCCGACGGAGGCGAGGCGAGCTTCGGTTTTGTCGAGGAGCTGGCCGAGGGTAGCCGAGCGCGCCTGATTGCCGACAAGGTACGAGCCATCGCCGAGCGGGTCGGCCCCGAGATACGCGATCACTTTCCCAAGGTGCTGCGCCGCGTCGGCGGCTATAACCTGGATCTGTTCGACTGCCAGAATCCCAAGCCCTACGACCCGGCAGGCCGGATCAATCTGGCGCACCTGCTGGTCGGGTCGGAAGGTACCCTGGCGGTCAGTCGCCGCATCACGCTGCGGCTCTCGCCGCTGCCCGAGCACAAGGTGCTCGGGGTGGTGAACTTCCCCACCTTCTACCAGGCCATGGATTTCACCCAGCATATCGTCAAGCTCGATCCCACCGCGGTGGAACTGGTCGACCGCACCATGATCGACCTGTCGCTGGAGAACCCCGCATTTCGCCCGGTGATCGAGAAGGCCCTGATCGGCAAGCCCGAGGCCGTGCTGCTGGTGGAGTTTGCCGGCGAGGATCGCGAGACACAGCTGGCGTCGCTGCGCGCGCTCAACCAGCTGATGGGCGACCTGGGGCTGGGCGGCAGCGTGGTCGACATGCCCGAGCCCGCCGAGCAGAAGGCGCTGTGGAACGTGCGCAAGGCGGGACTCAACATCATGATGAGCATGAAGGGCGACGGCAAGCCGGTCTCCTTCATCGAGGACTGCGCGGTGCCCCTGGAGCACCTCGCCGAGTATACCGACAAGCTCACCGAGGTCTTTCACCGCCATGGCACGGAGGGCACCTGGTACGCCCATGCCAGCGTCGGAACCTTGCACGTGCGGCCGATCCTCGACATGCGTCGCGACGGCGCCGGCAAGATGCGCGAGATCGCCGAACAGGCGTCGGCGCTGGTGCGCGAGTACAAGGGGGCCTACTCTGGTGAACACGGCGACGGGCTCTGCCGCGGCGAGTGGGTGGCCTGGCAGTTCGGGCCCACGATCAACGACGCCTTCCGCGAGGTCAAGCGGCTCTTCGATCCGGACAACCGCTTCAACCCGGGAAAGATCGTCGACACCCCGAAGATGGACGACGATCGCTACTTTCGCTTCCCCCGGGATTACCGGGCGATTCCGTTGACGCCGGTGTTCGACTGGTCGGCGTGGAACGTCAGGCGCGACCCGCTGACCGGCGCGCAGAGCGAAGCCGGCAGCGCCGGTGACCCCACCCATGGCCTGGCCATGGCGGTGGAGATGTGCAACAACAACGGCCACTGCCGCAAGTTCGATGCTGGCACCATGTGCCCGAGCTACCGCATCACGCGTGACGAAAAACACCTGACCCGGGGGCGTGCCAATACCCTGCGGCTGGTGCTCTCCGGACAACTGGGCGAGGAGGGCCTGGCCAGCGATGACGTCAAGGAGGCGCTGGACCTCTGCGTCTCCTGCAAGGGCTGCCGGCGGGACTGCCCCACCGGGGTCGACATGGCCAAGTTCAAGATCGAGGCGCGTAGCGCCCGGGTGCGGGCCAAGGGACTGTCGCTGCGTGACCGCATGGTCGGCGAGATGCCGCGCTATGCGCCCTGGGCGAGCCGGTTCTCCGCCCTGGTCAACGGCATCGAGCGGATCCCCTTCATCGCCCGTGGCGTCAAGCGCGGGCTTGGGCTGGCCCCGGAGCGTGCGTTGCCGGCCTTTGCTGGCAACTTCCTGGCCGAAGCGCACACGGCGCAGGATACGGCGACCCGCGAGGTGCTGCTTTTCGTCGATACCTTCAACAACTATATGGAGGGAGACAATGCCAGGGCCGCCAAGCGCGTGCTGGAAGCCGCCGGCTACGAGGTACACCTCAACGTGAAGCAGGGTGAGCGACCGCTGTGCTGCGGGCGCACCTACCTCTCGTCCGGCCAGTTCGACAAGGCGAAAGCCGAGGCGCAGCGGACGCTGGAGGCGCTGATGCCCTATGTGAACAGTGGCATGGCCATTGTCGGTCTCGAGCCGTCATGCCTGCTCAGCATGCGTGACGAGTTCCTGCAGTATGGATTCGGCGAAGAGGCGAGGGCACTGGCTGAGGCGGCCTGTCTGTTCGAGGAGTTCCTGGTCAAGGCGCGTGAGGCCGGGGAGCTGCCGCTGGAACTCAAGCCGCTGGCATACCGACGCGTCATGCTTCACGGCCACTGTCATCAGAAGGCCTTCGATGCCGTGCGCCCCATCGAGCAGGTGCTGTCATGGATTCCCGAGCTCGAGGTCGAGACCATCGAGTCTTCCTGCTGCGGCATGGCCGGCAGTTTCGGTTACGAGGTCGAGCACTATGATGCCTCGATGAAAATGGCCGAGCTGTCGCTGCTGCCGGCTATCCGCGAGGCCGCTGACGAGGCCGTCGTGGTGGCCGATGGCACCAGCTGTCGCCACCAGATCAAGGACGGCTCGGGGCGTGAAGCGATCCACGTGGCTCGGCTGCTGGAGCAGGCACTGGCCTGAGGCGAACCCGCCAGGCATCATGATCAAGGCAAGGCACCATGGCCAGGCACTATGGCCAGGCACCATAGAAAGGGGCGACAGGGGTCGCCCCTTTCGTCGTGACGAGGATGGAAGACAATGATCGATCTACGCAGTGACACCGTGACCCGGCCCACCCCGGCCATGCGCGAGGCGATGGCCAGGGCACCGGTGGGAGACGATGTATGGGGCGATGACCCCAGCGTTGCCGCCTTCGAGGCGGCGGTGGCAGAGAGGGCGGGCATGGCGGCTGCGCTGTTCTTCCCCTCGGGAACCCAGAGCAACCTGGCGGCCCTCCTGGTCCACTGCCAGCGGGGCGACGAGTATATCGCCGGCCAGTTCTCGCATATCTATCGCGATGAGGGTGGCGGTGCGGCGGTTCTGGGCAGCATCCAGCCCCAGCCCATCGAGCATGACCCGGACGGCAGCCTGCCGCTGGAGAGGGTGCAGGCTGCCATCAAGGGAGCCGACATTCATCATGCCAGCACCCGGCTGCTGGCGCTGGAGAACACCTTCCGGGGTAAGGTGCTACCGGAAGCCTATACCCGTCGTGCCACGGCGCTGGCCCATGAGCATGGGCTGGCCACCCACCTGGACGGCGCACGACTGTTCAACGCCGTGGTTGCCTCCGGACGCTCCCTCGCCGAGCTGTGCCAGGGTTTCGATTCGGTGTCGCTCTGCTTTTCAAAAGGGCTTGGCGCGCCGGTTGGCTCGCTGCTGCTGGGCGACGAGGCCTTCATTTTACGGGCGCGGCGTTGGCGCAAGACGCTGGGCGGCGGCATGCGCCAGGTCGGCATCCTGGCGGCGGCTTGTCATCATGCGCTGGAGAACCATGTCGAACGCCTGGGAGAGGATCATCGCCACGCTGCGCTGCTGGCTGAAGGCTTGGGTGAAATCGATGAAGTCGGGGTGCATGGCTGTGATACCAACATGCTGTTCGTCACTCTTCCTGAGGCCCATTGCTCGGCGCTGGAGGCGTTTCTCGCTGAACGGGGTATCCTGATGGCCGCTGCACCGGTCACGCGCATGTTGACGCACCTCGACATTTCAGAGCAAGACGTTCGCCATGTCGTGGCAGGCATCAAGGCGTACTTCGTAGCGAATGCCGCCCGAGTCGATGCCAGGCTTGGTGGTTGAGCGTCAACGACAGCCCCCATGGACGAGGCCATGGGAGCTGTCTGCTGCGCTTTCGGAAAGGGTCAGCCGACGCGCATCAACGGGTCGGTGACGCCGATCACGTAGAAGGCGATCATGGCGATGATGCCGGTGAAGATCAGGTAGTAGAGGGTCGGCAGGATCGTCTTGCGGATGGTTGTGCCTTCGCGTCCCAGCAGCCCCACGGTAGCCGATGCCGCGACCACGTTATGGATGGCGACCATGTTGCCTGCGGCCGCACCCACGGCTTGCAGCGCCACCATCATTGCGGTGGATACCCCGAGCTGTTGCGCCACGTTGAACTGGAACTCCGCCAGCATCAGGTTGGCTGCGGTATTGGAGCCGGCAATGAAGGCGCCGAGTCCCCCGACTGCGGGAGCGAAGAACGGGTAGACGTCACCCACCCCATCGGCGACGAACTGCGCCATGGCCACCGGCATGGAGACCAGGTCGGCTCCATTGACCCCGGAATTGATCAGGATCCGCACCATGGGAATGGTAAAGATCAGCACGAAGCCGGCCCCGAGAATGGTGCGGGTTGACTCATTGAAGGCTTCTTTCACCTCACCGATGCGCATGCGGTGAAGCAGGGCCGTGAGCAACACCACGAAAACCAGAATGCCACCCGGCAGATAAAGTGGTTCCAGGCTGCCGGATACTCCGGCTTCGCCGAGGATATTGCTCCAGCCGAAGCTCAGTGATTGAAGCGCTTCGCGGAACGGGTCGATGGTGCGGGAGGCGACCAGTATCACGGCCAGAAGCACATAGGGCGCCCAGCCCATGTAGGTGGAGAGAGGCTTCTTGCCGGCGACGTCGTCCAGCTTGATCTCCAGCTTGCCGATCCACTCGTCGGGCCAGGACTTGCGCTCGGGAAACTCCCATACATCCTTGGGGATCAGGAAGCCGCGGCGGGCGGCGGGCACGACCACGGCCAGACCCACCATGGCACCGATCATGGACGGGAATTCCGGGCCGAGCAGTACCCCTGCCAGCATGTAAGGCACCACGAAGGCCACGCCGGCGAAAAGCGCAAAAGGCGTGATGGAAAGGCCCTCCTTCCAGGACTTGTTGGCCCCAAAGAAGCGCACCATGATCACCACCATGATCAGCGGCATCAGGATGCCGACGATGCCGTGGATGATGGCTACCTCGGCAGCAATCAAACGGAAGTACTCCAGCCAGGTGTAGCCACCGGCTTCAAGTGCTTCAGTGATGGCGCTCTGGTTGACCCCGCCGGTAACGCCAACCACGATCGGCGTACCCACGGCACCGAAGGAGACCGGGGTGGACTGGATCATCATGCCCACCACCACGGCAGCCAGGGCCGGAAAGCCCAGGGCCACCATCAATGGCGCGGCCACGGCGGCCGGGGTACCGAAGCCGGAGGCTCCCTCGATGAAGCAGCCGAACAGCCAGGCGACGATGATGGCCTGCACCCGGCGGTCCGGACTGATGCCCGAGAAGCCGTTGCGAATGGCGGTGATGCCTCCGGAATGCTTCATGGCATTGAGCAGCAGGATGGCACCGAAGATGATCCACAGGATCGAGACGGTGAGGATCAAACCCTGCAACGAAGAGGCGATGACCCGCGTGAAGGTCATCTCCCAGGCGAATAGAGCGATGAGGGCCGTCACCAGGTAGACGATCGGCATGGCGGTTCTGGCCGCCATTCGAAAGCCGATCAGCAGCACCCCGGCCAGGACCAGGGGTAGAAAGGCAAGTAGCGCTAGCGTGGTATTTGTCATGGGCAAAAATTCCTCGGTTTTATGCTACTTATTCGGGAACCTCCGCCTGGCACCTTAAGGGGATGATGGGGGGATGGCCATGCCGGGTACGAGTGGTAGGACCAGTTTCTTGGCGGCTAGCACCATGAATCGTTACCAGCGCTGTCATCAACCTGGCCACAACCGAGAAGGCCCTGTCGAATTCGACAGGGCCCTTTCGTGGCCTTCCGCAGGCTCCCGGCAGAGGATCAGCCGGCGCGCATCAGCGGGTCCGTGACGCCGATGACGTAGAACGCGATCATGGCGATGATGCCGGTGAAGATCAGGTAGTAGAGGGTCGGCAGGATCGTCTTGCGAATGGTTTCGCCTTCGCGGCCCAGCAGCCCCACGGTGGCAGACGCCGCCACCACGTTATGGATGGCAATCATGTTGCCCGCGGCGGCACCCACCGCCTGCAGTGCCACCATCATTGCGGTGGAAACGCCCAACTGCTGTGCCACGTTGAACTGGAACTCCGCCAGCATCAGGTTGGAGACGGTGTTGGAACCGGCAATGAAGGCACCCAGACCACCGACTGCGGGCGCGAAGAGCGGATAGACGCCGCCCACCCCGTCGGCAACGAACTGTGCCATGGCAACCGGCATGGATACCAGGTCCGCAGCGTTGACGCCGGAGTTGATCAGAATGCGCACCATGGGAATGGTGAAGATCAGCACGAAGCCAGCGCCGAAAATGGTCCGCGAGGACTCACCGAAGGCTGCCTTGAGCTCGCCCAGGCGCATGCGGTGGAGCAGGGCGGTGAGCAGTACCACCATCAGCAGGATCCCACCGGGCAGGTAGAGTGGCTCGATAGCACCCGACACGCCGGCCTCACCGAGGATATTGCTCCAGCCGAAGCTCAGTGATTGAAGCGCTTCGCGGAACGGGTCGATGGTGCGGGAGGCGACCAGAATCACGGCCAGCAGCACATAGGGTACCCAGCCCATGAGGGTAGAGATCGGTGCCTTGCCGGCGATGTCGTCCAGCTTGATTTCCAGCTTGCCGATCCATGCGTCCGGCCAGGACTTGCGCTCGGGGAAGTCCCAGACGTCCTTGGGGATCAGGAAGCCCTTGCGCGCGGCGGGCACAACGATGGCAAGTCCCACCATGGCACCGATCATGGACGGGAATTCCGGGCCGAGCAGCACGCCGGCGAGCATATAGGGCACCACGAAGGCCACGCCGGCGAAGAGCGCGAAGGGGGTGATGGATAGCCCTTCCTTCCAGGACTTGTTGGCACCGAAGAAGCGCACCATGATCACCACCATGATCAGCGGCATCAGGACGCCGACGATACCGTGGATAACGGCCACCTCGGCGGCGATCAGACGGAAGTATTCAAGCCAGGTATAGCCGCCGGCTTCCAGCTGAGATGTGATGCCTTCACGATCAATACCGGCGGTGACGCCCACCACGATCGGCGTGCCCACGGCGCCGAAGGAGACCGGCGTTGACTGGATCATCATGCCCACCACTACGGCGGCCAGCGCCGGGAAGCCGAGTGCCACCATCAGCGGCGCGGCTACGGCGGCTGGGGTGCCGAAGCCGGAGGCGCCCTCGATGAAGCAGCCGAACAGCCAGGCGACGATGATCGCCTGCACCCGGCGGTCCGGGCTGATGCCCGAGAAGCCGTTGCGGATGGCGGTGATGCCCCCGGAGTGTTTCAGGGTGTTGAGCAGCAGGATGGCACCGAAGATGATCCAGAGGATCGATATGGTGAGAATCAGGCCCTGGAGAGTCGAGGCCAGAACTCGGTTGAAGCTCATGTCCCAGGCGAGCAGGGCAATGAGGGCGGTGACCACATAGACCGCCGGCATGGCAGTTTTCGCCGGCATGCGCAGGCCGATCAGCAGCACGCCGGCCAGGATCAGCGGCGTGAAGGCAAGTAGGGCAAGTGTCGTGTCCGTCATGAGATGACGTTACCTCGCTGTCTCGTTTTCAGGGATCGAGTGAGGGCTCGGATACGAGGCCCCATGGCTACCACAATGGGGCGACGATACGGCTTGATGGTGCTCATTACCAATCATGGTTAATTGGTATTACCAATTTTTCACTCATGAAATGAAGCCCTCGCAACGCACTTAGTATGTTTATAAACAATGATTTGCCTTGATAATTCTGGCCAAATCCGGTCGTGGCTTTCGCCGGGATGTTAGACCAATGGATAGCAAGGAAGCCGCTGCGAGGGTGCGGGTGATGAATTGGTATCGCTGGGGAAAGGCTGGCACTATCGCTATAGGATCCCTACGTTTGACCCCTACATTATACGACCCCCAGCGAAAGTAAGGAGACGGCATGGCTATGGTTCTCTATGAACTCTGCGGTATTGACGAGGGGCTGCGCTTTTCCCCCTACTGCTGGCGGGTTCGCTACGCCCTGGCACACAAGGGGCTGACGGTGGAGACCCGCCCCTGGTATTTCACCGACAAGGAGGCGCTTGCCTTCTCCGACTCCGACAAGGTGCCGGTATTGGTTGACGGTGACCGCGCCGTTGCCGACAGCTACGAGATCCTGCGCTACCTTGATCATAGTTATCCTGGCGCGCCGCTGCTGGGCGACGGGATGGCAGAGGCCCGTGCCCGGTTCTTCAAGCACTATGCCGAGCGAGCCCTGGCGCCGGCGATGATGCGAACCATCATCATGGACCTGCTCAATGCCATCCATCCCAAGGATCGTGACTATTTTCGCGAGACGCGGGAAAAGCGCTTCGGTCGTGCTCTCGAGGAATTTCACTCCCCCGCCAAGGGACTATCGCAACTGGATGCCGCACTCGAGCCGCTGCGAGGACAGCTCAAGGAAGCCGACTTCATCGACGGGGCTGCCCCTGCCGCTGCCGATTACCTCGTCTTCGGCAGCTTCATGTGGGCACGCGTGGTCTCCAGTGCCGACATGGTTTCCAACGCCGATCCGGTATATGGATGGCTCGAGCGCATGCTCGACCTGCACGGCGGTCTTGGCCGCAGCGCCATGCGAGTGACCGATATCCAGGGTGCCTACCGCTGACGATGTTGCAACGCACAAAAATGCTTGCTATGCTGCATTGCAACAAGGCGGTTTCGGATGGGAACCAGCCTTGGCTACCCCGAACCGTACTGGAGATTTTTCATGAGCAAGACTACCGAGCAAGCAACCGAGCAAGCCACTCAGCAGTTCGAGAGCCTGTTTGTCGCGCCGGCCCGCGCCTATGGTTCGCTGACGCTGGAATATTATGAAAAGCTGATGGCTGCCCAGCTGGACGCCTTCCGCACGTACAGCGAGTTAAGCCTGGCCCAGGCGCGCGCCTGGATCGACGTCAAGGACGCCGAAGGCCTCAAGCAGGTCGTGAGCGATCAGCAGAAGGCCGTGCAGGATCTGGGCGATCGCCTCCAGGGCGACACCCAGAAGGTGGTTACCCTGAGCCAGGAGTTCCTGCAAAAGGGACAGAAGCTGGCGGAAGAGAACGTCAAGACTAGCCAGAAGCTGGCCGAAGACGCTGTCAAGAAGGTTCAGGCCAGCAAGTAAGGCCGCAAGGCAAGCGCGCCAGACTAGTTCTGCTGCAGCGAGCCGAACCAAGCCTTCAGGCTTTGGTAGAGACCGCCATCCTTCGGGATGGCGGTCTCTTGCGTGGTGCGTAGTGCGTAGAGAGGGGCGCCTAACGGCCAGTTTCAGCCGGACGAGGGGTTCAGCAGCTCAATGACTTCCTCTTCCTCCACTTGGCTGAAGTCGGCATAGAACTGGCCGACTGCCATGAAGCCCTGGGGTATCTCCAGGCAGGCCACTTCATCCGCCGCAGCTTCCAGGCGTGCCACGGCGCTGGGAGCGCCGACCCCCATGGCGGCGATAAGCCGTTCGGGACGGCCACGCAGCGTCTTCAGGGCGGCCTCCATGGTGGCGCCGGTGGCGCTGCCGTCGTCCACCACCACCACCACCCGGCCCTCGGGCGATATCGGTGGGCGAACCGGGCTGTAGCGCTCCCGGCGCTCCTTCAGCAGCTGGCGCTGGTGATCGGCTTCGCGCGCCACCGCTTCGGGGGGGAAATGCGAAGCGGCATCATCGAGCTTCATGCTGCCGTCTTCGCTCACCGCGCCGATGGCGAACTCCGGACTGCCCGGCGCGCGTATCTTGCGCACCAGCACCACATCCAGCTCACCTTCCAGCGCATCGGCCAGATGACGTCCCATGGGCACACCACCTCGGGGGATGGCGAGTATCAGCGGGTTGCGCCCCTTGAGACGCTCGAGGCGCTGTGCAAGTTGCCTGGCGGCATCGAGACGATCACGGAACATGAAAGAACCTCCGGAAAGCGATCCTCTACACAGTGTAGTTTTGAATCCGAGCGCTTCACTCTGCAATGAGAACGCCGCCGGAGATCATCCGGCGGCGTTATCTCGCGAGGCGGTGGGGTAACGCCTCAGAGGTTGGATTTGGCCTCTTCACTCTTGGCAGCGATGGCCTCCTGTGGCTCGATCGGCTCGCGCTTGGGCTTTCCCGGCAGGATTGCATCGAGCAGCAGCGCAGCCAGCGCGGCAGGCACCAGGCCGGACTTGAGCAGCAGGCCGAACTGGCCGGGCATGGTTTCGGCAATCTGCTCCACTGCCGGCAGGCCGATGCCCAGGCTCAGGGCGACGGCAATGATCAGCATGGCGCGCTGATTGAGCTCGCACTCCTGGATGATCTTCATACCGGCTGAGGCGATCATGCCGAACATGACGACCCCGGCGCCGCCCAGCACCGCGTGGGGCATGGCCGCAACCAGGCCGCCCAGTTTCGGGAACAGGCCCATGCAGATCAACAGAATGCCGCCGATGGTCACCACGTGGCGGCTGACCACGCCGGTCAGGGTGATCAAGCCCACATTCTGCGCGTAGGCGGTATTGGGCAGGGTATTGAAGACGGCGGCGAAAGAGGTGGCCACGCCGTCGGCCATCACGCCGCCGGATAGTTCGCGATCCTTGGCCTGGCGGCCGGCGCCACCGATGGTGATGGCGGAGATATTACCGATTGTCTCCAGGCCTACCACAAACATGATCAAGGTCATGCCGATGATGGCGGTCAAATGGAACTCCAGTCCGTACTGGAGGGGCTTGGGGAAGGCGAACCAGGCGGCGTTGCCGACGCTGGAGAAGTCCACCATGCCGAGGGCGATGGCGACCAGGTAGCCGCTGACCAGCCCTACCAGGATGGAGGAGGCCTTGAGGAAGCCGCGGCCGAACTGATGAACGACGATGGTCACCACCAGCACGAACAGTGCCAGGCCCAGGTTGGTGGGGGAGGCGAAGTCATCGGCCCCGACGCCACCGGCGGCGTAGTTGAGGCCCACTGGCATCAGGGTAATACCGATCAGGAGTACTACGATGCCGGTGACCACCGGGGAGAACCAGTGTCGGATTTTCTTGAGGAAGGCGCCCAGGCCCACCTGCAACAGCCCGGCGATCAAGGAGGCGCCCAGCACCGAAGCCAGACCGAAAGTGCCGGCCAGGGGCAGGGCCACCGGCAGGAAGCCGAAGCTGGTGCCCTGAACAATGGGGAGTCGGGCCCCGATGGGACCCATGCCGATGGTCTGGATCAGGGTGGCGATGCCGGCCACGAAGAGCGCCACCTGGATCAGGAAGATCTGCTCACCGGTGGTGGCGCCGATAACGCCGGCGATGATGATAGGTGGGGTCACGTTTCCCGCGAACATCGCCATGATGTGCTGGATGCCCAGCGGGATTGCCTTGCCCAGCGGAGGCATGGCATCGGGATTCTGATTGATGGTGCGCGATGGTTTCTTCAGTGAAGAAGACAGATTGTTGTCGGTCATGTCAGGCTCTCACGCTTGTTATTGTATCCAGAAGTTTAGTTTTTGGATGCACAGTCATTAATCAAATGTACACAATCGATGCTGTTTTGAAAGACAGCAGGTGACTATTTTTTTTGAGATAGCCGGTTTTCTAATTAAAACAGTAAGATGCGAGCGCAATTCTGACCGTTTGGTCATATTCTGGGGTCTGGTTTTTCCCACCCATTCTTTCGATTGCCGCTTGCGTAGCAGCCGTGAAAAGAAGAGCCGTGATGGTCTCAGGTATGAAGGACGGCCTGGGAGCGAGGTGAAGGTAGGCGGGCGATTCCAAGGCAGGTGGAAGCGCTACAGCGCCAGCGTATTGCTGGCGCTGCGTGAGATCATGCTTCGGTGCGGGCTTCCAGGCGGAAGAGAGCGATGCGGTTGATCTGCTCGATGGCGGTGCGGCGCTCCTGCTCCGGCGTGTTCTCCAGACGAGCCACGAAGGCGTCGAGGATAGCGTGGCGGTCGCTACCCTTGACGGCCATCACGAAGGGAAAATCGAAGCGGGCCTTGTAGGCGTCGTTCAGTCGCTGGAAGCGCGCCATCTCTTCCGGGGTGCACTGGTCGAGTCCCGCACCGGCCTGCTCGCGGGTGGAGTCATCGGTCAGCTCGCCGGCAATGGCGGCCTTACCGGCAAGGTCGGGGTGGGCACGAATCACTTCCAACTGCTTTTCGGCCGATGCTTCTCGCAGCGTCCGCCCCATGGCTTCGGCAAGCCCGGACGGCGTGTCCTGTTCGTCGCCTAGGCCCTGTTGCCAGGTCAGGTCGGCGACCCAGGGAGAGTGTTCATAGATATCGCCATACTGTGCGACGAATGCCTGGCGGTCGAGGGTGCTGGGGCGCGGTTCGAGGGTCTTGTCGCTCATCGGGGGACTCCGCAATGGTGGTCGGGGGATCGGCCTGATATAGCCTTACGGAAAGTGTATACAAAAAAATTTTGAAATGTACCATCAAAAGAGCTAAAACTGTCTTCAGCATTGCAGTTACCATGATGCACCGCCTGAGGTGGCATCGCCAGCCAAGCATGGGAGAAACCGATGGGACGACTGACAACGCATGTTCTTGATACTGCGAAGGGCCAGCCCGGCGAGGGGATCGAGATAGCGGTCTATCGGCTGGAAGGCGAGCAGCGCACTCGTCTCAAGCGTGTCGTGACCAATGATGATGGTCGCTGCGATGCGCCGATTCTGGAAGGAGACGACTTCCTGGCCGGTGAGTACGAGCTGGTCTTTCATGCCGGTGCCTATCTGCGACGCCAGGGTGTGGCAGCTGATGAGCCCCGCTTCCTGGACGTGATACCGCTGCGTTTTGGCGTGGCCGATGCGTCACAGCACTATCATGTACCGCTGCTGCTGTCGCCGTATGGTTATTCCACCTACCGAGGCAGCTAGGGAAGCGCTGAGTCTATGGCTGCGCTTCGGTACCAGGCGCTGAACAACAACACTGATAGAGACCCCCTCAATGCAAGCTTACCTGTTGGAGTTCGTCAATTTCATGCTGCGTTGGCTACACGTCATCGCGGCCATCGCGTGGATCGGCGAGTCGATCTACTTCGTCATGCTGGACAATGGCCTGAAGAAGCCCAAGGCCGCTGAAGATCGCGAGAAGGGTGTATTCGGCGAAATGTGGGCCGTCCATGGGGGCGGTTTCTATCACAACCAGAAATATGCCACGGCCCCGGCCAAGCTGCCCGACGACTTGCACTGGTCGTTCTGGAAGTCCTACACCACCTGGCTGTCGGGATTTGCGCTATTCGTCACCCTCTATATGTTCAACCCGGGCTTCTACCTGGTGAACCCCAATGCCAACTGGGAGTGGGCCGCGAACATGAGCGGCTGGCAGGCCAACGTGCTGGCGCTCGTGTTCCTGGCCGGCGGCTGGGTCGTCTACAACGAGCTTTGCAAGCGCATCAGTCCCAACATGACCCGTGACGGGGTGCTCAGCATCGCGGTGGCGGTGATGATGGTGGTGGTGGCCTATCTGAGCGTGCAGATGTTCTCCGGCCGAGCGGCTTTCCTGCTGACCGGTGCGGTGATGGCAACCGCCATGTCGGCCAACGTGTTCTTCTGGATCATTCCCGGCCAGCGCCGCATGGTCAACGCCATGAAGGCGGGCGAGACGCCCAATCCGCTCGACGGCAAGCGCGGCAAGCAGCGCTCGGTGCATAACACCTACTTCACCCTGCCGGTGGTGCTGCTAATGATCAGCAACCACTACTCGTTCATCTACAGCCATGAGCACGCCTGGATCTTGATGTCGCTGTTTATCTTTGCCGGCGCGTTGATCCGCCAGTTCTTCGTGCTGATGCATGCAGGAAAGATCCAGCCAGCGTACCCTGCGGCGGGGGTGGCACTGATTCTGGTGGCGTTCTGGCTGGCGGCACCTGCCGGGCAGACCGCGGCGACGGACAGGGATACGGCAGCCGATGGTCCCGAGTTCGACGAGGTTCACGCCCTGATCGATCAGCACTGTGTAGCCTGCCACTCCCGTGAGCCGACGCAGCCAGGCTTTTCTGCTCCGCCGGCCGGTGTCGCCTATGATACCGAGGACCAGATCCTGCGCCAGAAGAGCCAGATTCAGCAGGTGGTGGCCAGCAAGTACATGCCGTTGGGCAACATGACCGGCATGACCGACGAGGAGCGCGAGACCATCGCCGCCTGGTCGGAATGACCCCGTAGTCGCTTCTTTCTGCGATCGACCCACAGCCCGCCTTATGGCGGGCTGTGGGCGTTGCAGCCAGGTTCATTGTCGACCCGCAATGCGTATACAATGATTGCCATTAATGGGCATACAAGGAGGGATACCATGAATCAGCGGCAAAGCCTTGCCGATGGTGAAGCGTCGGGTCAGCCCCCCCCTCGACGTCTGGGCAAGAACGGCGATGGCGCCGAGCGCCACGAGACGATCTATCGCTCTATCAGTGACGCTATCATCGAGCACCGACTCAGGCCCGGGGCACGGCTGCGCGAGGATGCCCTGGCCGAGGTGTTTGGTATCAGCCGTACCGGTATCCGCAAGATTCTTCAGCGTCTGGCCCTGGAGCAACTGGTTACATTGACGCCACGTCGTGGCGCGAGCGTGACTCGCCCCACTGCCGATGAAGCCAGGGAGGTCTTCGATGCCCGCCAGATGGTCGAGTGCGGGCTGATGCCGGAAGTGGCGCGGCGCATCAGCGAAGCGGATATCGAGGAACTGCGTTCCATGGCCAGCCGCGAACGCGAAGCACTGAGCGCCGGGGAGCAGAGTTCGGCAATCAAGCTCTCTGCGGCCTTTCACGAACGCCTGGCGGCGCTTTCCGGCAATGATACTCTGGCCGCCTTCGTCGGCCGGCTCTGCTCGCGCTCCTCGCTGATCCTGGCGGTCTACGGCAACCCTGGCAACCTGGGCTGCGAATCTCACGATCATGACGACCTGATCCGCTACCTGGAGGCGGGTGACGGCGAGGGGGCCCGCGCCTTCATGAGCCACCATCTCAAGGAAATCGAGGCATCGCTCTCCATCGTCGAGGAAGAGGCCGAAGCGCCGGACCTGCAGAGCATCTTCGGCAGCTGAGCCAATGCGTTGCCTTTTGCTCTAACCAACGCCAGCGCCCCGGATCATGTGTCCGGGGCGCTGGCGTTTACGCTTGCGTGGCGTTATTGGCGGAAGCGCTGGCAGGGGCCCCAGTGCTGCATCAACAGGTAGTAGGTGATGCCGGCGGGGATCAGGCTTGCGTACCAGGAGACGGCTGAGAAGGTCAGGGCGGACACGATGCCGACGGCGGTGGCGATCAGTGCGGCATAGTTGACGCCCTGGTAGGGACCGGTCTCGTCATACAGCTTGCCGATATCCAGGGTGCGGCGACGAATGATGTAGTAGTCGACGACCAGGATGGCGAAGATCGGGCCGAGGAAGGCGGAGTAGGTCTGCACGAACAGCTGCAGGCCGGCGGCGGATTCCGGCTGCACCAGCTTCCAGGGGAAGGTGGCGAAGGCCAGCAGCCCGACGATCACGGTGGCGATGGGGAATTTCAGCTTGAACACGTCCATCAGCACATAGGTCGGCGGCACCACGTTGTTGAGTACGTTGGTGGTGACCTGGGCGAAGGCGATGAACAGCAGGGTGGTCATCAGCAGCGGGGTGTTGTCCACGGCATTGGCGAAGACCTGGATGGGGTCGGCGGTGCCGGTGGCTTCCGAGACCATGTAGCCGATCAGGCCCATGAACATGGTGCAGGGCAGGATCGACATGGCGTAGATAGTGGTCAGCAGGCCTGGGCCGGTTCCCTTCTTGTGCTCGCGGGAGTAGTCGCTGACGTTGAGCATCATGGTGCTGTAGATACCCAGGAACAGCATGGTGGCGCCCCAGAACGGCATGCCCCAGGAACCTTCCATGGTCAGCAGGTTGGCGGAAAGCTCATCGCCATAGCGTTGTACCGTGGCATAGAACATGTAGGTCAGCGAGGCGAGGATGAAGACGCTGCCGATGTTCTCCAGCCACTTGATGCCCTGGAAGCCCATCACCGAGAGGCCGATCTGCAGGAACTGGAAGGTGATGAAGTAGAATATCAGGTTGTCGAAGCCGAACAGGGTGGCCGACACCATGTTCAGCGCGCCGGCCCCGATCCAGCTCTGGAAGCCGTACCAGACGATGGCGGGTACGGCTCGGACCAGGCCGGGTATGCGCGTGCCGGCAAAGCCGAAGGCGCTGCGCGCCTGGACCATGAAGGGAATGCCATACTTGTAGCCGGCTGCACCATTGATGGCGAGCGCGATGCCGATCACGAAGCAGCCGATGGCAATCGCCAGCGTCGCTTGTATCAGGTTCAGTGTGCCCACCACGCTGGAGCCCATGGCGAAGGTGCCGATCGATACGCATCCGCCGAACCAGGCCAGGAAGTAGGAGGGGCGTCCCATGATACGGGTATGCTGTGGGGCCAGGCTTTCGTCCCCCGGCGCCTTGGTGACGCCAACTGTCGTGCCCATAGAGATGTCCGGGGCGGCGGGCTGCGCCTTTGCTGTCGGATCGCTCATTATTGTGTCCTCGCAAGGATGTTTGCCAAATTTATCGTTGTCGGTCGTCCGTGCCGTACAGGGCCACTATTTCGCAGGCGGCTTTCTGTGGTGATTACTCTTGCTTGGGGAGTGTCCGGCCGATGGGTGTCAGGCCGGAGAAGTGCTCGAACTGGCCGGTAAAGGCCTTGGGTCTGGGAAAGGCCAGGTCGCCATGCTTGCTGGTGCCAAGCCCCAGGCCGACCACCGCCTCGGCCAGCTTCACGGCGGCGGTAACGCCCTCTATGACGGGAAGCCCCACCGCCTGGCCGATCTCCTCGGTCAGGTCGGCCATGCCGCCACAGCCGAGCACGATGGCCCCGATGTTGTCCTCGTCGCGGGCCCGGCGACACTCGTCGATGATGCGGTTCAGTGCCATCTCGCCGTTCTCTTCCAGGTCCAGTACCGGTACCTCGGCGGCGCGGACTCGTCGGCAGTGATGGCGAAAGCCGTACTGCTCCAGCAGGTGCTCGGCGATGATGCCGGTGCGTCCCAGGGTGGTGACGACGGAAAAGCGAGTGCTGATCATGGCGGCCATGTGGAAGGCCGCCTCGGCGATTCCGATCACCGGCGCACGGGTCAGCTCACGGGCGGCCAGCAGCCCCGGGTCGCCGAAGCAGGCGATGACATAGGCGTCCGCCCCCTCGCGCTCTCCGGCCATGACCTCTTCCAGCACGCCGACGGCGCTGATCGCCTCGTCGAAGTGGCTCTCGATGGAAACCGGGCCGCTGGTGGGCTGGGTGGCGACAATCTGTGTGCCTGGCGCGGCAATGCGCTGGGCGGCCTCGCCAATTTTCCTGGTCATGGCCTGGGTGGTGTTGGGGTTGATGACGCGTATTTGCATAGGGAGCTCCGTCTTGAATTTGTTGTGAACAAAATAAAATGTCTTTGTACACAAAGATAGACGGATGGCATCGTGTGCGCAAGCACGTCGCCGATTTGCTGCTCATGGGTTTTTATTGTTAAAAAACAATTCATTACTCAAATTATTCAGCAATTTCGGTATTTTCTGGCTGTTAGACCTAGGTCGTATTCCTGAAATGTCAGAGGGCATTGGCGACTCTGTGGAGAATATTTTGTATACACTTATTCCTGGGTAGGGGCGACAGCCGTCAGCCTGAGCAGGAGGGGGCGGGTGCATTCGGTGATATAGATGAATGTCGAGTACGTTGTCTTGATTTTTTGTATACAAAGATTAATGCTGTGAGGAGTAAGAGCGACGGCGATTCGAGATGTCATGACTCCGATGGGGTTTCACTGGATTGCCGCTGATACCTTGCAATGGGGTTGGGTACAGTATACTTTTCTATTGTATACACTAATTGTTGTCACCTGTTGCCAGGCAGCGCCTTGGCCCGTCGGTGGGCTAAGCGCGAAGCAGAAAGAACGAGTCAGGAAGAACAAGAGGAACGTCCTTGATGAGCGTAAGCAGTGAGTATCCCCGCGATCTGATCGGCTACGGCCGTACGCCTCCCCATGCCAACTGGCCCGGCAAGGCGAAGATCGCCGTGCAGTTCGTGCTCAACTATGAAGAGGGTGGCGAGAACTGCGTGCTGCATGGCGATTCGGGGTCCGAGCAGTTCCTGTCCGAGATCATCGGCGCGCCCTCGTTTCCCGATCGACACCTGAGCATGGAGTCGATCTATGAATATGGCTCCCGGGCCGGGGTCTGGCGCATCCTGCGCGAGTTCGAGCGACGCGGCCTGCCGCTGACGGTATTCGGTGTCGCCATGGCGCTGGAGCGCCACCCGGAAGTGGCTTACGCCTTCAAGGAGCTGGGGCATGAGATCGCCTGCCACGGCTATCGCTGGATCCATTATCAGGACGTACCGGAGCACGTCGAACGTGAACATCTGCAGCAGGCGATGGAGGTTTTCCAGCGCCTCTATGGCGAGAAGCCGCTGGGCTGGTACACCGGCCGCGACAGCCCCAACACCCGCCGGCTGGTGCTCGACGAGGGTGGCTTCCTCTATGACAGTGACTACTATGGGGACGACCTGCCGTTCTGGACTCGCCAGGCGGATAGCCAGGGTCGCGAACACGATCACCTGATCGTGCCCTATACCCTGGACAGCAACGACATGCGCTTCGCCGCGCCCCAGGGCTTCAACACTGCCGACCATTTCTTCAGCTACCTGCGCGACGCCTTCGACGTGCTCTATGCGGAAGGGGAGGAGTCGCCGAAAATGCTCTCGGTGGGCATGCACTGCCGGCTGCTGGGCCGCCCCGGCCGATTCCGTGCCCTGCAGCGGTTCCTCGACCATATCGAGGCCCACGACCGGGTCTGGGTCACGCGACGCGTGGATATCGCGCGGCACTGGGCCGAGCACCACCCCGCGCCGGCGCGCTGACGTCGAACCCCGACAGGACAGCCTGGCTGCTTTACGAGGGGCGCCGGGGACAGGCCGTAGAGGAGGTCCTTCGCCATGGATGGCGAAGGTAGCGCCCAGGGAGGGGTTCACAGCGCCTCCTCGAAGGCCTGTCGACGGTTTAGCCCCGAGAGACGCACCCGTCACGATAGCTTGAGCGCTATCTTTGGCAATCTTTCAGGACGCATCATGAGCCAACGCACTTATTACGCCCCCCGAGGTGGACATCCGCCCCAGACCCAGCTGCTTTCGGACCGAGCGGTTTTTACCGAGGCCTACGCCGTGATCCCCAAGGGGGTGTTCGGTGATATCGTCACCAGCAATCTGCCGTTCTGGCACAACACTCGCCTATGGGTGCTGGCACGGCCGCTCTCCGGCTTTGCCGAGACCTTCTGCCAGTACATCATGGAGGTGTCGCCGGGGGGCGGTAGCGACAAGCCCGAACTCGACCCGGCCGCCGAGGGCGTGCTGTTCGTGGTGGAAGGGGAGATGACCCTGACCCTGGCCGGCGAGCGCCACCACATGACCGCAGGTGGCTACGCCTTCCTGCCGCCGGGCAGCCACTGGCAGCTGCACAACGAGTCCGATGCCCCGGTGCGTTTCCACTGGGTGCGCAAGGCCTACGAGTTCGTCGAGGGCATCGAGGTGCCGGAGGCGTTTGTGGTCAACGAGAACGATATTGCGCCGACGCCGATGCCGGACACCGACGAGCGCTGGGCCACCACTCGCTTCGTCGACCCTGCTGACGTGCGTCATGACATGCACGTCAACATCGTCACCTTCCAGCCCGGCGCCGTGATCCCCTTCGACGAGACACACGTCATGGAGCACGGTCTCTACGTACTGGAGGGCAAGGCGGTCTATCACCTCAACCAGGACTGGGTCGAGGTCGAGGCCGGCGATTTCATGTGGCTGCGCGCCTTTTGTCCCCAGGCCTGCTATGCCGGTGGCCCTGGGCCGTTCCGCTATCTGCTTTACAAGGATGTGAATCGCCACCCGGCGCTGCAGATCGGGGCTCGTTGAAAACACTGATCGCTAGGGGCGCCGGGGGCAGGCCGAAGAGGAGGTCATTTGCCAGGGATGGCAAATGTAGCGCCCAGGGAGGGGTTTACAGCGCCTCCTCGTAGGCCTGTCGCCGGAACAGCCCTAGTGATTCAGGTCGACTGCCGAGAAAACCTTTAAGGGGGCAATATGCTGGAACTCAAAGCCGAGCCGCTGACGCCGGAAGCCTTCGCGGCCTTCGGCGACGTCATCGACACGCGCACGGCCGACTATTTTCACATCAACGCCGGGCGCACCCGTCGTTACCACGACCTGGCGAAGGTCGAAACCCTCGGTGAGCAGGCTCGGGCGCTGATCAGTATCTTCGTCAGCGAGCCCATTGAGCTGCCGCTCGAGCTCGACTTCCTGGAGCGTCATCCTCAGGGCAGCCAGGCCTTCATGCCGCTGCACGAGGAGCGTTTCGTGATCGTGGTGGCCCCGCCGGGGGAGACCATCGCCCCGGACGATGTGCGCGCCTTCATCACCGATGGCCGCCAGGGAGTGAACTACCGAGCCGGGATCTGGCATGCGATCCAATCGGTGCTCGAGCGCCAGGGGGAATTCCTGGTCGTAGATCGTGGCGGCGAGGGTAACAACTGCGACGAGTACCCGCTGGCGCTGCGCATCACCGCCGACTGATTATCGGCGGTTTTTGATAAGGCTATGATGGCCCAAGTAGCTGATGTTACTTGGGCTTTTTTGTATCCAGGCAATTTTATGAAAATTGTTTCCACAAAATATTGACGGCAGGCTAGGCGGAGCCTAATCTCGGTATACAGAAATATTTTCCAAAAACAATTTCCACTAAGAACAACGCCCCTCACTGGAGGAATCATCATGGCTCGTATGACCGCCGCAGAAGCCGCCATTTACGTACTCAGGAAGGAAGGCATCGACGTTGCCTTCGGTGTGCCTGGTGCCGCCATCAATCCCTTCTATGCCGCCATGCGCAAGGTTGGTGGTATCGACCATCTGCTGGCCCGACACGTCGAGGGCGCCTCGCATATGGCCGAGGGCTACACCCGGACCAAGGCCGGCAATATCGGGGTCTGCATCGGTACCTCCGGCCCTGCCGGCACCGACATGATCACCGGTCTCTATTCGGCCACCGCCGACTCGATTCCGATCCTGTGCATTACCGGCCAGGCGCCGCGGGCCAAGCTGCACAAGGAAGATTTCCAGGCGGTGGACATCCAGGCGATTGCCGGTCCGGTCACCAAGTGGGCCGTCACCGTGCTGGAGCCAGCCCAGGTGCCGCGCGTCTTCCAGCAGGCCTTCCAGTTGATGCGTTCCTCGCGCCCGGGGCCCGTGCTGATCGACCTGCCCATCGACGTGCAGATGACCGAGATCGAGTTCGATCCCGACACCTATGAGCCGCTGCCGGCCTACAAGCCCAGCGCCTCGCGCGCCCAGGTCGAGAAGGCCATCGCCATGCTCAACGAGGCCGAGCGCCCGCTGCTCGTGGCCGGTGGCGGTATCATCAATGCCGATGCCAGCGACCTGCTGACCGAATTTGCCGAGCTGACCGGCGTGCCGGTGATCCCGACGCTGATGGGCTGGGGCACTATCCCGGACGATCATCCGCTGATGGCGGGCATGGTCGGCCTGCAGACCTCGCATCGCTACGGCAATGCCACCCTGCTGGCGTCGGATTTCGTGATGGGTATCGGCAACCGATGGGCCAACCGCCACACCGGCAACCTCGAGACCTATACGGAAGGGCGCAAGTTTGTCCACGTGGATATCGAGCCGACCCAGATCGGTCGCATCTTCGGCCCCGACTACGGCATCGTTTCCGACGCCAAGGCGGCGCTTGAACTCTTCATCGAGGTGGCGAGCGAGATGAAGGCGGCAGGCAAGCTGAAGGATCGCAGTAGCTGGGCCGAGGAGTGCCAGGAGCGCAAGCGCACCTTGCTGCGCAAGACCCACTTCGACGAGGTGCCGGTCAAGCCGCAGCGGGTCTACGAGGAAATGAACCGTGTATTCGGCAAGAATACCCGCTATGTCAGTACTATTGGTCTGTCACAGATTGCGGGGGCACAGTTCCTCCATACCTACAAGCCGCGGCACTGGATCAACTGCGGCCAGGCGGGCCCGCTGGGCTGGACCATCCCCGCGGCTCTCGGCGTCTGCCGTGCCGACCCGGACGCCCAGGTGGTCGCGCTCTCGGGCGACTACGATTTCCAGTTCATGGTCGAGGAACTGGCGGTGGGGGCGCAGTTCAAGCTGCCCTATATCCATGTGCTGGTGAACAACTCCTACCTGGGGCTGATCCGCCAGGCCCAGCGCGGCTTCGACATGGACTACTGCGTGCAGCTCTCGTTCGAGAACATCAACTGCCCGGAGATCAACGACTACGGCGTGGATCACGTCTCTGTCGTCGAGGGGCTCGGTTGCAAGGCGCTGCGCGTGACCCGGCCCGACGAGATCGCCCCCGCCTTCACCAGGGCCCGCGAGCTGATGGCCGAGCACCGGGTGCCGGTGGTGGTCGAGATCATCCTGGAGCGGGTGACCAACATCGCCATGGGGACCGATCTCGGTGGCATCAACGAGTTCGAGGCTCTGGCCGAGAACCAGGCGGATGCGCCGACCTCGATCAGCGCCCTCACTTGATAGATACACAGGACGCGAGGAGGGGCGCCGGGGACAGGTCGTAGAGGAGGTCCGATTCCAGGGAAGGAATCGGTAGCGTACAGGGATGTATTCACAGCGCCTCATCGACGGTCCGGCGCCCCGGGACCTGTCGTCGGATTCGCCCACAAATAAGACTAACGACCCAGAGGAGACCGTTATGCCCAAGTTTGCCGCCAATCTCAGCATGCTGTTCACCGAGGAGGCGTTCCTCGATCGCTTCAAGGCCGCCGCCGATGCGGGCTTCAAGGGCGTCGAGTACCTCTTCCCCTATGACTACACGCCGGCCGAGATCAAGTCTCGATTGGACGCCAACGGCCTGACCCAGGTGCTGCACAACCTGCCGGCCGGCGACTGGGCCGCCGGCGAGCGAGGTATTGCCTGCCATCCGGATCGCGTCGAGGAGTTCCGTGCCGGTGTCGACAAGGCTATCGACTACGCCACTGCCCTTGGCTGCAAGCAGGTCAACTGCCTCGCCGGCATCCAGCCCCGGGGCGTAAGCCTGGAGCAGGCGCGTCGCACCCTGGTGGAAAACCTCCGGTATGCAGCGGGAAAGCTCGAGGCCGCCGGTATCCTGCTGCTGGCCGAGCCGATCAACACCCGCGACATCCCCGGCTTTTTCCTCAACCGCACCGAGCAGGCGCTATCGATCTTCGACGAGGTGGGCAGTGCCAACCTGAAGCTGCAGTACGACATCTATCACATGCAGATCATGGAGGGTGACCTGGCGCCGACCATGGAAAAGCACCTGGATCGCATCGCCCACGTGCAGCTGGCCGATAACCCGGGACGGCACGAGCCGGGCACCGGAGAGATCAACTACCCGTTCCTCTTCTCTCACCTCGACCGGTTGGGCTACGACGGCTGGATTGGCTGTGAATACAAGCCGGCCACTACGACAAAAGAAGGGCTGGGTTGGCTCGACCAGGCCCGCGGCTGAAGAGCATTGCAGACCCCTTAACGAGGGGCGCCGGGGGCAGGTCGAAGAGGAGGTCTTTTGCCATGGATGGCAAAAGTAGCGCCCAGGGAGGGGTTCACAGCGCCTCCTCGCAGGCCTGCCGACGGATCAGCCCCGAGTAGCGACGTCACCTGCGACAGCCGCCGGGTAAGGTTGCAAATGACAAAGACAAGCTGAAAGGAGAATCATCATGAGCAAGATCGGTTTCATTGGCCTTGGCATCATGGGCCGCCCCATGGCGGGGCATCTGCTGGACGCCGGCCATACGCTGTCCACCGTCAAGCGCGGCACCCTCGACGCCACCCTGGCCGAGAAGGGCATGCGCGAACTCGACAGCCCCCGCGCCGTGGCCGAGCAGGCCGAGGTGGTCATCACCATGGTGCCGGACACCCCCGACGTGGAAGCGGTACTGTTCGGCGAGAACGGCGTCATCGAGGGCCTGAAGCCGGGGACCCTGGTCATCGACATGAGCTCAATTGCCCCCATTGCCACCCAGGCATTCGCCAAGCGCATTACCGAAGCCGGCGGCGAATACGTGGACGCGCCGGTATCTGGCGGCGAGGGCGGGGCCATCAACGCGGCCCTGACTATCATGGTTGGCGCCACCGAAGAGGGCTTCACCCGCGCCCTGCCGATCCTCGAGGTGATGGGCAAGACGATCACCCATATCGGTGGCCATGGTGCCGGCCAGACCTGCAAGGTGGCCAATCAGATCGTGGTGGCGCTGACCATCGAGGCGGTGGCTGAGGGCCTGCTGTTCGCCTCGAAGGCGGGCGCCGATGTGGCCAAGGTGCGTGAGTCGCTGCTCGGCGGCCTGGCTCAGTCGAAGATCCTCGATGTCCACGGCGAGCGCATGATCAAGCGCACCTTCGATCCGGGCTTCAAGATCAAGCTGCACCAGAAGGACCTCAACCTGGCGCTGGAAGGGGCACGTAGCCTCAACCTGGCGCTCCCGGGCACGGCCAACGCCCAGCAGCTGTTCCAGGCCTGTGCCGCCCAGGGCGGCGCCGACTGGGACCACGCCGGTATCCTGAGAGCGCTCGAGTCGCTGGCCGACCATGAAGTCGGCAGCTGAACGACCTTACCAGGGAAGCATCCACTGGCACGGCAAGCCGTGTGCCCGTCGCGCAGACATGCAGTAGGTGCTTCCCTCCTGATGGGCGTCGGGTCGTCGCCCATCACATGGCCGCCCCTGGTGGCCCTTGACCCGACGGCGGGATCCCCGGCTGGAACCCGCCCGTCGTCGGGCTTTTTTCACTCTGTTTCTGCTGCTACCGTCGAAGCCTATCGCCCGCTGCGAGGTGCCCCATGAATACTGCTCTGCCCCCCTTCGATCCTGCCATGGACGTAGCGGCCTGGTTGCGGCGGCTTGCCGATGTCGCCGTTGCAGCCGTTCACCCGGATACGCTGGTGGCCGACCTGCTGCCCGACCCACCGCCGGGGCGCACCGTGGTGGTCGGTGCCGGCAAGGCCGCCGCTGCCATGGCGGCCGCCCTGGAGCGTGCCTGGCAGGATCGCTGCCCCGAGGCGCCGCTCTCCGGCCTGGTGGTGACCCGCTACGCGCATGGCCTTCAAGGGCTGGACGCCGAGTGCTCGACCATCGAGGTGCTCGAGGCGTCGCACCCGATGCCCGACGACCTGGGCGAGAAGGCGGCCCGGCGCATGCTCGAGGCGGTCGAGGGACTCACCGAGAATGATCGCGTCATCGCACTGATCTCAGGTGGTGGCTCGGCTTTGATGACGCTGCCGGCACAGGGCATTTCCCTGGCCGAGAAGCAGGCCATCAACCATGCACTGCTGCGCTGTGGTGCGCCGATCAGCCAGATCAATACCGTGCGACGCCACCTCTCCGCGATCAAGGGTGGTCGCCTGGCGGCGGCCGCGCATCCGGCCCAGGTGGTGACCTGGCTGATTTCCGACGTGCCGGGGGACGAGGCGTCGCTGATCGCCTCCGGGCCGACCCTGCCCGACAGCTCGACGCCGGCGGATGCCCTGGCGGTGCTCGAGCAGTATGCCATCGCCATTCCCGACAGCGTGCGCCGCCACCTGCAGGAGAGTCGTGACGCCCCCTCGCCACAGGATGACGCTTTCGTCCGCGACGACAGTGTGATGCTGGCTCGAGCCAACGACGCCCTGGATGCAGCCAGACAGGCCGCCGAGGCCGCCGGTGTCACGGTGAGCGTGCTGGGGGACGACCTGGAAGGCGAAGCTCGCGAGCTGGGCCGGGGCCAGGCGCGCCTGGCGCTGGATGCGGCCGCCGAGAGCGGTGGGCCACGGCTGATCCTCTCCGGTGGCGAGACCAGTGTCACGGTCAAGGGAGACGGCCGGGGAGGGCGTAACGTGGAGTATCTGCTGGGGCTCTTCGAAGCCCTTGAAGGCGCCCGGGGCATCCATGCACTGGCCATCGACACCGATGGCATCGACGGCTCTGAGGACAACGCCGGTGCGCTGTTCGGTCCCGGCGACTGGGTCCGCGCCAGGGAGCTCGGCCTCGATCCCGCCGAGTACTTGTTGCGCAACGACGCGTATACTTTCTTTCAGGCGCTGGATCGGCTTATCGTTACCGGGCCGACTCGAACCAACGTCAACGACTTCCGTGCCATTCTGGTCTTGCCGAGGACATCATGACGCTTCCCCCCCATGCCCCCATCCATGACCCCATTCGTCGCACCAAGATCGTCGCCACCCTGGGTCCGGCCAGCGACCGCGACGGCGTGCTGGAAGCGATGATCGAGGCCGGCGTCGACGTGGTGCGCCTCAACTTCTCCCACGGTTCGCCCGACGACCACCGGCGCCGCCTCGAGCGGGTGCGCGAGATCGCCGCCCGCCTGGGCCGGGCCGTGGCCGCCCTGGGCGACCTGCAGGGCCCCAAGATCCGCATCGCCCGCTTCAAGGATGGGCCGGTAACGCTCGAGGAGGGGCAGTCCTTCCTGCTCGACATGGCGCTGGATGCCGATGCCGGTGACGTGACCCGAGTCGGCTGCGACTACAAGACCCTGGCCGATGACGTCGCCCCCGGCGACCGCCTGCTGCTCGACGACGGCCGGCTGGTGCTGCATGTGAACCGGGTGGCCGACCACCTGATCCACACCAGCGTGGTGGTGGGCGGCAAGCTCTCCAACAACAAGGGCATCAACAAGGAGGGCGGCGGCCTCTCGGCCCCGGCGCTCACCGACAAGGACCGCGCCGACCTCAACACCGCCATCGACATCGGCGTCGACTACCTGGCGGTCTCGTTCCCCCGCAGTGCCGCCGACATGCAGGAAGCGCGGGCGCTGTTGGGCGAGACGGGGAAAGAGATCGGCCTGGTGGCCAAGCTCGAACGCGCCGAGGCGGTGGCCGACGCGGCGACGCTCGACGGCATCATCGAGGCCTCCGAGGCGGTGATGGTGGCCCGCGGCGACCTGGGGGTGGAGATTGGCGACGCCGAGCTGATCGGCATGCAGAAGCGCATCATCAAGCGCGCCCGCACCCTGAACCGGGCGGTGATCACGGCAACCCAGATGATGGAGTCGATGATCACCTCGCCGCTGCCCACCCGGGCCGAGGTGTTCGACGTGGCCAACGCAGTGCTCGACGGCACCGATGCGGTGATGCTCTCCGCCGAGACCGCCGCCGGGGACTTCCCGGTGGAGACCATCGCGGCGATCAACCGCGTCTGCCTCGGCGCCGAGCGCGAGAGGATCGCCCAGGAGTCCGGTCACCGCATCCACGAGGGCTTCTCGCGGATCGACGAGACCATCGCCCTGTCGGCGATGTACGCCGCCAACCACCTCACCGGCGTGGCGGCCATCGCCTGCATGACCTCCACCGGCTACACGCCGCTGATCGCCTCGCGCATCCGCTCGGGCCTGCCCATCGTCGGCCTGGCCCACAGCCCGGTGGCCCAGCGGCGCATGGCGCTCTACCGCGGCGTGGTCTCGCTGCCCTTCGACACCAGCGAGATGGCGCCCACCGAACTCAATGAGCGAGCGCTGGCGCTGCTGGTCGAGCAGGGCATTGCGCTGCCCGGGGACCACGTGATCCTGACCCGGGGCGATCACATGAACGCCCATGGTGGCACCAACACGCTGAAGATTCTCGACGTGAACGAACAGCACCAGAGCAGGTGATGGCCCTTAGGCTGATTCTTTGTATACAGAATTATCGTTTTGTGTGGTCAGCCTGAAGGAAACATGCGAAGGTATTCTCATGACGCAGACGGGAGAGAGAGCGCATCATGAGCAGTATCTGGCAGGAGGAGATTGCCGCGGAGACGCGCGCAGGCGGGCGCATCAGCGACCGCTTCATCGTCGACAAGGTGCGCAAGGCGGTGCTGACCCAGCGCCTGCCGCCGGGTACGCGCCTGCCGGAAGTGGCCCTGGGCGACATCTTCGGCGTCAGCCGCTCGGTGGTGCGCAAGGCCCTGACACGGCTGGCCGCCGACTACGTGGTCACCCAGCAGCCCAATCAGGTGGCACGGGTCAGGGCGCCCAGCATCGAAGAGACCCGCGAAACCTTCGCCGCCCGCCGGCTGGTGGAAGGGGAGGTGGCCGCACTGTTGGCGGGTCGGCTCGATGACGAGCAACTGGCGACCGTTGCTTCCCTGGTCGAGCGCGAGGCCGAAGCCTACGCGTGTGGCGACGAACCGGCTCGAATCGAGCACTCCCTGGCCATTCACCACCTCCTGGCTGAGCGCTCCCCCAACCGGGTGCTGGGTGCCATGCTCACCGATCTCATCCTGCGCACTTCCATCGTCATCGCGCTTTACAAGCGTGCCGGCCTGGCCAGCTGCTACCTGGCCGAGGATCACCCGGCACTGCTGGCACACTTGCGGACCGGCGACGGCGAGGCGGCCCGGCGCTGCATAGACGATCATCTCCAGGCGCTCGAGAACCTGCTCGACCTCAGCACCCGGGAGACACGGATCGATCTCATGGCCATTCTCGGTCAGCGGGAGGGAGTCACCGAATAGGATTCCTCTGGGCTCGGCGTCGGCAGTGACCGGCGCTGGCCAAGGCTTGCGCCGGATCATGCCGGCGGCAAGATGATGGCCGGCCGGCTTTACCGGTCATGTCTTCCTGACTGACAATGCCGACACTCCACGGGGCAATCGGTAGCTTGCGATGCACACACTCCTGCGCTGGGGGCTGGCCGCCTGGCTGGTCTTCTCCTTCTCTCCGGCCCAGGCCGGCGTGCCCACGGTTGCCGCTGCCTCGGATCTTCAATTTGCCCTTGCCGAAGCCGCCCGGCGCTTCGAGGCCGATACCGGCCAGCGGCTGCGGCTCAACTTCGGCTCTTCGGGTAACTTCCGCCGCCAGATCGCCCAGGGGGCGCCGTTCGAGCTCTACCTGTCGGCCGATGAGGCCTACGTGCATGCGCTGCATGCGGAAGGGCATACCGAGGATGCCGGCGTGGTCTACGCCATCGGGCGGCTGGCCTGGCTACAGCGGGCCGGGCGCAATGACCTGCCGAGCAGCGACGACCCGCTGGCCGCGGTACGCGAGGCCCTGGCGATGCACGCCCAGGGCGAGGGGCGGCCGCGCATCGCACTGGCCAACCCCGACCACGCCCCCTATGGCGTGGCGGCCAGGCAAGCGCTGGAGCATGCCGGACTGTGGGCGGACAGTGCTGCCCTGCGGATACTCGGCGAGAACGTGTCCCAGGCGGCCCAGTTCGCCCTCTCCGACGACGCCCGTGGCGGGCTGGTGGCCTGGTCCCTGGCATTGGCCCCCGAGCTCGCCGAGCGCAGCGACTTCGTGTTGATTCCCGAGGAGTGGCATGAACCGCTGGTACAGCGCATGGCGCTGGTAGAGGGGGCCGGCGATACCGCCCGGGCCTTCTATCACTGGCTCCAGCAGGACGAGGGACGTGCTATTCTCGCCGACTACGGCTTTCGTCTCCCCGAGGACGATGTCGATACCGAGGCGCCCTGATGGACTGGATGGCCCTCTCTGTCTCCCTGCGCCTGGCGCTGATGACCTGCCTGCTGTTGATCCCGGTGGGGCTGTGGCTGGGCCGCACCCTGGCCCGGGCGCGCTTTCGCGGCAAGTCGCTGTGCGAGGCGCTGGTGGCGCTGCCGCTGGTCATGCCGCCCACGGTGCTAGGCTTTTACCTGATGATGAGCTTCGGCCGCGACGCCCCATTCGGCGCCTTCTGGCATCGCTTGACCGGCGAGGGGCTGAACTTCACCTTCACGGGAATCCTGCTGGCCTCACTGGTGGCCAGCCTGCCCTTTGCCGTGCAGCCGATCCAGCGCGCCTTCGAAGCGATACCCGCCAACCTGAGCGAGGCGGCCTGGTGCAGCGGGCTGTCTCCCTGGCAGACCTTCCTGCGTATCGAGCTCCCGCTGGTGTGGCCCGGCGTGATCTCTGCCCTGGCGCTGACCTTCGCCCATACCCTGGGCGAGTTCGGCGTGATTCTGATGGTGGGCGGCGCCATCGACGGCGAGACCCGCACTCTGTCCATCGCCATCTACGATCGGGTTCAGGCCTTCGACGAGACCGGCGCAGGCATCATGTCGGCCATGCTGCTGCTGGTGTCGTTCCTGACCATCGGTGTGGTCTACGGGCTGGCGGGGCGGCGGAGGTGGCGTCATGCCTGATTGGCCCGGCAGTTCCCCGGCCTCGCCAGGGGGGGGCAGGCTGACGGTATCGCTGCACCAGGCCGGGCCGATTCCCTTGGCCGCCGAATTCGCCTGTGAACCGGGAGAGCTGCTGGCGCTGGTAGGCCCCTCCGGCAGCGGCAAGACGACCCTGCTGCGTGCCATTGCCGGCCTTTACCGGCCGGCAGAAGGGCGCATCGACTGCGGTGGCGAGACCTGGCTGGATACCTCCCCGGGCATTGTCCGCCGGCCCCAGGCGCGTCGGGTGGGTGTCGTCTTTCAGGACTATGCGCTCTTCCCCCACCTGAGTGCCCGTGACAACGTCAAGGTGGCGCTGGGCCATCTCGAGCCCGGCCGGCGCAGCGCCTGTGCCGACGAGTGGCTGGGCCGGATGCGCCTGGAAGGGCTGGCCGGGCGCTATCCGTCCCAGCTTTCCGGTGGCCAGCGCCAGCGGGTGGCGTTGGCCCGGGCGTTGGCGCGCGAGCCCCGGGCGCTGTTGCTGGATGAGCCCTTCTCGGCGGTGGACCAGGTGACACGGCGTCGCCTGCAGCGTGAGCTGGCCCTGCTGCGCGAGCAGATCCATATTCCGATCCTGCTGGTGACCCATGACCTGGACGAGGCGGTGGCACTGGCGGACCGGATCTGCGTGCTTCACGGTGGCCGCACGCTACAGACTGATGTTCCCGAGAGACTGTTTCGCCACCCGGTCAGTGCCGAGGTGGCGCGTCTGCTGGATAGGCATAACATCTTCGAAGGCCGAGTCGTGGAAGCCGGTGGCCAGCGGCGGCTGCAGTGGGGGCCATGGTTGCTGCAGGTGGGCAATGGGCTGGAGGCTTTCGCTATCAATCAGCGGGTCGCTTGGTACCTGCCAGATTCCGATGTGGTGCTGCACCGTCGCGACCGCCCATCGCGTGGAGACAGGGAGAATCCGGTGACTGGGCATGTTGGTGAAATGGTTGTGCTGGGTGGGGTGACGTCCCTTACGCTGGTATTCGACCACGGCCCCGAGACATTGCGCTTCGATATTGCCACTCATGCGGCCCGGCGCAATGGGCTGGCCCGTGGCGAACGGGTGCGGGTGTCCCTGCTCGCCGGAGGGATTCACCTGCTGCCCCGAAACCCTAATGAGTGAGGAAATGCGATGAGACCACTTCAATGGTCGGCGCTCTCGATTCGCACGAGCCTGCTGTTGCTTCTGCTGGTAGCGGCGGCCATGCTGGCCTGGCGCTGGCCAGCCGTGGCCGAGTCGACGACGCTGGAGCGCCAGCCTGTGCGGATCGTGGCCGACGGCGAGGTCTTTCGGCTCGAGGTGGAGATGGCGCGAACAGCGGACGAGCGCCGCACCGGACTGATGGACCGTGACTCGCTGGCGCCCGAGGCGGGCATGCTGTTTCTTTATGAACGGATTCAGCCCCCACAGAGCGGCTTCTGGATGTATCGCACCCGTATACCGCTGGACATCGCCTTCATCGACGCCCGGGGCCGTATTGCAACGATACATACCATGGAACCCTGTTTATCGGATAATCCCCGGGAGTGCCCGGCGACACTGGCCGGTGCCCCCTATCAGGCTGCGCTGGAGGTGAATGCCGGTTATTTCGCCGAGCATGGCATCGAAGCGGGCGCCTGCGTGGTCTGGCCCGGCCGCACGAGTGGCTGCTCAGCGGCCGACTAAGGCGCGAAAGCGAATCACGATCAGCGCCACGCCGGCGATGACCATGGCCCCACCGATGGCGATATGGGTATTGAGCTGCTCCCCCAGCAGCACGATCCCCAGCACCACCGCCCCCGCCGGCACCAGCAGGCTAAGCGGCGCCAGTCGGCTGACTGCGTGGCGGCGTAACAGGCCATACCAGAGACCATAGGCGACGATCGACGACATCACGGCGGTATAGAACACCGCTCCCCAGCCGAATAGCCCCGCCTGGCTGATGGCCTCCATCTGCCCGCTCTCGAACCACCAGGAACCCAGCCCCACCTGCGGAATGGCGAAAAGCGCGACCCAGCCCGCCAGCGCCATGGGAGCGATATTGGGGCCTTTCTTGATCAACAGCTGCGAGATCGCCCAGCCCAGCGCACTGAGCAGCAGCAGCGCCATGGGCAGCGGCGAGGGCAGGCTGGGGCCGCCGGCGAGTATCATCACGCCGCCGAATGACAGCACCAGTCCTACTATGCGCTTGGCGCTCAGGCGTTCGCCCAGGAAGATCACGGCCAGCAGGGTGGCGAAGGGCGTTCCCATCTGCACCAGCAGCGCCCCGGTACCCGCTTCGGCCTGGCCCAGCCCGATGAACAGCAGGGCGAAATGGAGCGTGCCGAAGGTCACAGAAAGCAGCAGCAGGAAGGGAAGTTGGTGCCGGGCAACCGGGTGGAAGGGCACCAGCAGGCTGGCAACGAGAATAAAACGCAGGGTGGTCAACAGCAGTGGTGGGAGTTCCGCGACCCCCAGCTTGATGACGATGATGTTCAGGGCCCAGATGGTGACGATCACCAGGCCCAGCAGTAGATCGCGAAGCGGCAAGAGCGGGATTCCTTGAAGAATTCGACCTGGCGAGGTTGGTAGCGACAGGTCCGGTGGTCGCGTTATGCCAATGACGGTCTATCATTCAACGCGGGACTTCGTAGAATATTGAAGCGTAACATGTCCCGGATTGTACCAACCCAGAACGATAATCGCGGCCGGTCTTCTCTGAACCGGCCCTTTGCTGCAAGGACACGTCATGACATCCGCTAGTCGACTCACTCGCTTCGCCGCGGCCCTGGCCGGTGCCGCCGTGCTGGCCACCTCGCTCTCGGCACAGGCCCGCGAACTCTCCGTCTCCACCGTGCTGTCCGATGCCTTCCCCTGGGGGCAGGCTGCCGAAAAATGGGCTGAACTGGTGGAGGAGCGTACCGAGGGTCGCCTGACCCTGCGCGTCTACCCCAACTCCCAGCTGGTGGCCGGTGACCAGACCCGCGAGTTCTCCGCCATGCGCTCGGGGCTGATCGACATGGCCGTGGGTTCGACCATCAACTGGTCGCCACAGGTCCCTGAACTCAATCTCTTCTCCCTGCCTTTCTTCATGCCCGACGAGGCGGCGGTGGATGCCGTGACCGGCGGCGAGGCCGGTGAAATGATCTTCGAGGCCATCGAGTCCCGCGGCGTGGTGCCGCTCGCCTGGGGTGAGAACGGTTTCCGCCAGGTCTCCAACTCCCGCGGTCCGATCAGCGAGCCAGGCGATCTCGACGGCCTGAAGATCCGCGTGGTGGGCTCGCCCCTCTTCCAGGATACCTTCAACGCGCTCGGTGCCGATCCTACCCAGATGAGCTGGACCGACGCTCAGCCGGCGTTGACCACGGGGGCCGTGGATGGTCAGGAGAACCCCCTTTCGGTATTCGACGTGGCTCGGATCGACCAGGTCGGCCAGGAGTACCTGACGCTGTGGAACTACATGAACGACCCGCTGATCTTTGCCGTCAACCAGCGGATCTGGGATTCGCTGGACGAAGAGGACCAGGAAATCCTGCGTGAAACCGCCATCGAGGCCGGTGAGTGGGAGATCGCCATGACCCGTGAGGAGGAGAGCGAGCGTCTTGCCGCCATCCAGGAGCGCGGGGTTGAGGTGACCGAACTGACCGAGGAGCAGCATCGCGCCTTCGTCAATGCCACCGCCAGCGTCCACGACAAGTGGGTCCCGCGGATCGGCAAGGAGCTGGTCGAAGCGGCCCGTGCGGCCATCGAGGCGCGCTGATCCCGGCTAGGACCGGCCCCTTCACGGTGCCGGTCCGCTCTTCGCGAGGCTTGCATGAAATTCTCTCCCGATGCCCGGCCGGAACGCTGGCTGGGCTCCCTGGCGCTGGCGGTCATCTCGCTGATCAGCCTGGGTAATGTCATCACGCGCTACGTCACAGGTGGTTCCCTGGCTTTCACCGAGGAGTTCTCGGTGTTTCTGCTGGTGGTGCTGACCTTCGCGGGGGCCTCGGTGGCACTGCGGCGTAACGGCCATATTCGTATCGGTCTGCTGGAGCGTGCCTTGCCGGCAGGTCCGCGCAAGGCGCTGATCCTCTTCCAGTGGCTATGTGGCGCCCTCGTGCTGGGGCTGATCACCTGGTTCGGCGGCAAGCTGACCTGGGAAGAGTATCAGTGGCAGTCGCTGTCGCCAGGTCTCGGCCTGCCGCAGTGGTGGTATCTGGCCTGGCTGCCGCTGCTGTCGGCGGCCATGCTGGTGCGCCTGACGCAGCAGACCCGTGATCGCCTGAGCGGGAGGCTCGCGGATGAGCCCTGACCTGTGGATGATCCTGGCCTTTGCCGGACTGTTGATCGCCGGCGTGCCGGTGGCTTTCTCGCTGGCGCTGGCCGGTGCCGTTGGCATCATGGCCGGGCTTTCCCCCGAGATGCTGGCCACCCTTGGCACCAACACCTACAACAGCATCGCCAAGTATCCGCTGATCGCCATCCCGCTGTTCATCATGACGGGATTGATCTTCGAACGCGCCGGTGTGGCGCTGAGGCTGGTACGCTTCGCCCAGGCGCTGATCGGGCCCCGCCACGGTGGGCTGGCGCTGGTGGCGGTGCTGGTCTGCATGATCATGGGGGGAATGAGCGGCTCTGGTCCGGCGGACGCCGCCGCCGTGGCCATGGTGATGCTCCCCAGCATGACCAAGGCGGGCTATCCCAAGCCCTTTTCGGCAACGCTGATCGCGGCGTCGGCTTCCACGGCCATCCTGATTCCGCCCTCCGTGGCGCTGATTCTCTACTCCATCGTTGTGCCGGGTGTCGACCTGCGTGCACTGTTTGCCGCCGGCCTGTTCCCCGGCATCCTGGCCGGGCTGGCGCTGCTGGTACCGGCGCTGCTGGTATCGAAGCGCTATGGTTGGGAGGGGGGCGCGCCGGTGGAAGGCGCCGAGCCGCCGAAGATCGGGGAGAGCTTCAAGCAGGCACTGCCGGCGCTGTTCGCCCCGGTGCTCATTCTTGGCGGCCTGCGTTCGGGATTGTTCACCCCCACCGAGGCCGCCGTGGTGGCCGTGGCCTACGGCGCCCTGGTTGGGCTGTTCCTCACCCGTGAGCTCCGGCTGCGCGACCTCTGGACGCTGCTCGGCGAGGCAGCGGTGATCTCGGGTGTGGTGATGCTGATCATCGCCCTGGCCGGGATCTTTGCCTGGGCCGGCACCATGCTGGGCACCTTCCGTCATCTGGCGGAGTGGATCATCGGCCTTTCCGACAGCGGCGTACTGCTGCTGATCCTGATCATGCTGGCGGTGCTGGTGGCCGGCATGCTGCTCGATGCCATCTCCATCTATCTCATCATGATGCCGATCCTCATCCCGGTAATGCAGCACTTTGGCTGGAATCCAGTGTGGTTCGGCATCCTGCTGGCGATGAACATCGCCATCGGACAGTTCACACCGCCGGTGGCGGTCAACCTGATGGTGACAACCAATATCGCCAAGATCCGCCTGGAGCAGACGGTGGGCTGGGCGCTGCTGTTCGTGCTGGCCATGGCCAGCGCCCTGGCGCTGGTAGCGATCTTTCCCCAGATCGCCCTCTGGTTGCCCGGTGTGCTGGGCTACAACGTCTAGGAGCCTGTCGGACTTAACGCTGACCTACTGCGAGATCCGGTCTTTCGGCCAATTTCATTCGATCTGATTCGTTAATAGCGGGCTATTCGCCTCATCAGATCGATAAACTTGTTTCGAAATCCAAATCTCTCGTGACGATCGGTCAAATCTGACAGGCTCCAGGCTGGATTCCGATCGTCATGCATCGCGGAGTAGCTATCTAGGCCTCGTTGAATGAAGCCAGCGTACGCTGATACAGCTCGCTGGTTGCTGTGTCGAACAGCACGAAGCGAACGCGTTCGATCCGGGGGAACTCGGGCAGATGCTGGATCACGGTGGATAGGGCGATGCGAGCGGCTTCGGTGGTCGGATAGCGGAAGGCGCCGGTCGAAATCGATGGAAAGGCGATGGAATCCACCTCCTCCCATTGAGCGAGCCGCAGCGCATTGTAGTAACAGGCGGCAAGCAGCTCATCGGCGGGAGAGTCGACGCCATAGACAGGCCCAAGGCAGTGGATCACATATTGGTTGGGCAGTTCGAAGGCGTCGGTAATCACTGCCTGCCCCGGTGCAATGGGCGCCAGCGGCCGGCACGCCTTGTCCAGCTCTGGGCCGGCGGCACGATGCAGGGCCCCGGCGACACCCCCTCCAGGGCGCAATTCGGCATTGGCGGCGTTCACCACGATGCCAATATCCTCTTGCAGAACGATATTGCCTTGCAGGCATTCCACGCGGGCTGACGAAATCATCATCGCTCTCCTGGCCATAATTCTGTCAGTTTGGAGGCTATGTGCAGGCTGATTCAAGCTTACTGGCTGGAATGGAAGGTCTTGAGGTGATGGCGCTGTGCCTGCAACGACTTGTTGGGCGCTTGGTAGGTGTCCTCATCGGTGCGGGCTTGATAAGAACGGATCGTTGCATTTTATGCCATTTGGCGTGACATTCGTTGCAAATAGAAGCAAAAGCTTGCAACTTGCCTGCCTAGACGGTACCAATGTGCTCCCAAAAAAAGCCACGGCTCGCGACCTTGGGTCGGCGATACGGCGTGCTTGCGCCGCAGGGCAGGTTTCGCGGCCATGGCCCACGACAATAGGAGGAGACTATGAACCAGCGAGTCAAGATCGATCTCGGCGACCCGCGTGCAGAAGCGTTCGAGGCCCGTCAGTTCAAGGTTTATACCCATCGACAGCTGGACAAGATCGAGGCGATCCAGAGTCTGCCTGAAAACCTGCGTTTCGACATGCGGGTTGTCAGCCAGGTGCTGCCGTTTCGCGTCAACGAGTACGTCATCGATGAACTGATCGACTGGACCAATGTCCCCGAGGACCCGGTCTTTCAGCTCACCTTCCCCCAGCGTGGGATGCTCAAGCCGGAACACTTCGACGAGGTGGCCGAGCTGGTTCGTCGTGGTGCCGATGCGGCAGAGCTGAAGCCGGTCATCGAGCGAGTGCGTGGCGAACTCAATCCGCACCCGGCGGGGCAGATGGACCTCAACCTGCCGCTGCTCGACGGTGAGCCGCTGCCTGGCATGCAGCACAAGTATCGCGAGACGGTGCTTTTCTTCCCCAGCCAGGGCCAGGTATGTCACAGCTACTGCACCTTCTGCTTCCGCTGGGCGCAGTTCGTCGGCGACAAGGAGCTCAAGTTCGCCTCCAGCGAGGCGGGTTCGCTGCATCGCTACCTGGCCGAGCACACCGAGGTCACCGACCTGCTGATGACCGGCGGCGACCCCATGGTGATGAAGGCCAAGCACCTGCGCCAGTACCTGGAGGGGCTGATGGCGCCGGAGCTGGACCATGTGCAGGACATTCGCATCGGCACCAAGAGCCTGACCTTCTGGCCCTATCGCTTCGTTACCGACCCGGACGCCGAGGATATCCTCGAGCTGTTCCGCGAGTTGACCGCCGCCGGCAAGCATGTCGCCTTCATGGCGCACTTCAACCACTGGAAGGAGATGGATACACCCATCTGCCGCGAGGCGATCCGGCGTATCCGTGCCACCGGTGCCGAGATTCGCACCCAGGCGCCGCTGCTCAAACACATCAACGACGATGCCGACCAGTGGGCCAGGATGTGGACCACCCAGGTGCGGCTGGGGATGATCCCCTACTACATGTTCGTCGAGCGCGACACCGGCGCCCGCCACTACTTCGAGGTGCCGCTGGTGCGTGCCTGGGAGATCTATCGCGAGGCGATGAAACAGGTGCCGGGCCTGGCGCGCACTGCCCGCGGGCCGTCGATGTCCGCCGATCCGGGTAAGGTGGAGATCCAGGGGGTCACCGAGATCCACGGCGAGAAGGTCTTCGTGCTGCGTTTCATCCAGGGCCGTGACAGCGACTGGGTGCAGCGGCCGTTCTTCGCCAAGTACGACGAGGAAGCAACCTGGCTCAACCATCTGGAGCCTGCGCTGGGCGAGCGCGAGTTCTTCTACGAGGCCGAGTTTACTGCGATGAAAGACGAGAAGCAGGCGCTGATCATGAAGGCATCTTGATACGCATTGGCTGAGCAGCGCTGCAGGGTGCTCGATAGATTGTGTCTGCATAGAAAATTAACGCACACTAAACGTTTATGAGGGCTAACATTAGGAGTGTGCAAAAAGACCCCATCGAGCTGTTGTTTTTCGCTAAAGTAGAGGGGAGCGGCAGAGACCGCTAGCCAGCCAATCGGCTGCCAGGGACCTTGCTTCAGCAATGTCAGCTTGCCAATAACATCAAGAGGTGTGTTCATGAAACGCCATGCATTTTCTGCGGCTGCCTTCTCCGGGGCTCTACTGGGTGCGGCCCTGTTCTCGTCGCCTGCCGTCGCTCAGGATCGCTTCATCACCATCGGCACCGGTGGACAGACCGGGGTCTACTATGTCGTGGGTCAGTCCGTCTGCCGCATGGTCAACCGTGGCAGTGACGAGCACAACATCCGCTGCAATGCCCCGTCTACCGGTGGTTCCGTGGCCAACGTCAACGGCATGAAGTCCGGCGATCTCGATATGGGTGTCGTGCAGTCCGACGTTCAGTATCGCGCCTATCATGGCGAGGCCAATTTCGAATCCGACGGCGCCTGGGACGACATGCGTGCCGTGTTCACCATGCACGGCGAGCCGCTGACCGTGGTCGCACGGGCCGATTCCGGCATCGAGCATTTCAGCGATTTTCCGGGCAAGCGCGTCAATATCGGCAACCCCGGTTCTGGCCAGCGTAATACCATGAACGTGGTGATGGATGTCATGGGCTGGGATACCGATACCTTCTCGCTGGCCTCACAGCTGGATGCTGCCGAGCAGGCCGCGGCGCTCTCCGATAACAATATCGACGCAATGGTCTATGTAGTGGGCCACCCCAATGGCTCCATTCAGGAAGCCACCACCACGATCGATGCGCGCATCATCCCGGTAACCGGTGACGAGATTGATAGCCTCATCGATGACTATCCCTACTACACCCGCTCCGTGATTCCGGGCGGCCTCTATCGGGGCAATGACGAGGATGTCGAGACCTTCGGTGTGGCAGCCACTTTCGTCAGCTCCACAGCCGTAGACGAAGACGTGATCTATGAGACGGTCAAGGCGGTTTTCGAGAACTTCGACCGCTTCAAGCGCCTGCATCCTGCCTTCGAGAACCTCAATGAGGAGGACATGATCTCCGATGGCCTGACTGCACCGCTGCATGACGGTGCGGCTCGCTACTACCGCGAGCGTGGCTGGATTGAGTAAACGACTGACAGAGGGCCTGGCCCTCCGGTGAATGATGCGCGGACACCCGAGGGGGTCCGCGCATCTGTTTCAAGAACGGCTTGATAGAGTTACAGCACCGTGATGACGGTTCAGAAGCAGCGAGCTGCACGTCAATCGACAGTGGATAGGGCAACATATGACTGACGAAAACAATACCTCCCGAGCGTCTGATGCTGACCTTGAGGATATGGTTGCCTCGAGTGATTCAGGCGCGCGCAAGCCGTTAGGGGTGCCGGGAAAGCTGCTGGTCAGCATTGCGGCCGCCTGGTCGCTGTTTCAGCTTTGGATCGCCTCGCCGTTGCCTTACATGTTCCGCTTCGGCGTCTTCAATGCCACTGAGGCGCGCTCCATTCATCTCTCTTTTGCCATCTTCCTGGCGTTCATGGCATACCCGGCATTGAAGCGTTCGCCACGGGATCGTATTCCGATTCAGGATTGGCTGTTCGCTCTGGTGGGTGCATTCTGTGCCGGCTACATCTTCCTCTTCTATGCCGAGCTCTCTGATCGTCCCGGGGCGCCGATTACTCAAGATGTCATTGTTGGCGTGGTGGGGATCCTGATGCTGCTGGAGGCGACACGCCGAGCGCTGGGGCCTCCGCTGATGATCGTGGCCTCGGTCTTTATCCTCTATTCGCTGTTTGGCCCTTATATGCCGGGCATCCTGGCCCACCGTGGCGTTACCTTCCAGAGCCTGGTCAACCACCAGTGGCTGACCACCCAGGGGGTCTTCGGTATCGCTCTGGGGGTATCGACCAGCTTCGTCTTCCTGTTCGTGCTGTTCGGTGCGCTGCTCGACAAGGCCGGTGCCGGCAATTACTTCATCAAGGTGGCATTCTCGCTGCTGGGTCACTACAAGGGCGGCCCGGCCAAGGCGGCGGTAGTGGCATCGGGCATGACCGGGCTGATCTCCGGCTCCTCGATTGCCAATGTGGTCACCACCGGCACCTTCACTATTCCGATGATGAAGCGGGTCGGGTTTTCTCCCGAGAAGGCGGGTGCCGTTGAGGTCTCCTCCTCCGTGAATGGCCAGATCATGCCGCCGGTGATGGGTGCTGCGGCTTTCCTGATGGTGGAGTACGTCGGGATTTCCTATGTCGAGGTCATCAAGCATGCCTTCCTGCCGGCCCTGATCTCCTATATCGCGCTGGTCTATATCGTCCATCTCGAGGCGCTCAAGGCCAATATGCAGGGCCTGCCCACCAGTAATCCGGCGCGACCCTTCCTCAACAAGGTGCTCGGCTTTCTGACCGGCCTGCTCCTGCTGATGGCACTCTCCTTTGCGGTCTATTACGGGTTGGGCTGGCTAAAACCGGTACTCGGTGATGCAACGCCCTGGGTGATAGCCGTTGGCCTGACAGTCGTCTATGTCGTTCTGCTGAAGCTAGGTGCCCGGTATCCCGAGCTGGAGCTCGACGATCCCAGCTCCAAGGTGCTTATTCTTCCCCAGACTCGGCCCACGGTGATGGTCGGGCTGCACTATATCCTGCCGGTGATCGTGCTGGTCTGGTGTCTGATGGTCGAGCGCCTGTCGCCTGGGCTGTCGGCTTTCTGGGCCACGGTGTTCATGATATTCATCATCGTTACCCAGCGTCCGATCATTGCGGTATTCCGCCAGCGCAGCAAGCTTGCCGCGGATATCAAGGAAGGCTTCATGGACCTGTGGGACGGCCTGGTGACCGGTGCCCGCAATATGATTGGTATCGGTATCGCCACCGCGGCAGCGGGGATCATCGTGGGGGCCGTCTCCCAGACCGGCGTCGGTCTGGTGCTGGCCGATGTTGTGGAGATTCTCTCCATGGGCAACCTGATGCTGATCCTGTTGCTGACCGCGGTGCTCAGCCTGATTCTTGGCATGGGGCTGCCCACCACGGCCAACTACATCGTGGTGTCGGCGCTGTTGGCGCCGGTGATCGTGACCCTTGGGCAGCAGAGTGGCCTGATCGTGCCGCTGATCGCCGTGCATCTGTTTGTCTTTTACTTCGGGATCATGGCCGATGTGACGCCACCGGTAGGCCTGGCGTCCTTTGCGGCAGCGGCGGTCTCTGGTGGTGATCCCCTGCGTACCGGTTTTCAGGCCTTCTACTATAGCCTGCGCACCGCGGCCCTGCCGTTCCTGTTCATCTTCAATACCGACCTGCTGCTGATCGATGTCGGCTGGCTACAGGGGATCGTTATCTTTATCATCGCCACCATTGCGATGCTGATCTTTGCCGCCGGGACCCAGGGTTTCATGATCGCCCGTAACCGCTGGTACGAGAGCATCCTGTTGTTGCTGGTGGCATTCACCCTGTTCCGCCCAGGGTTCTGGATGGACAGGATCCACGACCCCTACCAGTCCGTGCCGCCGGCACAGTTTGTCGAGGCATTGGGTGAGGTCGACGACGGCAGCAACCTGCGTGTGCAAATCGCCGGTGAAGATGCCTTCGGCGATCCCTTGACCACCTATATTCTGGTGCCGGTGCCGCGCGGTGAAACGGCCGAGGAGCGCATGCAAGAACTTGGCATGGAGCTCTGGATAGATGGTGATCAGGCCATGGTGGACTTCGTCGAGTTCGGCAGCCTGGCCGCCGACCTGGGCTTCGACTTCGATCAGGAGATCATCGAGGTATCGGCCCCGGTAGATCGTTGGGCGAAAGAGTGGATGTGGATACCGGGCTTCCTGGTATTTGGCCTGGTGGTGCTGCTGCAGCGGCGTCGGCGTAACCAACAGCCGGCTTCGACAGCCACCGCCTGAAGGAGATGATCATGTACAGCAAGATATTGTTGTCGGTGGACCTCAACGAGGAGAGTTCCTGGGTCAAAGCCTTGCCAACGGCGGTCACACTATGTCGGACTTTCGGGGCATCGCTGCATGTGGTGACGGTGCTGCCTGACTACCGCATGCCTCTGGTTGGCTCCTATTTCCCCAAGGACTTCGCCAAGAAAGCGCATGAGGCCATTTCGGATGCGCAGCATACGTTCATCCAGGAGCACGTGCCGGAAGATATCAAGGTGCAGTCGGTGATCATCGATGGTTCTCCCTGGGAGGCCATCGTCAAGACTGCAAAGAAACTCGAGGTGGACCTGATCGTCATGGCGTCCCACAACAAACGCAAGTTTGCCGACTATGTACTCGGTCCCAATGCCGAGCATGTGGTACATCACTCGAAGGTATCGGTGATGATCGTGCGTTGAGCATCGAGGAATCGGTAAGCAGCAAAAGGGAACGCCCCGGCCGTGAAACATCGGCCGGGGCGTTCTGGGTTCTGGAGGCTGGACTCGTTTGTCTCTGGCGGTCAGCCGGCCTGTATAGATGCTTCGTGGGTGGCGGAATTTCCGGTATCGTCCTGCCATTCGAAGAGCGCTTCACCGCTCTCATCGGGGCTGAGATAGAACAGCAGGTAGGGGCTGGCGGAAATCGACTGGTGCAGTTCGGCCTCGAAGGCTGTCTCACCATTCAGGCTCACGGTGAAACGTTCGATGATATGCCGTGGCACGACCTCGCCGTCGGCGCCCTCACGCAAGCCGGTCTCCATGGGGTGGTTGATCAGCGTACGCACCGCCTCGGGCTGGCCCGCGGTGAAACTGGAGGGAACGCTCACCCGAGGGTTGGACAGCGGCTCGGGTTGGTCGCCGCCATTGCGCATCAGACAGCCGCTGACGGTGATGCGGACCTCCCGCGCCGTCGCGAAGCGCTCGCCCTGATGGCTGGTGGCGATGGCGATCACCTGCTGGGTTTCGTTGAGTCTGACTCGGGTGGATATCTCGGGTTTGCCGCTCAGGGGCGTGAGATGGAAGGTGGCGATCTCGGGCGAGGGATTGGCCGTCGCGAAGAGGTCGATGCGTGATATGTAGTCATCGTCAGCGAGCTCACCGTCGAAACCGACCGTGAGCGCAACCGAGGCGCCATCTTCCGAGACATGGGGCAGGTCGAGTACCAGCCCCTGGGTGTTTGGCTCGGCATCACCCAGTACGCTGCGAGCGGCGTCCAGGCGCTGCCAAGGGCCCTCTGCCAGGGCGGGCGTGGCCAGGCCGATAGCGGCAATGGCTGCGACCATACCGCGCAGCAGTCTACGGCGAGCAGCGTCATGATGAGTGGGGCGGGCAGGGCGCATGACTTTCTCCGATAAGCGATCAATTCTTGGACAGTGCCAGAGGACCGACGATCCCCAGTCGCGCACCGGCAACAATACCTGCCAGGGCGGCAAAGGCGGTCAAAGCCAGCGTCGACAGCCCGGACAGGCCCTGGCCGATGGAGCAGCCCAGTGCCATGACCCCACCGATGCCCATCAAGGCGCCGCCCGTCATGCTGCGCAGCATGTGTCCGGGCCCGTCGAAAGCACGCAGCGTAAAGTCGCGCCGCAGCAGTGCCATGGCCAGGGCGCCGACAATCACGCCACCCACAACGCTGACGCCGAAACCGAGCCGGGTGCCAGTGGACAGCATCAGGTACTGCAGCGATTCACCGATGGGGGCGATGAAGGTCAGGCTCGCCAGACGTACGGGTTCGAAGTCGTCATGACCGAGAACGCCGGTTGCGTACCAGCCCGCCGGGACCAGCAGGCCGATGATGAGGCCGCCCAGCCAGTCCCGGGGCGAGGCGCGAAACGTTGCACTGGAGAGCACCCAGGCCAGCAGGATGCCGCCAAGCACCAGTGCCGTGAGCCAGGCCGGGACACCGATGGCTTCTGGCAGGTCACGGGCGGGGAGGGCCAGTGTAGTCATGCTTTCCAGCCAGATCCGCAGCGGTGCCAGGACGCCGGAGAGCGCCATGTAGGCGGCCAGGCCCAGGCATGTCAGGACGATGAAGCTGCGCAGGTTGCCGCTGCCCAGCAGTACCAGTGCCCGGGCCCCGCAGCCGTTGGCCAGGGTCATGCCATAGCCGAACAGGACGCCGCCCAGGGGAATGGCCAGCCAGGAGGGGGCCGGGCTGGCATAGTGGGACGCTCCCAGTGATACCAGGCCGGCAGCAACCAACGCCTGGCTGCCCAGCAGCGCCACCGCCATGGCCAGGACGTAACTGCGCAGCTTGCGAGTGTCGCCGAGAGTCCAGCTATTGGCCAAGCCACGCATCAGGCAGAATCCGGTGGCCTGGCCAGCCGCACCAAAACACAGGCCGATCAGCACAGCTGACCAGACGACCAGTTCGGTATGGCTCATGCAAAGAGTATCCTTGTCCCAATGACGAACAGGTGTCCGGTCACGCTCAGGTAGCCCTGCCTCCGAGGGGAGTGCCCCAGGTGTCCTGGCAGATGGCGTTGTACCATCCCACGGCATACTCTGCTTCCAGGGCGCGGGTGGCGTCGGAAGCATCGGCCGGGCTCAGGCCACCGGCACCCTCCACTTCAGCGATCACCCCATCCTGTACCCGGTAGACACCGGCCACCGAGATGCCGTACTCCGGCCCCACCAGGCTGTAGCAGGTATTGGTCCAGTAGGCCTCAGGTGCCGGGCGCGACTCCAGGGACGCGGCAATGGCAGCTGCCACGACCTTGGCCTGGCCGTTGGCACAGAAACCCGACTTGGGCATCGGCGCCGCCACCGTGGCATCGCCAACCACATAAATGTCAGCGACCTGGCGCGACTCGAAGGTCTCGGCCTTTACCGGCACCCAGCCGGAGTCGTCGGTGACTCCGGCACGCTCGGCGATCCAGCCGGCTTTCTGCGGCGGGATCACATTGAGTACATCGGCGCGATGCACGGTGCCGAACTCGGTCTCGACCTCGAGCCTGTCGGCATCGACCCGGGTTACCCGGCCGTCATTCGATAGCCCCACCCACTCGATGCGGTCGCCGTAGAGTCGCTCCCAGCCGGCGGTGAACAGCCCCTGCTTGGAGAAGTTATCCTTGGCGTCGAGGATCAGTACCTTTGACTTCGGCTTGTACTGTGCCAGATAGTTGGCCACCAGACTGGCACGTTCATAGGGGCCGGGCGGGCAGCGGAAGGGGTTGGCCGGCGCCACCATGACAAAGGTGCCGCCATCGTCCATGGCCTCGAGCTGACTGCGCAGCAGCTCGGTCTGGGTGCCGGCTTTCCAGGCGTGGGGGGCTTTCTCGGCGGCCTCCTCGTCGTAGCCTTCCAGGGCATTCCAGCGCATGTCGATGCCGGGGGAGAGGACGAGGCGATCGTAGTCGAGCTTGCGTCCGGTCGAAAGGGTGACCTGGTGGGCGTCGGCGTCCACGTCCTCGGCCGTGGCATGGATCACACGGACACCGTAACGGTCTTCCAGCTCCGCGTAGCCATGGGCGATGGCGTCCATCTGCCGCAGCCCGCCCAGATGCAGGTTGCTGAACGGGCAGGTATAGAAGGTTTCGTTCGGTTCTATCAGGATCACTTCGATGGCCGGGTTGGCCCGCTTGAGATACTTGGCGGCCGTGGCGCCGCCGAAGCCCCCGCCGACCACCAGGACGCGCCCGGCGTTCTGCCCGCCGATGGCGAAGGGAGCGCTGCCCATCAGTGGCAGCAGGGATGCGGCACCGATACCCTTGATCAGCTGACGGCGGGTCAGGCCGCTACGGTTGTGGCGATGATTCATGTCGCGCCCCCTCATTCTTCCAGCTCGTTATCGGTTTCCAAATCGATGGCGGCAAAGTGTCGAGCGAGAGCCTCAAGCTCGGCATCCGTGAAACCCTTGGCGATCCGGTCCATTACCGTGACCTCATCGACTTGCTCGTGCTTGAAGTCGAGCAGCCGTGAGGTCAGGACCTCGGCGGGACGTCCGGCAATCGATGGTACGCTGCTCGCCAGTCGGCCATCGGTGCCATGGCAGCTGGCGCAACCGCCGGCCATCACCTCGAGCTGGGCGTCGGAGAATGTCTCTTCGGCCTGGGCGGTCAGGGGGAGGCCTACCAACAGCAGGCTCACCAGTGGCAAGGACGCAATAGAGAAAACCCGTTTCATCGTCAGGCTCCTGATCGGAGTTCTTGTCGGAAGTCGTGCCAAACGAGCATATTACTGTGGGCCGGACGCCATCAGAAGGAACGCTTTGGCATTCCGTTATGCCCCCATGAACGACAGGGCTAGGATCTTATGCCTTTTTGTGATTGCTGTAAAAGTCGGGAGCTTTATTCGACAAAATGGGGCTTTACGTTGATTGTCGCGAGGCGCACTCTTGTGCCAGGTCAACTACATTAATGCTGTAGCAAGACAACAAGACGCCTCCCGGTCACCCAACCGGAACGGCGCGCTCTTTCGTCACATGACTTGGCGACCAGACGGGGTATGACTATGAATGCAACAACAAGATCCACGGGGCAGGCATCGGTGCCCACGGTGAAGATCACCATCAACCCGATTGGCATGGACAGGCCCAGGGCCTGGCTGGCCGCCGGCTTTGAGGATTTTCGCCAGGCCACGGCGGTAAGTCTTGCCTATGGCATGTTCTGGGTCGGGCTGAGTATCGCCGTGACCCTGGGTGCCGTGATGCTCGATCTGTGGCACTGGTTGCTGCCTATGGCCGCCGGCTTCATGTTCCTCGGACCGCTGGTGGCGGTGGGATCCTATGGTATCAGCCGGGCAATCGAGGCCAATCGCACTCCCCATCTGGGTGACGCCTTCAGCGCCTGGCGGCCTCACGCTGGCCAACTGGCGATGATGGGTGTGATGATGATGATCTTCTTTCTCGCCTGGATTCGTCTGGCCACCTTGCTCTTCGCGCTGTTCTATGGCTTCGAGGCGCCCGGACCCGCGGCGCTCTATGCATCGCTGCTGACCACACCGCAAGGGCTGGGCTTGATCCTGGTTGGTACGGGCGTGGGCGCCGTGCTGGCTTTCGGTGCCTTTAGCATCAGCGTGGTTGCTATCCCCACGTTGATGGATCAGGAATTGACCTTCATGGAAGGCATCGAGGCGAGTGTGCGCTCAGTGGCAAGAAACTTTCGCCCTATGCTGCTGTGGGCCGCGATACTGACCGGCTGCGTGCTGGTCGGGGTACTGACCTTCTATATCGGCTTGGCCCTGATCCTGCCGGTTCTGGGGCACGCCAGCTGGCATGCCTATGAGGACCTGGTACGTTGTGAACCCGTGGAGAAGGTTGCCAGCTGATCAGCACATGGGCAGGAGGGTCTTTCCCTCCTGCCTGGTTCGCTACCGTCGCCGTTTCCCGCCTTATTCTTTCTCACCTGACCTTTCAGTGCATTTCGCGTAATCTTGTTTGTCAAACCGGCCAATGCGGACTGCCGAGATGTTGCTGACGAGCCGATGTCGTTATCTGTGTGCCCTCTGCCTGCTGCCTTTTTCGGTCCTGACGAAGGCCGATCCCTTCCCGCCCCCGGAAGGGGATGTCCTGTTGCGGCTGACAGGCGACATTGCTCATGTCAATGTCGGCGACGAGTTGCACCTTGACCGTGCCATGCTGATGTCCCTTTCGCCGGTGGTGGTTGAAACGACCACTCCCTGGACCGAAGGGGTGGGGCGTTTCGAGGGGCCGCTGGCCCGTGCCGTTCTCGATGCAGCGGGCGCTGATGCAGAGCATGTACAAGTGCGTGCATTGGATGCTTTCGAGGCCAAGGTGCCGGTATCGGACTTTCATGAATACGATGTGATCCTGGCCATCCAGCGTGACGGAGAACCCATCGCCGTCCGCGACCTCGGTCCGGCTTTCCTCCTCTATCCTTTCGATGACCATCCTGAGCTGCTCAACGAGACCATTCGCTTTCGCTCAGTCTGGCACGTGGGCACGATCCATGTTCCCTGAGCAGCACTGAGGCGGAGGCAAGAGAATGGTGCTGCGACACCCCCTCCGGCTGAAGCTGGGTGCCATGGCCGCCCTGCTCTTCTTCACTGCTGCCCTGGTCGTGGTGGGCCTGGCTGCCTGGCGGCAGGAAGGCCTCTACCAGAACGTGGGTGCGGACGCCTCGTGGCACGCCTACAAGCTCGACCGCGATATGGTTCAGCTGCGCAGTGATCTGGCCAGCGGGACTGGCAGTGGTGAATCGCTGGATGCATTCATGCTGCGCTTTGAGCTGCTCTACAGTCGCTTCAATCAGTTGCGTCGAGCCGATATCTCCTCACTGTACCCCTACAGCCCCACGGCGTTTCGACTGCTGCCCGAGCTCGACGAAAAGATGGATCGGTTCGATGATGGGCTCAAGGCGCTGGATCAACTGGATGAGTCGGCACGCGAGTTACTCGACGTCAGGCTGGGAGCACTCAGTGCCCATACCGAGCAGCTTGTCATCGCCATTAATGGGTTACTTGCCGAAGCGGCGACTCGTGACCGGGAGGTGCTGCAAACGCTCTACGTGCTATTGCTGGCCTTGATCCTGGCCATGAGTCTGGCCGGGCTGCTGGTGGTCATCTTTCTGGTGCGGGAGGCCCGCGACAATGCAGTGGCGCGGCGCTCGCTGGAGACATTGAGCCGTGAGCTTCAGGGGACGGCCCGGCAGGCCGAATCGGCCAGCAGGGCCAAGTCGGAATTTCTTGCCACGGTAAGCCATGAGATACGCACCCCGCTCAATGGCGTCATCGGCATGAGCGATCTGCTCATGGACCAGCCGCTGGATCCTCGTTCACAGGAGTATGTCAGTACGCTTCATGCCAGTGCCGGACGCTTGCTGGGGTTGATCAACGATATTCTGGACTTTTCCAAGATCGAATCCGGCAAGCTTGAACTGGAGCACCGGCCGGTTCGGCTGGCAGCGTTAATCGATGATGCTTGCCGGCTTTTTGCGCCGCGTGCCGAGGCCAAGGGCCTCAAGCTGGAAAGCCATCTCTCACCGACGCTGCCGGCGCAAGTCATGGGGGATCCCGCTCGGCTGAGGCAGGTGCTGCTCAACTTGATCGCCAATGCCATCAAGTTTACCGAGCGCGGCGAAGTGGTCATCGAAGCGAAGGCGGCGGATAACGGTCGACTCTGCCTTGCAGTGTGCGATACGGGACCCGGTATTGCCGAGGACCAGCAAGAGCGTCTCTTCGAGCCGTTTCGTCAGGCGGACGCTTCCACGGCGCGACGCTATGGGGGCACCGGACTGGGTCTGGCCATCTGCCGTCGACTGACCGATGCCATGGGCGGGGAGATCGGTGTTGACAGTCGGCCCGGCGAGGGCAGTCGATTCTGGATCGAGCTGCCTCTCGAGCCGGCTGATGACGAAAATGAAGTGGAGCGTGAGGAGTCGCCACCATTCACCATGCCCACACTCAGTGGCAACGTGCTGGTGGTGGAGGATAATCCTGTCAATCAGCAGGTGGCGGTAGCGATGCTGGAGCGCTTCGGCTGCCACCTCAAGTTGGCGGGTAGTGGTCAAGAGGCCTTGGAAGCCGCGGAGCGAGAGTCGTTTGATCTCATCTTCATGGACGTGCAAATGCCTGACATGGACGGCTTGGAAACCGTGCGACGCCTGCGGGCGAAAGGGGGGTGGTGCGGCAGGGTGCCTGTCGTGGCAATGACCGCCGGTGGCCCCGGGGCCGAGCGGGCACGCTGCCTGGATGCCGGAATGAACGACTACCTGACCAAGCCGCTGCTGCGCTCGGAGTTGGCGGCGTGCCTGCGCCGCACGCTGCCGGTATCGGCGGCAGATGAGGTCAGTATTTCTGCCACTGCGGAACTTGATGACCAAGCCTTGGCCGAGCTGCTGGACTCGCTGGGTGAGGCGATGGTGGCGACCTTGATAAGCGTGCATCGAGACCAGTTGGAAGTGCATCGCCGCAGCATGCAAGACGCCCTTGACCAGGGCGACATGAGACTCCTAGAAGCTTCAGCCCACAGCGTCAAGGGAGAGTCGGCCAGCCTGGGTGCCCGGAAGCTGGCTGCCATTGCCCAACGCCTGGAAACGCTGGCTCATCATGATCGCCGGGGCGAGGCCGCGGAGCAATTGCAGATACTCCACGCCCTGATCCCCGTGACGCTCGAAGAACTCGAGCGCTGGCTCGCGGAGCAGACCGCATCCGGCGATCTGACCAGGTAAGGGCTGGCGATCGACGGCCTGCGTTGTAGCCGACCCCTGGGGAAGCCTAAACTGCAGAAAACACCCGCCGAGGTCGCCATGGATCTGCTTGCCGTCGACGCCACCGAGACAGGGGATGACTCTGCTCTTTCACCAGTTGGTACCGCGTACAGTGCCCGGCGCGACCCTGGCGAGGCCACGCGAGAGCTGGCCAGCCGGTTGCTTCACGCCGAGCTTGGCTTTGTGCTGTTCTTCTGCAGCGCGGAGTACTCGCTCGAGGCGCTGGGGCCGGCGATGGATGCGGCTTTCCAGGGCATACCCGTTTCCGGTTGCACCACGGCTGGGGAGATCACGCCCGCAGGTTATTGCCGTGGCTGCATCGTGGCCATCGGCTTTGATCGTCGTGCCTTCGCCGTTGCACATACTCTGATCGACGACCTGGAGAGCTTCGGGCTGCTGCAGGCACAGCGCCTGACTGGCGAGCTGCTCGAGTCGTGCCGACAGGCATCGTCGGCACTGGAGGGGGGGCAGCGTTTCGTACTCACCTTGCTCGACGGCCTTTCAAGCAGCGAGGAGCAGGTGCTGGCCACGCTGGATACGGCACTGGGTAGTATCCCCAGCTTTGGTGGCTCGGCGGGTGACGACAACCGCCTGGCGTATACCCATGTCTACAGCGATGGCCGTTTTCACAGTGAGTCGGCGGTGGTGGTGATGTTCCAGACTCGCTTGCCCTTCGAGGTGTTTACCACCCATCACCTGCGCCCGCGTCGGGAGAAGCTGGTGGTAACACGAGCTGACTGTGAACGACGCCGGGTGCTGGAGCTCAACGCAGCACCGGCGGCGGCGGAGTACGCTCGTCTGGTGGGGCAGCCGGTCACGTCCCTGAATCCGGCAATCTTTGCCAGCCATCCCCTGGCAGTACGCATAGGTGAACAGCACTATGTGCGCTCGATCCAGGGTGCCAACGAGGATGGCAGCCTCAGTTTCTACTGCGCGGTGGAGAACGGCATCGTGCTGACGGCAATGCAGCCGGCACCGCTGCTCGAAGACCTGCAGCTGACACTCGATGGGCTGCGCCAACGGCTGGGTGAGCCAGCCCTGATCCTGGGCTGCGACTGCTTCCTGAGGCGACTCGAACTCGAGGCGCTGGGCCAGGTCGATGAGGCCTCGAAGCTGCTGGGGCAGGCGGGTGTCGTCGGCTTCAATACCTATGGGGAGCAGCACCACGGTATGCACATCAACCAGACGCTCACCGGAGTCGCCATTGGATCTGTTCCAACCGCCTGAGCTCCCCGATGAGTGGCAGGAAAGGGAGCGTGCTCTGCAGGAAGAGAACGCTCGGCTGAGGCGCATCTGTGCCTCGTTGATCGAACGAGTCGAGTCCGGTGGGGTGGCCGGTGGCGCCCCCTATGCCTCCTTCGAGCACTCGGTACTGCTGGCCGAGCAGGTGCGGGAGCGCACCGACGCGCTGCAGCAGGCGCTGGTCGAACTCCACCGGGCCAAGGCCGAGGCCGAGGCCGCCAATCTCTCCAAGACCAAGTTTCTGGCAGCCGTCAGCCACGATCTGCTGCAGCCACTCAATGCAGCACGGCTGTTTGCCAGCGCCCTGGACGAGCATGCACTGCCCGATGATTCGCACCGGCTGGTCGGACACATCGGTCGCTCGCTCAAGGGGGTCGAAGCGCTGCTCGGCACGCTGGTGGATATTTCCCGATTGGACGCAGGCGTGCTGCAGCCCGACATTGCACCTTTCCCCATCGATCAACTGCTCGATGTGCTGGCCGAAGAGTATCGTCAAATGGCTGCGGCGCAAGGGCTTGAGCTGCGCTACGTCCACAGCGATGCCATTATCGAGTCCGACATGGCATTGCTGGCTCGGGTCGTGCGCAACTTCCTGGCCAACGCGATTCGCTACACCCCACAGGGTCGTATCCTGCTGGGCTGCCGGCATCGAGCCGATGGTCTGGAAATCATGGTAGGTGACACGGGGCCCGGCATCGACGAGGCTCAGCGCGAGGCAATCTTCCTGGAGTTTCGCCGCTTCGGCGTTGAGTCGAGCGAACAGGATAGGGGACTGGGGCTGGGGCTTGCCATCGTCGATCGTATCAGCGGTATGCTGGGTCACCCGCTGCGACTTGTCTCCCAGATGGGTAAGGGTTCGCTGTTTTCGGTGTGTGTGCCGTATGGACCGACCCGGGAGCGAGCGCCACGAGCATCAGCGCCGTCAGTGGGTGGTCAGGCGCTGGATAGCCTTTCAGGTGCCAAAGTCTGGGTAATTGATAACGATGCGGCCATTCGAGAGGGAATGGCAGCCCTGCTGGGGGGCTGGGGCTGCCGGGTGGTTACGGCCGCATCGCTGGCTCAGCTCGAAGCCCTTGTCGGTGAGGACAGTGCCGATGTGCTTTTGGTGGACTACCATCTTGAGGAGGGTGGGCCAGACGGCCTGGCCGTGGCGGCGAGTCTGCGCCGGCGCCACCCCGGGCTGCCGGTGGTGGTGATTACCGCCAACCACGATGCGGCACTGAAAGCCCGTGCTCGGGAGCTGGGACACGAGTGCTTGCTCAAGCCGCTGAAGCCGCTACGACTGAAAATGATTCTGTTGCACCACCTTAGCTGATTTTCCCGGCCTGCCCGCCCAGGCTCCATGGGCGGGCAGGGTGCTGATCGATGCCATGCAGGTATCAGGTCTCGGGCTCGATGCGATAAAGGCCGCCATCGCTCTCGTCGGTTAGCACGTAGAGCAGGCCATCCGGTCCCTGGCGAACGTCGCGGATGCGCCCCAGTTCGTTCTCGAGCAGGACCTCCTCATGCGCGATCTCGTTGCCATCCAGCACCAGGCGGTGGAGTCGCTCGGCATAGAGGGCCCCGACGAACAGGTTGCCCTGCCAGGCGGCGAACTCCTCACCGGTATAGAAGGCCAGACCCGAAGGCGCCAGGGTATCGTCCCATACGTGCACCGGCGGCTTGACGCCGGGTGCCTCCTCGCCGATGCCGATGAACTCGTCGGTGGCGTATTCGCGACCGAAGGAGACCTGGGGCCAGCCGTGGTTACTTCCGGGCTCGGCGATATAGAGCTGCTCCCCACCGCCGGAGGGGCCGTGATCGATGGCCCACAGCGCTCCGGTTTGGGGGTGCAATGCCAGACCCTGGTTGTTGCGATGGCCGTAGGAGAATATCTCCGGGCGCAGGTTGCCTGGCTCGACGCCGATGAAGGGATTGCCCTCGAAGGCGCCGCCATCCTCATGCAAGCGAATGATCGAGCCACCCGGGTCGGTGAGATCCTGAGACGGGTAGCGAATGCCGCGGTCGCCAATGGAGAACATCACGCTGCCGTCGCCGGGAAAAACGATACGCGAGCCGTAGTGGCGGCCGGGAGCTGTGCGCGGCACCTGGGCGTAGAGCGTCTCCAGGTCGGTCAGCTCGCTGCCGTCGTCGCTTAGCCGGGCGCGAGCCAGGGCCGTGCCGGTACCATACTCCTCGTCGCCCATGACCGAGTCGTCATCGCCCGGGCTGGAGTAGGTGAAATAGATCCAGCCATTGTTCTCGTGGTCGGGATGCACCGCGACATCCAGCAGGCCACCCTGGTTGCCGCCTTCGGGTGCGGTGCGCTGATCCTCTTCGGCATCGATCTTGGGCAGGTTCCCGACCTCGGTCACTTCATCGCCGTCGACCAGATAGAGTTGGCCGGGACGTGCGGTGACCAGCATGCGCTCATCGGGCAGCCAAGCTACCGCCCAAGGGTGTTCGATGCCGCCGACCACTCGGGTGACCCGTAGATTGAACTCTTCGGTTTCCGTCCCGGTGGTGACTTCCTCTTCAGTTACCTGAACGTCGGCATTGGCCAGGCCGGTTGCAGAAAGGCTGACAGCGATGGCGAGGCTGAGTGACGTGCGAGAAAAGCGAATCTGGGTGTGGGGTCCGTGCAGATGCATATCGCTTGGCTCCTTGCTGGCGAGTTGAGAATTGACCGGCACCACTGTGCCCATTAGTCAGCTTAGAAAAGCCTCACGGTGAGCTCAAGACGGTGGCATTCGAGCTCAGTCCAGGGATGACGGCGACTCGGCAATGCTCCGGTAGTGCTGGTGCAGGGCATGATCGGCTGCAAGGCCGTAGGCACCCTCGCCGTACAGCGCTGCAAGGCGATGCGCCGCGCGGCGGCTGCCGCCTTCACTGGCCTGGCGGTAGTAAGCGAGCGCCCGTTCCAGGTCGGGGGGTGTGCCACGGCCATCTTCCAGCATCACTGCCAGCTGAAACGCCGCGTCGGCATTTCCTTCGATCGCCAGGCGCTGCCAGATCTCGAAAGCGTGCTCATAGCGTCCCATCTTGAACTGCCCATATGCCAGATAGCTGTCGATCATGCGTCCCTGGGTCGGCGCAGCGGTCGGTTCGTCGGCCCAGGAGAGTGGGCCATGGACCAAGGTGGCTAGCAGCAGCAGACGGTAAGGTTTCATCAGAGTTCCCGGCACGAAGAGGATCTTTCGAGGCTAGCCGGCAACCTCCGGGCGCGCTAGCGCTCTCCCTCCCGTTTGCTCCCAACGAAGGGAGGCTTCTCCTTCCAAAGTACCGCCCATGAGCAGGGCGGCGGGTGCTTTACTGGGCTTGTGCCGCTGCTGTGGCACGTCTGCGCAAACCGACAACACCAACAGGAGAGATGCCATGTGGACCAAGCCTAGTTTTCGCGACCTTCGCCTCGGCTTCGAAGTTACCCTCTATATCGCCAACCGCTGATCACTCGTCACGCCAACGGGGCCTGCAATGGTCCCGTTCGGGCAAGAAGGAGAAGCGCCATGCAGGTGCTGATACTCGGTTCGGCTGCCGGGGGCGGGTTTCCGCAGTGGAACTGCAACTGCCCCAACTGCCGTGGGGTGCGCCAGGGAGGGAACGGCTTGAGCCCCAGGACGCAATCCTCCATCGCCATCAGCATGGACGGTGAGCGCTGGCTGCTGTGCAATGCCTCGCCCGACATTCGTGCCCAGCTCAGCGCCCATCCAGCACTCTTTCCCAGGCGTGGCCTGCGCGGCAGTGGTATTGCCGAAGTCTTGCTGGTGGATGCCCAGATCGATCATGTCAGCGGGCTGCTGTCGCTGCGCGAAGGCTGTCCGCTTGACGTCTGGTGCACCGCGAGTGTCCACGACGACCTGTCCACCGGCTTCCCGCTGTTTCCCATGCTGGAACACTGGAACGGAGGCCTGTCCTGGAGAGAGATCGCCCTGTCCGGCGAGCGCGACTGCTGCACCTTTGAGGTGCCAAGCTGCCCGGGACTTGCGATCACCGCGCTGTCGCTGCACTCCAATGCCCCTCCCTACTCTCCCCGGCGCGGTGCGCCGGCCACCGGTGACAACCTGGGGCTGCTGTTTCACGACACCCTGACGGGCGGCTCGCTCTTTTATGGGCCTGGTCTGGGGGCGCCGAGTCGCGAGGCAAGGGCGCTGATGGCCCGGGCCGACTGCGTGCTGGTGGATGGCACGCTATGGCACGACGACGAGATGTCGCGCCTCGGGATCGCCGATACCACCGGCCGCGAGATGGGACACCTGCCCCTGGCCGGGGAGGGCGGCATGATCGAAGAGCTTGACGCCTTGCCGTCAGGCACGCGGCGCATCCTGATCCATATCAACAATACCAACCCCGTCCTGGACGAAGGGGCCGCCGAGCGCGCCGTGCTGGACCGGCACGGCATCGACGTGGCCCATGATGGAATGCGCCTGTCACTGTAAATGCCAGGGAAACCGACGCCCTACAGCTAACAACAAACAACTAACAGGACCAGACATGAACGCCGCTCTCTCTTCGCCAGTCTCTCTCATGACCCCCGAGGCTTTTCGTCAGGCCCTGCTGGCCAAGGGGGATTACTATCATATTCACCATCCCTATCAGGTCGACATGGCAGAAGGGCGCGCCACGCCGGAGCAGATCCGCGGCTGGGTGGCCAATCGCTTCTATTACCAGGTGATGATTCCACAGAAGGACGCGGCGCTGCTGGCCAACTGCCCGGACGCCGCCACACGGCGCCGCTGGATCCAGCGACTGCTGGACCACGACGGGCGAGACGATGATGCAGGTGGCATCGAGGCGTGGCTGACCCTGGGCGAGGCGGTCGGCCTGCCCCGGGAGGAGCTGATCTCCCAGCAGCATGTCCTCCCCGGTGTGCGCTTCGCCGTGGACGCCTACGTCAACTTCGTGCGTCGGGCCAGCTGGCAGGAGGCGGCGATCTCCTCGCTGACCGAGCTGTTCGCTCCCCTGGCGCACCAGAGCCGCCTGGACACCTGGCCGAGTCACTACCCCTGGATCGACGCGGCCGGCTACGGATACTTCCGCAAGCGCCTCAAGGAGGCACGCCGAGATGTCGAGCATGGGCTGGAAGTGGCGCTGACGGTATGCACCACCGTGGAAGCTCAGCAGCGCGCGCTGGAGATCCTGCAGTTCAAGCTCGACGTGCTGTGGAGCATGCTGGATGCCATGACCCTGGCCTACCAGCTGGGGCGTCCGCCCTATCACAGCGTGACCGACCGAGCGGTTTTTCACCGAGGACTGGCATGAACGCCCTGGCGGCGCCCTCGCTGCGACCCGGCTGGCGGCTGCAGTGGGAGGAGGCCCAGGGGCGCCATGTGCTGCTCTACCCCGAGGGGATGGTGCAGCTCAACGACAGTGCCGGTGCGATCCTGTCGCTGGTCGATGGTGAGCGTGATGTCGCCGCGCTGATCGACGAGCTCACCCGGCGTTATCCCGATGCGTCGAGCGATGAGCTTGCCCAGGATGTCATCGAGTTCTTCGTCGACGCCTTGCAACAGGGCTGGATTCATCATGACTGACGTCGTTCGCTCCCGGGCCGGCGGGGCAAGCGGCATCGGCCCGCCCCTGTGGCTGCTGGCCGAGCTGACCTATCGCTGCCCCCTGCAGTGTCCCTACTGTTCCAACCCCCTCGACTTCGCGCGCTATCGCGACGAGCTCGACACCGACGCCTGGATCGACGTGATGCGCCAGGCCCGGGCCATGGGTGCCGTGCAGCTCGGTTTCTCGGGGGGTGAACCGCTGGTGCGCCGCGACCTGGAAGCGCTGGTCGACGAAGCCCGGCGGCTCGGCTTCTACACCAACCTGATCACCTCCGGCGTGGGATTGACGGCGGCGCGCATCGATGCGCTGCGGGACGCGGGGCTGGACCATATCCAGATCAGCCTGCAAGCGGCGGATGCAGAGGTTGCCGCCGCCGTGGCGGGTTCGGCCAAGGCCTATGCCGGCAAGCTGGCCATGGCCCGCGCGGTCAAGTCGGCCGGCTATCCCATGGTGCTCAACGTGGTGCTGCATCGCCACAATATCGATGACATCGATCGGGTGATTGCCCTGTGCGACGAACTGGGTGCTGATGCCGTGGAGCTGGCCAGCTGCCAGTACTACGGCTGGGCCAGGCTCAATCGTGCCGGCCTGCTGCCGAGCCGTGCCCAGGTCGAGCGCGCCGAGGCGGTGACCTGGGAGTGGCGCGAGCGCCTGGCTGCGCGAGGGCGCAATATGCGCTTGCTGTTCGTGGTGCCCGACTACCATGCCGAGCGACCCAAGGCGTGCATGGGCGGCTGGGGCGCCATCTTCATGACGGTGGCTCCGGATGGCACCGTGCTGCCGTGTCACAGTGCCCGTGAGCTGCCCATGCCCTTTCCCAGCGTGCGCGACGCATCGCTGAAGGATATCTGGTACGCCAGCGACGCCTTCAACCGCTTTCGTGGCGACGCCTGGATGCCCGAGCCCTGTCGTGGATGCAGCGAGCGTCACCAGGATCACGGCGGCTGCCGCTGCCAGGCCTATCTGTTGACGGGCGATGCGGCGGCCACCGATCCGGTATGCAGCATATCGCCGCGACATGAGCTGATCGTACAGGCTTTGGACGAGTCGAGCACCGATCACCGAGAGGTGGAGGGGTTGATATCGCGTCATGCCCGCAACTCGCGCATCCTTTGTCGCGGTTAGGCCATACGCGACCAAGGGCGAAGGGCGCCGGAACGGGATGCCCCATAACATGGGCCAGAAATCCCGTGACGACACGATAACAAGACGCCGCTGACCATGGCCGGGTCCCGGTGATGGGCAGCGTCAAGCGGGAGATACCCGGCATGGCTACCAGCATTACCCAGCTGCGCAAGTTCGTGGCTCCCGAGATCATCTTCGGCGACGGCGCACGCCGTGCCGTGGCCAACTACGTGGATACCTTCGGCGCCGAGCGCGTGCTGCTGGTATCGGACCCTGGCGTTGTTCTGGCCGGCTGGGTCGCGGACGTGGAGGCGGATTTGGCGGCCCACGGTATCGCCTGCCAGCGCTTTGTATCGGTCTCGCCCAATCCGCGGATCGAGGAGGTGATGGCGGGTGCAGAGGCGTATCGCGAGATGGGCGCCCAGGCTATCGTGGCCATCGGTGGCGGCAGCCCCATGGACTGCGCCAAGGGTATCGGCATCGTCGTTGCCCATGATGGCCACATCCTGGAGTTCGAGGGCGTCGACACCCTGCGGGTGCCCATTCCGCCACTGATCTTCGTGCCCACCACCGCGGGCACCTCGGCGGACATCTCCCAGTTCGCGATCATTTCCGATCAGCAGCGGCGCATGAAGTTTTCCATCGTCAGCAAGTCCGTGGTGCCGGACGTCTCGCTGATCGATCCCCAGGTCACCCTGACCATGAGCCCATTCCTGACGGCCTGCACCGGTGTCGATGCACTGGTGCATGCTATCGAGGCCTTCGTCTCCACCGGTAGTGGGCCGCTCACCGATGCCCACGCCCTGGAGGCGATGCGCTTGATCAATGGTCATCTCGTCGCGCTGGTGGCCGACCCGCAGAACCTCGAGCTGCGTGCCCAGGTGATGCTCGGCAGCATGCAGGCGGGGCTGGCTTTCTCCAACGCCATCCTCGGGGCGGTGCACGCCATGTCACATAGCCTGGGTGGCTTCCTGGACCTGCCCCATGGGCTGTGCAACTCGCTGCTGCTCGAGCACGTGGTGGCCTACAACTTCGAGGCGGCTCCGGAGCGCTTTACCCGCATTGCCGAGACGCTGGGCATCGATTGCCGTGGGTTGACGAGTCGTCAGGTGCGGGCCCGGCTGATCGATCACCTGATTGCGCTCAAGCGTGCCGTCGGCTTGACGGGAAGTCTCGGCCGGGTTGGCGTCAGCACCAGCGACGTGCCCTTCCTGACCCGCCATGCTCTCGAGGATCCCTGCATCCTGACCAATCCGCGCCGCTCCGGTTCGAGGGACGTGCAGGTGGTCTTCGAGGAGGCCCTGTGATGCTGCGGTCGTATGCCCGATGAAGAAGGTGAACGACCCCGACGGCTACTCGGTCAGCCAGCTGCTGGGGCTTGGCCAGCAGTCGGCGCGCAAGAGCTACTACCCCGAGCTGACGGCGCGCATGGCCGAGCTCGAGGCCGAGCGCAACCGCTACAAGTGGCTGTTCGAGAATGCCCTGCACGGCATTTTCCAGGCCTCCCTGGGCGGGCGCCTCCTGGCAGCCAATCCGGCCCTGGCTGCAATGCTGGGCGATGGCGACGTGGCGACGACGCTGAGCCGCTGCGCATCGCTGGAGGCGCTGTTTGCCGAGCCCGAGGAGGCGGAGCGGGTGGCGTTGCTGCTGCACCGGCAGGGCCACCTGCAGGGGCATACCACCTGGCTTGCCGGAAGCGACGGCCGGCGGGTGCCGGTCGCCCTGACCCTGCTGAGCAAGCCGGACCGGGGCGATGAGATCCTGGTCGAGGGCTTCGTTGCCGATATCACCGAGCGTGAGCGGGCCCGCCAGGAGCTGCTGGCGCTCAACGCACGCCTCGAGGCCCGGGTGCAGGAGCGCACCCAACTGCTGGAGCAGCTCAACGCCGATCTGGCCGGCGAGGTGGCCGAGCGGCGCCTGATGGAGGAGCAGCTGCGCGCGGCGCGGGACCTGGCCCAGGAAGCCAACCGCAGCAAGGATCGCTACCTGGCGGCGGCCAGCCACGACCTGCTGCAGCCGCTCAATGCGGCGCGTCTGCTGGTATCCACGCTGCGCGAGCGGGAGCTCGATGGCGATAGCGGCCGCCTGGTCGACAGCATTCATCTCTCCCTGGAAGGCGCCGAGGAGCTGCTCACCGACCTGCTCGACATTGCGCGGCTCGACCAGGAGCGTATTCAGCCGCAGCTGGAATGCTTCCCCATCTCGCGCATGCTCGATGGCCTGGTGGCCGAGTATGCCCCGCGTGCCCAGCGCAAGGCGCTGCGCTTTCGCTGCGTGGAAAGCTCGGTCTGCGTCAACAGCGATTTCCGACTGCTGGGCAGGGTGCTGCGTAACCTGCTCTCCAATGCCTGCCGCTACACCGAGTCCGGCAGTGTGCTGCTCGGCGTGCGTCATGTGGGGGATGTCGTCTCCCTCGAAGTGCATGACACGGGCCCCGGCATTCCTGCCGACCAGCTTCAGGCCATCTTCGAGGAGTATCACCAGCTCAACGCGGAGCAAGCGCGCAATCGGCAGGGGGTGGGCCTGGGCCTGGCCATCGTCGAGCGGATCTGCCAGCGGCTGGACGCGACGGTGAGTGTGGATTCGACGCCGGGGCACGGCTCGTGCTTTGCCGTGCGTGTGCCGATCTGTCGGCCATCTTCCTCGCAGGAGGCCGCGCCGTTGGCCTCTCTGCAGTTGAGTCCCCTGCAGGGGCGGCGCATGCTGGTGGTCGACAATGACAGCCGAATATTGATGGGCATGCAGGCACTGCTCGAGCAATGGGGCATGGACTGTCGCGTTGCCCACGACCTGGCAGAGGCACTGGCACAGCTGCATGAGCCGCCTGACGTGCTGCTGGTCGACCTGCACCTGGACGGCGGCGAAATGGGCGATTTCCTGGTGGAGAAGCTCCGCCGGCACTGGCAGCAGCCTGCGCTGCCGGCGGTGGTGATCACGGCGGATCGCTCCGAGGCCTGGCGGCGAACCCTGGCCGAGGCAGGCATTCCTGTGCTGCACAAGCCGGTGCGGCCGGGCAAGCTGCGGGCCGTTCTCAGCCAGCTGCTCGGCGATGAGCGGCATTGAGAGCAGTCTACGACTTTGGTCCTGGCGCCGCGGCCTCGCTTCGACACTGAAGTGCTATGTTGCTGCTTTGCATCAAGACATAGACTGAAAGCCGGACCTTGGATCGAGAGAGACCAGCCATGCCAATGCCATTAGCGGTCTCGGAAGTGGATGCCCCGCAGGATGCGTCGCTGCGTGTGGCCCAGTCCTCCCTCCGCGATCCGGAGCGGGCGGCACAGTACCTCGCCAGCCAGCTGCTTCACCCCGACCTGGAGGGGGTGCTGTTCTTCTGCTCTGCGGAGTATGACCTGCCCGCCCTGGCCACTGCCCTGAAAGCCCACCTGGAGGGCGTCAAGATGTGTGGCTGTACCACGGCGGGGGAGCTGGGTATCGATGGCTACTCTCGGGGTTCCATCGTGGCACTGGGTTTCGACCGCCGTGCCTTTACCCTCGACTACCGCCTGATCCATGAGCTGGATCGTTTCACGCTGATCGATGCCCAGTGTATTACCGATCAACTGTTCGATCACTGCCTGCGCCATGGCGTGGCTCCGCTGAAGGGGCACACTTTCGCCATGACCCTGCTCGACGGCCTCTCGGCCTGCGAGGAACAGGTGCTGCTGACCCTGACCTCGGTGCTGGCGGGTATTCCTCACTTCGGCGGCAGCGCCGGGGACGACAATCGCCTGACCGGAACGCATGTCTATGGCGAAGGCACCTTTCACGCCCAGGCGGCGGTCGTGCTGATGATCAACACCGCGCTGGATTTCGAGGTGCTCTCGACCCACCACCTGCGGCCCCGCGGCGAGAAACTGGTAGTGACGGCCGCCGACAGCGAGGGGCGCAGGGTGCTGGAGCTCAACGCCGAGCCTGCTGCGCAGGAGTATGCGCGACTGGTGGGCTGTCCCGTCGAGGCGCTGGGCCCTGAGGTGTTCGCCCGGCATCCGTTGGCAGTCAGGCTCCATGACAAGACCTATGTGCGTGCCATCCAGGGCGTCAACTGCGACCTCAGTCTGAACTTCTACTGTGCTGTGGAGACCGGCATCGTCATGACCGCCATGCAGGGCACGGACCTGCTGGAGGATCTCGCCTGCGAGGTTGAGGCCATCGTCGAGCGCCTGGGGCCGGCTGAATGCATTCTCGCCTGTGACTGCTTCTTGCGTCGCCTGGAGCTCGAGCAGGCGGGGCTGCAGCCGGCCGCCGGGGAGTTCTATCGGCGCCAGCGTATCCTCGGCTTCAACACCTATGGTGAGCACTGCAACGGCCTGCACTTGAACCAGACCTTCAGCGGCGTCTTCATCGGTCGGTCCCGCCATGATCTCTGAACGCGAACGTGAGCTGGAGCGTCAGGTTGCCAAGCTCGAGCGCATCAACGCGGCCCTGATCGAGCGGGTTGAGTCGAGCAATCTGCCGCGCATCGCGCCCTATGCCGCCTTCGAGCATGCCGCTCTGCTTGCCGAGCAGGTCCGCGAGCGCACCCGCGCCCTCAACCAGACCCTGGATGAGCTGCGTGCCAGCAATAGACTGCTGGGCGAGGCTCGCAAGCGCGCCGAGCAGGCCAACCAGTATCTGGTTGACGCCATTGAAAGCATTACCGACGCCTTCGTGCTGTTCGGTGCCGACCAGCGTATACAGCATTTCAACAGCCGCTTCGCCGAGTTCTGGCGACCGGCCGGTATCGAAATTCGGGCCGGCATGTCGCTGGAGGAGCTGCGGCGGCTGGCGCTCACCTCCGGGCTGGTCGTCAAGGAGCAGCTGAAACAGCGTGAGGGGCGCACCGTCTATCAGCTGCACGACGGCCGCTGGGTGCAGGTCAACCAGCGGCCGATCTGCGGTGGGGGGCGCGTGTTCCTGTATGTGGATATCACCGAGCTCAAGCGTCATGAGCACGCCCAGCGTGAGCATGCCCTGGCCCAGAAGTCGCGCCTCTTGCAGGCCACCCTCGACAGTCTCTCCCAAGGCGTGGCGGTGATTACCCATGGCGGCCAGTTGGAGATGCACAACCAGCGCTTCTCGCAGCTCACCGGCCTCGGTGGGCTGATGCTGCCGGTAGCGCTGGCGTCTCTGGAAGCCACCAGTGAACTGCTCGACCCGGCGGATATGCAGGCGATACTGCCGGCCTGCGAGCGCCGCCTCAGCGATGGACGCGTGGTCGAGGTACGCGGCCATCCCATGCCTGGCGGCGGCCAGGTGCTCACCTATACCGACATCACCGAGCGTATTCGGCAGGCCGAGGCGGTGGCCGAACGGGAGCGCTGGATTCGCACCATCACCGATCAGGTGCCGGCAATGATCGCCTACCTGAATCGTGAGTTGTGTTACGTCTTCACCAACCGCGTTTACGAGGAGTGGTACGGCTGGCCCCACGACCTGCCATTGGGCTCCACTCTGGGTGACCTGCATTCGGCGGAGCACTGTGCGCGGCTGATGCCGTATCTGCAGCGCGTACTGGCCGGAGAGCGTATCAGTTTCGAACTGCCCGAGCAGAACGTCGCCGGCGAACAGCGGGTGTTGCTTCGCGCCTACGTGCCGCACCGCGACAGCGATGGCAGCGTCATCGGCTTTTTCGTGCTCGTCCGCGACATCACCGAGCAGCGCCGTACCGCCGAGGCCTTGCACCATGCCTACCAGAACCTCGAGCAGCGTGTGCGCGAACGCACCGCGGAGCTGACCCGCGTCAATGCGCAGCTGCGCGGAGAAATCGAGGAGCGCCTGGCAGCCGAGTGCCAGCTGCGCGAGGCCAAGACCGAGGCCGAGGCGGCCAATCTCTCCAAGACCAAGTTTCTCGCGGCGGTCAGCCATGACCTGCTGCAACCGCTCAATGCCGCGCGGCTGTTCGTGGGGGCGCTGGTGGAGCAGGAGATGTCGGCGACCAACCTGGAGCTGATCCAGCAGGTGGGTCACTCGCTCAAGGATGTGGAGACACTGCTCGGCACGCTGGTGGACATCTCCAAGCTGGATGCCGGGGTGATCACGCCCGAGATGGCTCCCTTTGCCATCCGTGATCTGCTCGACGGTCTGGCTCGGGAGTACCGTCAGGTGGCGGCCAGCGAAGGCCTGGCGTTCCATTACGTTCCGTCATCGGCGATCGTCAGAAGTGATATCTCGCTGATGGCCCGGGTGATACGCAACCTCTTGAGCAACGCCATACGCTACACGCCAGGCGGCCATTTGCTGCTGGGCTGTCGGCGTCGCCGGGAGGGGCTGGAGATCCAGGTACTGGATACCGGTTGCGGCATTCCCGACGAGGAGCGTGAGCTGATCTTTCAGGAGTTTCGGCGCCTGCAGACCGCTTCGGCTCGGGATCGTGGCCTGGGGCTCGGTCTTTCCATCGTCGACAAGATCTCGCGCATGCTGCACCAGCCGGTACGCGTGAGCTCGCAGATCGGCCGCGGCACCCTGTTCGGCGTGCTGCTGCCCTATGCGCAGCAGCTCCCGGCCGGCCAGCCCCGGCCGGTGGTCGTCAGCGGGGTGGGGCGGGAGCTGGCCGGGAGATGCCTGTGGGTGGTGGACAACGATCCGGCCATCTGCCTGGCGATGCGCCACCTGCTGGAGCGTTGGGGTTGCAAGGTCATCGTGGCCGAAAGCGAAACTCGCCTGTCACAGCTTGCCTGCCTGGCGGAAGAGGGCGCCGATGCGCTGATCGTGGACTATCACCTGGACCATGAATGCAATGGCCTCGATCTGGCGGAGCGTATCAACGCCATGCGCAAGCGTCCGCTTCCGGTCCTGGTGATCACTGCCGACCATAGCCGTGAGCTGCGCCAGCAGGTTCGCTCGCTCGGATTCCAGCTGCTCAACAAGCCGGTCAAGCCGTTGCGGCTGCGCACCACGCTGCAGCAGTTGGTGGCCGATGCCCCGCTCGAAGCCACCGCGGGGGAGCTTCAAGGCTTGCGCAGGTAGCGGCTGAAGTCGATGTCGCTGGCCGAGAGAATCGCCTGCACGCGGTTGCTGACCCCGAGCTTACGCAGGATGGCCGAGACGTGGGCTTTCACCGTGGTTTCGGCGATGTTGAGATGGTAGGCGATCATCTTGTTCGACTCCCCACGGGTCATATGCTCCAGCACCTGCAGTTGCTTGCGGGTCAACGTTTCTAGCTGCTCCGGGGTGATGCTGCGCTCGTTCGGCTCCTGTGGGCGGGTGTTGCTGGCACGCATGATATCGGAGGGGAGATAGATGTTGCCTTCGAGTATCTGCGTGATGGCCTTGATCAATTGCTCCTTGGGGGATGACTTGGTGAGGAAGCCCACGGCACCGCAGGAGACCGCCTGCAGCATGACGCTCTTGTCCTCCTCGGCGGAAATGATCGCTACCGGAATGGTGGGCGATTCGTTGCGCAGCTGAATCAGCCCGGTCAGGCCGCTCATGCCGGGCATGTTGAGATCGAGCAGGATCAGGTCGAGATCCTCTTCGTCGGCGGTCAAGGCCAGGGTCGCTTCCAGATTCTCGGTCTCCAGCAGCTCGCTGCCGGGGAAGCCAGCGCCGACCACCCGCGCGATTGCCTCACGAAACAGCGGATGGTCGTCGGCGATCAGGATGCGATAGGCAGGAGTAGGCTCATCCATCTTGTTGTTATCCTCGTGGCAATGCTTCAGGGAGACTCGGCTTTGGCAAAGGGTGGTGGGCTTGGCGTGGCGGTCTCCAGGAGGTGGCCGGCGGCTTCCCAGCTGTCGATGCCATCACGATACCAGTAAAGTCGTTGAAATCCCGCTTCGGCAAGGCGCTTGACGGCGTTCCAGGATAGCCAGCAGTCGGAACGGCAGACCACCACGATTGGATGGCTCATGTCATTGCCGCTGGCGACGGTGACCTCGTTGAGCAGGTAGCCCACCCAGTCATGACGGCTGTAGTACCAATCGTCCCTCAAATGACCCAGCCCTGTGTTGGGGAGCCAAAGTGCGCCTGGCAGCGAGCGGTGGGGCTCGGTCTGCAGGAACCGGCCGTGGTGAAAGGTGAGATTGATCACATCCACCGGCAGCGCTGGCGGCGTGGCATTCAACAGGGCCACGACCTCACCCGTGTCCACCGTGGCAGCGCCGGGTGCCGTCTCGGGGGTGGGGCTGCGGTAGCGGTCGATGCGATAGCCTTGCTCGGAGAAGAGCAAGGGGTCATCCATCGCTGCCGAGGCGAGGGGGAGTGTCGAGCAGAGCGCTGGCAAGAGCAGCGTGGCCAGATGCCGCTTCGCGACCACCATGGGCATGATCCTGTGGGCTGATGCTCCTATGGGACCGTCTTTTATACGGCATCGGAATTGCACCTTTGTCGCGAGGTGACAGGCACGAAAGTACTATTCTGCCGCGGCGGGTAGCCCCCTAGGCTGACCACATGACATTACGCACCCCGCTTACACCCCTTGCGCTGGTACGCACCCTGATCGTCGTACTGCTGCTGGGAGGTGCCGAATCCCTGCATGCCGAGCTGCCGACGCTGCGGCTCAGCGTGCTGCAGTTCGGCACCGCCCACTGGGAGCTCGATCACCTCAAGCGGCATGGCTTCGATCGAGAGGCGGGATTCGACCTGCAGGTACGCCTGGTGGCCAACCTGCCGGCCTCGCGCATCGCCGTCTCCAGCGGCGATGTGGACGGGGCCGTGGTCGACCTGACCTGGGCCCAGGCCCGCCATGAGGCCGGTCAGTCCTTTCGCTATCTACCCTACTCTTCCCAGCTGGGCGATGTGCTGGCGGCACCGGGGCAGGTCATCCGCGATATCGAGGATCTGCGCGACAAGCGCATCGGCGTGGCCGGCGGCCCCGACAGCAAGAGCTGGGTGCTGTTGACACGTGCGGCACAGGCCCGGGGCATCGCGCTGGAGCGCGAGGCCCGGGTGCAGTTCGGCGCGCCGCCGCTGCTGAGCCAGTCGCTCAAGCGCGGCCAGCTCGATGTACTGGTGACCTTCTGGCATTTCGCCGCCGAGCTGACGGCCGCGGGCGACGCCGAAGTGGCGCTGCCCATGGCATCGGTGCTGGCTAGCCTGGATATCCCCACGGGGCTGCCGATCCTTGGCTATGTCTTTCACGAGGCTTGGGCGCTCGAACAGGAGGCGTTGGTGACGCAGTTTGCCCGCGCCGTAGCGCATACCAAGCGGGAACTGCGCGACGAGCCGGAGCACTGGGCGGCCCTGCGTCCGCTCATGCGTGTCAGCGACGATGACCACTTCGAAGCGCTGCGCCAGGGTTACGTGCAGGGCATTCCCGAGCCGCTGGACGCGCCGCGTATCCAGGCGCTGCAGCGGCTGCTGGAACTGGCCGGCGTGAGGCCGGGCGAGACGATGCCCGCGTCGCTGTTCGTCCAGGCGCCGAGTGACGAACGGTGAAGGCGTCGCCGTTGGCCTACTGGGTCGTCCTGCCACTGCTGGTGGTGTTCTGGTGGCTGATGGCCTGGCAGCTCGACACCTCGCTACTGCCTTCGCCGCTGGCCGTACTGCATACCCTGCAGCATGAGGCGGCCAGCGGTGAACTGCAGCGTCACCTGGCGATAACCCTGCAGCGGGTGGCGATCAGCTTCACCCTGGCCATGGCGTTGGGTGCCCTGGTGGGTATCGCCATGGGACGATTGCCGCTGGTCAATGCGCTACTCGACCCGTTGCTGGTGCTGCTGCTCAACCTGCCGGCGCTGGTGCTGATCATCCTGCTCTACGTCTGGTTCGGCCTGGTGGAGGCCGCCGCGATACTCGCGGTTGTCATCAACAAGATACCCAACGTGGCCGTCACGCTGCGTGAGGGGGCGCGCAGCCTGGATCCGCGACTGGAACAGATGGCCCGGGTCTACGCGTTCTCGCCCGGCCAGCGGCTGCTGCACGTCTGGGTGCCCCAGCTGTTTCCCTACCTGATGGCGGCCACCCGAGGCGGCCTGGCGCTGATCTGGAAGATCGTCCTGGTGGTCGAGCTGCTGGGGCGCTCCGACGGGGTCGGTTTCCAGCTGCACCTGGCCTTTCAGGTCTTCGACGTGGCCGGCCTGTTGGCCTACAGCCTGGCCTTCATTGCCATCGTGCAGCTGATCGAGCTCGTCATCCTGCAACCGCTGGAGCGGCGTGCCTCGCGCTGGCGCCGCTCGGGAGCCCAGCATGCTTGATTTCGCCACGCCTCCCGACCATCCCGTCCTGTCGCCCATGACGCTGCGCATTCACCACGGCGACCGCATCTGCCTGCTGGGCCCTTCCGGCACAGGCAAGACCACGCTGCTCAATCGTCTGGCCGGCCTGGAGACTGGACAGCCGCGCCCTGCGCTGCGCATCGGCTACCTGTTCCAGGAGCACCGCCTGCTGCCCTGGCGCACGCTGCACGACAACCTGCGGCTGGTCGGTGTACGCAGCGACCAGGTGAGTTCGCTGCTGGCGCAGGTCGGACTCGACGGCTATGGCGCACACTTTCCCGACCAGCTCTCGCTGGGCATGGCCCGGCGTGCCGCGTTGGCGCGCTGCCTGGCGGTGAGCCCCGAGCTTCTCCTGCTGGATGAGCCATTCGCCTCCCTCGATCCACACCGGGCGGCCGAGCTTCAGGCGCTGATTCGCGAGCTGCTCGACCGGACGCCGCGTATGGCCATGATCTGTGTCACCCACGAAGTGCGCGATGCCGCGGCCCTGGCCAACCGCGTCTGGTATCTGTCCGGGCGGCCCGCCCGCCTCGAGCATGACGAGGCGGTGGACAATCACCCCGATGCAGTTGCCGGTCTGGCCAGGCGCTTGGAGGCGCTGGGCAGAGGGGCCGCCGCCGATGCTGCGCTGGCCGGCGGAGCCCCGGTCTAGAGTCTAGCTGAGGTGTGCGCCCAGTAGCCGCGTACGCTGGGGCTGGAAGCCGCCGATGGCCAGCGCCGAAAGGGCTAGGGTCACGCCGAGGGTGATGGCCACCGCCTCGCCGTTCCACTGCCCGTAGAGGGCAAAACGCACCAGCTCCACCGCATGGGTGAAGGGATTGAGCTGGCACAGTTGGTAGATCCAGGGGCTCGCCTCCTGCATGCGCCATAGCGGATAGAGCGCCGAGGAGAGGAAGAACATGGGAAAGATCACGAAGTTCATCACCCCGGCGAAGTTCTCCAGCTGCTTGACCCAGGTGGCGATCAGCAGGCCCAGGGCACCCAGCATCAGCGCGGCCAGCAGCAGCGCCGGCAGCACCGCCAGGTAGCCTTCCAGGGGTGGGCGCACGCCGACGCCCCAGCGGGCGATCAGAAGGAAGACATAGACCTGGATGACCGAGACGCTGCCCATGGCCAGCAGCTTGGTCAAGAGCAGGAAGGGGCGAGGCAGCGGGCTGGTGAGCAAGACGCGCATGGAGCCCAGCTCACGGTCGTAGACCATGGAGAGCGCGCCCTGCATCGAGTTGAACAGGATGATCATGCCGCACAGGCCGGGCACGATATAGGTCTCGTAGGTGATGTAGGTCACATAGGGGGGAATGATCGATACCCCCAGCACCATGCGAAAGCCCGCGGCGAACACCACCAGCCACAGCAAGGGGCGCACCAGGGCGCTGGCAAACCGGGTGCGTTGCTGCCAGAAGCGCAGCCACTCCCGCTTCTGCACCCCGACGAAGCAGTACCAGTAGTCGCGCGGCGTCATGCGAGTGCCTCCCGGGTCAAGGCGTTGAAGGTGTCGGTGAGGCTGATGCCACCGTGTCGTCGGCAAAGCGCATCGCCCGGCTCGTCGGCCAGCAGGCGCCCGCGATGCAGCACCAGAACCTGGTCCTCCGGCGCGATCTCCTCGATGAGATGGGTCGCCCAGAGCACGGTGACCTGGCGATCCCGGCATAGCTGGCGAACGTGGGCACCGAGGGCCGCTCGGCTGTCGAGATCGAGCCCGGCGGTGGGCTCGTCGAGCAGCAGCAGGGCAGGGCTGTGCAGCATGGCACGGGCGATCTCCACCCGCCTGCGGTGGCCGCCGTTGAGCCGGCGTACCGGCATGCGGGCATGTTCGGTCAGCCGCTGGCGCTCCAGCTCCTCGCCGCAGCGTCGCCGACCCTCACGCGGCGACATGCCGTGCAAGGCCGCATGGTAGAGCAGGTTCTGGCTCACGCTGAGGTCAAGGTCCAGGGCGTTCTGCTGAAAGACGGCCCCGATATGGCGCATCACGGCGGCGGGCTGATGCCTTAGCGACCGCTCGCCGAGACGCAGGTCGCCCTGCTGCAGGGCGAGAAGGCGGGTCATCAGGCCGAACAGGGTCGACTTGCCGGCCCCGTTGGGCCCGAGCAAGGCGTGGAAACGACCGGAGGCCAGCGTGAAGCTGACCTCCTGCAGGACGGGCTGGCGCCGATAGCGATAGCCGATGCCCCGGGCTTCCATGATCACGACTCGGTACCCGAGGTGATGCGCACGCCCCAGGGGAAGCGCCCCACGCTGATGGTCTTGACCACCTCGAGCTTGTCGACGTCGATCACCGAGACATCGCCGCTGACGCCATTGGTGGTCAGCAGGGTCTTCTCGTCGGGGCTCAGCGCCACCTGCCATACCCGGGCGCCCACCAACAGGTAGTCGAGCACCTCGAAGGTCTGAGCATCCACCACCGCGATGTGATTGGCCGGCCCAAGGGCGACGAAGGCATAGCGACCGTCGGAGGTGAGCTGTATGCCGACAGGCTGGACGCGGTCCTGGTTCACGCCGGGGATGCGAAAGTCGATGGTGTGAATCTCTTCGAGGCTCTCCACATCGATGATATGCACGGTACCGCCGATCTCCGCCGAGGCCCACAGCAGTGCATCGTCGTGGGTGAACTCCACGTGGCGCGGGCGGGCGCCGATGACGATGTTCTTCTCGATCTCGAAGGTCTCGGTGTTGATCCAGTGCAGCATGTTGGAGGTCTCGCTGGTGTTCACCGCCCAGCGGCCGTCGTAGCTGACGCCCATGCCTTCTGGCTCGATGCCCACTTCGATCTGTGCCAGCACGCGCTTGGTTTCCACGTCCAGCACGGTGACCAGGGCGTCATCCTCGTTGGCGATATAGAGATGCCGGCCGTTGGGGTGCAGGGCGAACTGCTCGGGATCCTCGCCGGAGGGCAGGGTGTCGATGACCTGTCGGGTTGCCAGGTCGAGGATCTCCACGGTGTCGTCGTCGCTGGCGCAGATGTAGAGCAGGTCTTCGTCGGGCGACAGCAGAATGCCCCGCGGGCGCTGGCCGACGGCGATCGTGTCGATCACCTCGAGGGAGGCCATGTCGATGACCGAGATGGTGTTGTCACGCTCATTGGAGACATAGGCCAGGCTTTGGGCCCATAGCGGTGTGGAGAGGCCCAGGGTCAGGCAGAGGGTGGCTACGCGGGTGGTGATTTTCATGGTCGGTTCCTTCGGTGTAGGTCGGGGAGCGGGACTCAGTCGCGCAGGCGGCAGCGGCTTTCCGGGCGGTCGTAGCCCAGGGTGTCGAGCTCGGTGTGCTGATGCAGAAAGCCTTCGAAGGGCGCCATGCCCACCAGGCTGTTGGGGTGGGCGAGAGGCACCGGCTGGCGCAGCTGACCGTTCCATTCGCGGAAGCTGAGCGGACGACCCTTGAAGGCGGCCAGTTCGAAGTCGTCGCCGAGCAGGTAGTCGCGCAGAGTTGGCATGTCGTCGCTTTCGGTACGGGTCACCGCCTCGCCCACGGCGCGTATCGCCGCCCAGGCGGCATAGTCGGTGCCGGTCATGTGGCGTTCGGCCTGCTTGTGGAAGCGGTTCTGCAGCTGTGCCGCTCCCCAGGCTTCCACGGCGGGGTGCCAGGCATCCGCCGCCATGCCCTGGGTGCCGGCCACGGGACGAGGCAGCCAGGTATTGAAGGGCACGAAATCGCCGAAGTCGTTGCGCTCGTCGGCGACTACCACCACGTCATAGTCGGGCCCCTGGGTGAACAGCGGCAGCTCGGCGGACGCGTTGCGACGCATGTCGGCCTCGAAGGTCCACTCCTTGTCGGCGACCACCCGCAAGGCGAATTTCTCGGCGGATCGGCGGAAGGCATCGGCCCAGGCCTGGTCGTCTTCAGACTGGCCGCTGATCAGGAACACCGAGCGCCAGCGCCGCCAGCTGAGCCATTGGGCCAGGGCATCGGTCAACATGGCGTGGCTGGGGGCTGTATGCAGCAAGTAGGGTGAGCAGTCGTCGAGGCGCAGCGACACATCCCGGGCCCCCGCGTTGAACAGCAGGGCCTGGTCGCCGTTGATCTCGACGGCCTTGCGCAGGGTCTGCGCCGGCACGTTCAGCACTATCAGGCCGATATCGTCCTCGAGCATGGCCGAGAGCGCTTCCAGCAAGGCGTCCTCGCTGGCGGCAACCATGCTCTCGAGTTCATGGTTCTGGCCGAGGAAGCGGCCAGTGCTCATGTTGTCGCTGATCCCCAGGCGGGCGCCCTGCAGGCCCGAATCCTCGGGCTCGGGGGTCAACTGGGCCAGTGCCGGGCCGCGATCGGGCTGCCACTGCAGGTAGCCATATCGCAGGCTCATCTCGTCGGCATTGGCCAAGGGGGCCAGCAGCCAGCCACCTAGTGCCAGTCCGTAGACAAGGCGTCGCATGTGCTGGGAAGTGTCCATGACATCTCCTGGTCGAGAAGGGTCGAAAACGGGGCATCACTGCACGACGAAGGTGCCGGTCACGCCCCGCTCCTCCAGTCCCGCGCAGGCCCATTCGTAGGTGCCGGGGCGGATGGGCACGAAGAACAGCTCGGCCTCGCCTTCACGCTCGAACTCCAGCTCGGTCAGGGTGGGTGCCTTGATCTCCACGTTGCCCACCTCGATCTTGCGCAGCCAGGCATTCTTGAAGAAGCCGGGGGCCACCCAGGCGCACTCCTGCATGCCCGTGGCTTCGATCACCAGCCGGTAGGACTGGCCGGTTTCCAGTTGATGCTCACGCACCGACACCCCGAGCATGCTCTCGCCGGTGCCGATCACCAGGCGCTCCAGGCGCTCGGGCCGGTTGGCCAGGTCGCCGGCCGCCAGGGCCGCGCCGGTGGTGAGGCTCAGGGCCAGGGCCAACAGCCCCATGGCGGCAGGGCGGCGTGCGGTGGGACGCTTGCGGGCAGGGACAGTACGGCAAGGGAGAGTACGGCAAGAGGTGGCGGACATGTTGTTGTTCTCCTTCGGGTTGCAGGACAGCCGACCGTGTGGCCATGCCGTCAAGTTCAGCACTTCGCGCCGTGCCGTCCCATGACACCATGGGGCCCTTGTTCTCCTTCCAAGGGCGTAAGACGGGAGCAGGGGGAGAAGAGAGGACTAGTACCAAGGGAGGACGTCGAGAGGCCGGAAAGTGGCGCTGCGCACGCTGCGCTGCGCTACCTAGACTCCACTCACACCGCTGCAGACCAGCGACCTGCGGCCTTGCTCGACAGCCGAATCTCACGACTACGACGTCTCACAACAACTCACAACGACAGGTGCCCTCATGCGAACCATGACCTCCCTTACTCATGCTCTAGCCCACGCCCTGGTCACTCCCGTGCGCAAGACCCTCGCCATCTGCGGCGCCTGCCTGCTGCTGGGCGCTTCAGGTACTGCCCTGGGGCATGGCGATGTCACGCCGCAGGAAGTCGATACCAAGGGGTTGCCCGATCTGGGCGAGTCGCCGCTGATGGAGAACCCCTTCCGTCCCGGCAATCAACACGACGACTACCATGAGCTGGCCATACAGGTGGGCGAGAGTGGTTATGGCGGCAACTGTGCCGTCTGTCACGGCATCCAGGCCATGTCGGGGGGGCTGACGCCGGACCTGCGCAAGCTCGAGGAGTGGGATGACGAGTTCTACCTGGAGCGTGTCATCAAGGGCACCGAGCGGGGCATGCCCGCCTTTCGGGAGAATCTCGACCAGACCGCCATCTGGGCCATCAAGAGCTACATCGAGTCGGTGACGCCCTGAGGGAAACACTGCACAAATGCCTGCGCGAGCGAATCGCTGCGTTGCGCGGTGCCGAAGCGTCGGACCGGCGGATCCTCACATATACCCCATATGCTCCGGTTGACTCGAAACCTTCGGTTTCTCGCTCCTTCGGAGCCATCCAGGGGATGTTTGTCGCTTCGCTCGGTTCTGTGCTCCGTGCGCCTTGCGACCCACAGGGATGTGGGAAGTGCGTTGGTTCGTCGGGAACGAACCTAGCCGCTTCATCTCGCTCGTCGATTTGTTCAGCGTTTCCTGAGGGAAGCCGTTGCCACCAGTCATCGTCTGGGAGAAAGCTCGCCATGTGGAAACGAACCTTGATCTTGCTGTTGCTCATGCTGTTCCAGGCACCGGCCTGGGGGGAGGGGCTGGCACCGCAGGTGCTGCGCGTTGCCGTGGGGGAGGTGGTGGGGAGCAATCCCAGCGCCGAGCTGTTCCGGCGCCCGGCGCTGCGTAACCTCGATGAAGTGATGGCCTCCGGGTATATCAACATCGGGCTGTACGAGGATTTTCCCCCCTACTCCTATATTGACGAAGCGGGTGAGGCGCAGGGTATTGATGTAGAAATCGGGCGCGCCATCGCCGATGGGCTGGGCCTGGAATTCCGTCCCTTTTGGATCGAGCCCGGCAGCAGCCTGGGGCGAGATCTCGGCAACAATGTCTCCCGTGGACACTACCTGCGTCCGACCCAGGTGGCCGATGTCATGCTGCGGGTCCCCTACGACAGAAACTTCTCCTACCTGCGTGACTCCACCGGTGAGTACATCAACAAGAGCGTGGTGATGTTCGGCCCCTACCAGCGCGAAGAGTGGGGCATCGCCTACGATGCTGGTCAACTCGATGGAGAGGCGACGCTGGGCAGTTTTCGTAGTCAGCGTATCGGTACGGAATACAAGACCCTTCCTTCTACCTACCTGACCGCCGTGATGGGTGGGCAACTGCGCGACAACGTTCGCCACTATCGCAACGTGGGCGACGCCTTTGCCGCCATGGCCCGCGGCGAAGTGGCAGGTGTCATGGCTATCCGCGGGGAGCTCGAACATTACCTGGCACACCATCCGGCACACGACTTCCGGCTTGCCGAGCCACTGCTGCCCGGCATCTCTCGTCAGCAATGGGATATCGGCATGGCCGTTCGCCACAACCATCGCCAGTTGGGCTACGCGGTCGAGGCGATAGTGGATCGCGCGGTGCGCGACGGCAGCCTCGATGACATCTTCCAGGCCCATGCCCTCGAGTATCGCATGCCCGATTTCTACGCCGAAGTTCTCGGCCCGGCGGAGTAACCGTGATGAGACAACAAGCAATGCTATGGACGGCACGTTGCGGATGGCTTGCGCTGATGGTTGGCTACCTGGTGGCTTCAGCCGTGACAGCAGCGGCATCCATCCCGGACGACCCTTTTCGCTCGCCCATGTGGCACTACAACCTCAATCGCTATCTTGGCGAAGAGGCGGTAGTCCGGCACAGCGACCAGGTGGTACTCAAGGTGCCCCATTTCGCGGAGGACGCCACCCAGGTGCCCCTGACGGTGGATCTCTCCGGCTTCGGCTCGCCCGTCAAGCAGGTCATCACCTGGGTCGATCTCAATCCGGTACCGCATCTTTTCACCTTCCGGCCAGAAGCCACCGAGGTGCGGGGCATTGCCCTGAATTTCCGCATCCAGCAGGCTTCCACGGTGCGTGCCGCGGTGCAGGATGAGCAGGGCGTGTGGCACATCGGCAGTGCCCATGTAGATGCGGCCGGCGGTGGTTGCACCGCGCCCAGCGCCACGGCCAGCAATCCCGACTGGGCGGCCAGCCTCGGCCAGATGCGCGGTGCGCTATTCAGCCCGGTCAGTGGGCCGGCCAGCACTCGCCTGAAGCTGCAGGTCATGCATCCCATGGACACCGGGATGGTGGGCAACATTCCGCGATTCAATATCGAGGATGTGGAGCTGCGAGATGCCGCGAATCAGGCGCGAATCGCTACCATGTCGTTGTCCGAATCGGCCTCGGAGAACCCGCTGTTCGTCTTTGACCTGGAGCACGAGGGGAAGGAGGCCGGGCTCACGCTGTGGATGCGTGACAACGGCGGAAACGTCTTCGAAAGTCACCTGGGTACCTGATCATGCGATATGCCATGCTGCTGTTGGGTAGCTTGATTCTTGGTGGAGGCAGTGCTTCGGCCGAAAGCTTTCGGTACGAACTTGAACCGGTGGAAATCACCTCGGATGTCTGGGTCATCGAAGGCGTGACGGAGAATTTTTCCCGTGATAACGGGGGCAATATCGTCAACACTGCCTTTATCCTGACCGCAGAGGGTGTGGTGGTCTTCGATACCGGCCCTTCGCGGCGCTACGGCGAGCAGATGCGGGAGGCCATCGCCTCGATCACCGACCTTCCCGTTACCCATGTCTTTCTCTCCCATCATCATCCCGACCATGTGTTCGGCAACCAGGCCTTCGACCCACAAAGGCTTCACGCGCTGGACGATACCATCGCACTGCTCAAGGCCCAGGGTGACGACTTCGCCGAAAACCTCTACCGGGCACTCGGTGACTGGATGCGGGGGACCGAAGTCGTGCTGCCCACCCATCGCGTCACGCCCGGCCGGATGACCATTGGCGGTCGCGACATCGAACTGATCGCCATGAGCGGCCATACCGGGGCCGACCTGGTGCTGCTGGATCATGCCTCCGGCGTGCTGCTGGCCGCCGACATGGTGTTCTTTCAGCGCGCGCCGACCACGCCGCACACACCTGGCATCGACGTCTGGCGTGAGGAGCTGCGCGAACTGGAAGCTCTCGATTTTCGCTATCTGGTGCCCGGCCACGGTCCGGTGGTGGAGGACACGGCGCCTTTCGATCAGATGCACGATTATCTTGCCTGGCTGGATACAAGCCTCCGGGAGGCGGCCGGTCAGGGCCTGACCGCCAGCGAGGTCATGGCCATGGCCATTCCTGAGCGGTTCGATGAGATAGCGGTCGCGCGCCATGAGCTGATTCGCAGCGTGACCCACCTGTATGGCCGCTACGAGCGTGAAGCGTTGTCGCCGCTGGCCGGGGGAGGGTAAGCGCAATTCTGCCTGACGTTTCTTTCCGTGCATGGCTCTTGCCACCTTGATCAGTTGCAGCGATCGGGTGGCTTTTTTTGGATGAATTCTCGGGTCGTACGACCAAGAGAGGAGGGAATGTCGTCCCTGTTGGCCATGGCTGGGAACCCCGAGATCCACCAGATTGAAAGGCGCAGCGCCAAGACGCGCGCTGGCGTTCGAACAACAATTCCATTGAATTACTGTCCCTCCGGAGACCGTCATGACTCAATCCACCCCCCTCGGCAACCTGGCCAGGCCCCTTGCCCTGACCGCCATTGCACTGGCTGTTTCAGCCCAGGCCCAGGCCGTCAGCTTCGAGGACATGCTCAACGATCACCTGGCCACGGATCAGGTGGTGACCAACGGCATGGGCCTTCACGGGCAGCGCTTCAGCCCGCTGACGACCCTCAATACCGATAATGTGCACCAGCTGCGTCCAGTGTGGGCCTTCTCCTTCGGCGGTGAGAAGCAGCGTGGCCAGGAGTCACAGCCGCTGGTGAAGGACGGTGTGATGTACGTGACCGGCTCCTACTCTCGCATGTGGGCGGTGGATGCCTACACCGGTGAGCAGATCTGGCAGTACGAGGCGCGCCTGCCCGACGGCATCATGCCCTGCTGCGACGTCATCAACCGCGGCGCGGCCATCTACGGCGACAAGGTCTATTTCGGCACCCTGGACGCGCGGCTGGTGGCACTCGACCGCGAGACCGGTCGCGTTCAGTGGATCAAGCGGGTGGCCGACTACGAGGCGGGGCATGCCATCACCGCCGCGCCGATCATCATCGATGGCAAGCTGATCACCGGTGTGGCCGGGGGTGAGTTCGGCGTGGTAGGCACTGTCTTCGCCTTCGATGCCGAGACGGGCGATGAGCTTTGGACCCGTCCCGTGGTCGAGGGGCACATGGGGTATGTCTATGAAAATGGCGAAGCCGTCGAGAACGGCATCACCGGGGGCGAAGCGGGGCTGAGCTGGCCGGGTGACATGTGGCAGCAGGGCGGCGGCGCGCCCTGGCTTGGCGGATTCTATGACGTTGACACTCACTCCCTGCTGATCGGTACCGGTAACCCGGCGCCCTGGAACTCCCACCTGCGTCCCGGCGACAACCTCTATACGTCCTCTCGCCTGGCGATCGACCCTGACGACGGCACCATCAAGTGGCATTTCCAGGCCACGCCCAATGACGGCTGGGACTATGACGGCGTCAACGAGGTGATCTCCTTCGACTACGAGGAGAACGGTAGTATCGTCAAGGCTGCCGCCACGGCGGATCGCAACGGCTTCTTCTACGTGCTCGATCGCGAGAACGGCGACTTTATTCGCGGCTTCCCCTTTGCCGACAAGATCACCTGGGCCGATGGGCTGGACGAAAACGGCCGGCCCATCTTCAATCCCGCAGGGCGCCCGGGCAATCCGGCCGATACCGAGGGCGAACGCGGCGAGTCGGTGGCGGCCTATCCGGCCTTCCTGGGCGCCAAGAACTGGAACCCCATGGCCTACAGCCAGGATACCGGCCTGTTCTACATCCCCTCCAACGAGTGGATGATGGACATCTGGAACGAGCCGGTTTCCTACCGCAAGGGCGCGGCGTACCTGGGTGCCGGCTTCACGATTCGCCCTACCAACGACGACTACATCGGCGTGCTGCGTGCCGTCGACCCGCGCACCGGTGAGGAGGTATGGCGCCACGAGAATCGCGCGCCGCTCTGGGGTGGAGTGATGGCCACCGCTGGCAACCTGGTCTTCACCGGTACCCCGGAGGGGTATCTGAAAGCCTTCGACGCCACCACCGGCGAGGAACTGTGGGGCTTCAATACAGGCTCCGGAGTAGTGGCAACGCCGATAACCTGGGAGATGGACGGTGAGCAGTACGTCTCGGTGGCTTCCGGCTGGGGCGGGGCGGTGCCGCTGTGGGGTGGCGAGGTCGCGGAGGTGATCAAGGACTTCAACCAAGGCGGCATGCTGTGGACCTTCAAGCTGCCGAGCGAATACGCGCAGCAGTGATCTGTCAGGAGCCGGGCCCCGGGTGGCTCCGGCTCCTACTACTAACGACCCCCTCTCGGCCCCCCAAGGAAGCATTGGCCACGGCCGTGGGTTAACTACACTCGAAGCAAGGTCGGCCAACCTCAATGGCACACAGCGAGAGGGCATGTCGGACGAGAAAAATAAAGGACTCGTCAAGGCACCCACCGGGTGAGTCAGCGCTATCTTTCAAATGGCCACACCAATCGACAAGAATGCACTCCAGGAGCTAGTACCATGATCTATGCCAACCCCGGTCAGTCCGGTTCCGTCATCACCTTCGAGTCTCGCTACGGCAATTTCATCGGTGGCGAGTTCGTGCCCCCGGTGAAGGGCCAGTACTTCGACAACATCAGCCCGGTCAACGGTGAAGTGTTCTGCCAGATTCCGCGCTCCACCGCCGAAGATATCGAGAAGGCACTGGATGCCGCCCATGCCGCCGCGCCTGCCTGGGGCAAGACCTCCGCCGCCGAGCGCAGCAACATCCTGCTCAAGATCGCTGATCGCATCGAGCAGAACCTGGAGATGCTGGCCGTCGCCGAGACCTGGGACAACGGCAAGGCGGTGCGCGAGACCCTCAACGCCGACCTGCCACTGGCCGTCGACCACTTCCGTTACTTCGCCGGCTGCATCCGCGCCCAGGAGGGCACCGCGGCCGACATCGACGCCAATACCGTCTCCTATCACTTCCACGAGCCGCTGGGCGTGGTGGGCCAGATCATCCCCTGGAACTTCCCGCTGCTGATGGCCGTCTGGAAGCTGGCGCCTGCGCTGGCGGCCGGCAACTGTGTGGTGCTCAAGCCCGCCGAACAGACCCCGGCATCGATCCTCAAGCTGATGGAGCTGGTTGGCGACCTGTTGCCGGCGGGTGTGGTCAACGTGGTCAACGGCTATGGCGCTGAGGCCGGCCAGGCACTCGCCACCAGCAAGCGCATCGCCAAGATCGCCTTCACCGGCTCCACCCCGGTGGGTGCTCATATCCTCAAGTGCGCCGCCGAGAACATCATTCCCTCCACCGTGGAGCTGGGTGGCAAGTCGCCGAACATCTACTTCGCCGACATCATGGACGCCGAGCCCGAGTTCATCGACAAGGCGGTGGAAGGCCTGGTGCTGGCCTTCTTCAACCAGGGCGAAGTGTGTACTTGCCCGTCGCGAGCGTTGATCCAGGAGGACATGTACGACGCCTTCATGGCCAAGGTGATCGAGCGTACCGTGGCGATCAAGCGCGGCAACCCGCTGGACACCGACGTGCAGGTCGGCGCCCAGGCCTCCCAGGAGCAGTTCGACAAGATCATGTCCTACATGGACATCGCCCGCGAGGAAGGTGCCGAGTTCCTTACCGGCGGCGACAAGGCGAGCTTCGATCCGGCCTACGACAAGGGCTACTACATTCAGCCGACCCTGCTCAAGGGCAACAACCAGATGCGCGTCTTCCAGGAGGAGATCTTCGGCCCGGTGGTGGCGGTGACCACCTTCAAGGACGAGGCCGAGGCGCTGGCCATTGCCAACGACACCGAGTTCGGCCTTGGCGCCGGGGTGTGGAGTCGCGACATCAATGTCGCCTTCCGCATGGGCCGTGGCATCCAGGCCGGCCGCGTCTGGACCAACTGCTACCACCAGTACCCGGCACACGCCGCCTTCGGCGGCTACAAGAAGTCCGGTGTCGGTCGCGAGACTCACAAGGTGGCGCTCGAGCACTACCAGCAGACCAAGAACCTGCTGGTCAGCTACGACATCAATCCGCTCGGCTTCTTCTGAGCCTCCATGCCGCCCGGCCCAGCCGGGCGGCAATTATCCCGAGAGTGGATAACCGCTCCGTCCCTGGCGATTCCGAACGAACCGCGTGTGGCATCTTGCTACCCGCCAAGCCCGGAGAGAGACATGGACAAGACGATGAAAGCCGCCGTTGTACGCAAGTTCGGCGAGCCGCTGGCCATCGAAGAGGTCGACGTTCCTCGGCCGCAAGCTGGTGAAATACTGGTCAAGGTTGCCGCGTCGGGGGTATGTCATACCGACCTGCATGCCGCCCACGGCGACTGGCCGGTCAAGCCCAGCCCGCCCTTCATTCCGGGGCATGAGGGCGTGGGCCATATCGTGGCAGTTGGCCAGGGGGTCAAGCATGTCAAGGAAGGTGACCGGGTCGGTGTACCCTGGCTCTATTCAGCCTGCGGCTACTGTGAACACTGCCTGGGTGGCTGGGAGACGCTGTGTGAATCCCAGCAGAATACGGGATACTCGGTCAACGGCGGCTTTGCCGACTACACCCTGGCGGATGCCGGCTTTGTCGGGTTATTGCCGGATAACATCGATTTCCTCGAGGTCGCCCCGGTGCTATGTGCGGGAGTCACGGTCTATAAGGGGCTGAAGATGACCGATACCCGTCCGGGGCAGTGGGTGGTGATCTCCGGCATCGGTGGCCTGGGCCACATGGCGGTCCAGTATGCCAAGGCGATGGGGCTAAACGTGGCTGCCGTGGATATCGACGATGGAAAGCTGGCCCTGGCGGAACGCTTGGGAGCGACTGTCACGGTCAATGCGCTCAAGACCGATCCCGCCACCTACCTCAAGCAGGAAATCGGTGGTGCGCATGGAGCCTTGGTGACGGCAGTATCGCCCAAGGCCTTCGATCAGGCCCAGGGCATGTTGCGTCGGGGAGGCACCCTGGTTCTCAATGGCCTGCCACCCGGTGATTTTCCCCTGCCGATCTTCGAAACCGTGCTCAACGGCATCACCATCCGCGGCTCCATCGTCGGTACCCGCCAGGATCTCCAGGAGTCGCTGGATTTCGCTGGAGAAGGCAAGGTCAAGGCCACGGTGAGCACCGACCGCCTGGAGAATATCAACGACGTCTTCCAGCGCATGATCGACGGCAAGATCGAGGGGCGCGTGGTGCTGGACATGGCAAGCTGAGCGTTGCTCTCTCGTCGCCCGTAGCGGCGATTTTCAGGCGCGGCTATTGCCGCGCTTTTTTTTCTTCACTACAACGATACGGCGCTATGCTTCATGCTTCTCGCTTCGAAAGAAGGAGCGTCGACATGGACCTCGAGGATCTTGACCTGCATCAGCAACGCCTGCAGCACGTTGCCGGCCAGTTGCGTGCCAGCGGTGCGCGCCGGGTGCTGGATCTGGGGTGTGGCACCGGCACGCTGCTTCTGTATCTGCTGCACGAACCCCAGTTCGAGACGCTGGTGGGGCTGGAGCAGTCTGGCGAGCTGCTGGCTCAGGCGCAGCTGCGACTGGGTGACTGGCCAGAGGCGGAGCAGGGGCGGCTGAGGCTGGTATGCGGCTCCTACGCTGAACCTCAGGCGTCACTGGTCGGCTTCGATGCCGCCGCAATGGTGGAAACCATCGAGCACGTGCCGCCGGAGACCCTGTCTCAGGTGGAGCGATGCGTTTTCGGGGTACTGCGGCCTGGACTGCTGGTGCTGACCACACCCAACCACGACTACAATCCGCTGTTCGGGCTGGCTCGTGGCGAGTTTCGCGATCCCGACCACCGTTTCGAATGGACGCGTGACCGCTTTCGTGACTGGGCATGGGGTGTCGCACATCGCAATGGTTACCGGGTGCGGCTTTCCGGGATCGGTGAGTGGCATTCGGACCTGGGTCAGCCGACCCAGCTGGCACGCTTCGAGCGAAATGATTGTCAGACAGTTTGAAACCTGAAGCGGGGAAATCTGGGGGAGAACGCTATGTGGCGTGAAGCCGCCTGGCTATCTTGTCGGTTTTGATCCCGGTCAATCCAGCGTAAGCATCGTCCTGTTGATTATATCAATAGCTGAAAAACTACGACCAAGGGGGTGTGTTTTTGCTTCCAAGGTCCTATTCATGCATTTCTTTTGCATCTATAGCCTCAGAGAGGCAACGTCACTGTTGCAACAATAAATATTAACGTGATCGGGAGGTTTTTATGCAATGGGTTGATCCGGCTTTCTGTGACCTTCGACTGGGCTTTGAAGTCACGGCCTATGTCTATGTGCGGTAAGTAAGTTGCCGGGAATGACTCATATGTTCATTCCCGGCTTACGCCCTTGAATTGTTGAAAACAATAATAAGGAGTGGGGCATGACAACGAATCATCAGGTTCACTTGAGTGACGCCTATGTCCTTAGTCCTACTTTTCTCTTTCGTTGGGAAGAGTCCCAGAGCGCCCATGTGCTCCTCTACCCTGAGGGGATCGTCAAGCTGAATGATACGGGTGGCGAAATCCTGAAGCTATGTGATGGCGAGTCTACCGTTGACGAGCTCATCGACAAGCTCACCGAGCGCTACGCCGCCAATCGTGTTGCCATCGCCGAAAGTGTCATCAAGTTCCTGGAGGTGTCCCGTGTCAAAGGCTGGATCCGCGTTACGTCTTGATGGGGATGGCAAGCCCATCTGGGTGCTGCTCGAGCTCACCTACCAATGCCCGCTGAAGTGCGTCTTCTGCAGCAATCCGGTGGACTTCGATCGCTATCGCGACAATGAACTGAGTACCGAGGAGTGGAAGGGGGTAATACGCGACGCCCGCAAGATGGGAGCCATGCAGATCGGCTTTTCCGGTGGTGAGCCCACGCTGCGCAAGGATCTCGAGGAGCTGGTCGCTGAAGCCAATGACCTGGGGTATTACACCAACCTGATCACGTCCGGAATCGGGCTTACCTCAAAGCGGCTGGCGGCACTCAAGGAGGCGGGTCTAAAGCATATCCAACTGGGCTTCCAATCCAGTGACCGTGATACGGCGAATATGCTAGCGGGGGTGGAGAGTTTCGACAGGAAGCTTGCAATCGCCAAGGAGATCAAGGCCCACGGTTTTCCCATGGTGCTGAATGTTCCCATCAGCCGGCACAATATTGCCCAGGTGCCGGAGATCATCGATCTGGCTAGTGAACTGGGTATGGAATACCTGGAACTGGCCAACGTGCAGTACTACAACTGGGCGTTACTGAATCGAGACCAGTTGCTGCCCACCCGTGAAGAGCTGGAGTGGGCGGAAGCGGAAGTGAACAAGGCCCGTCAACGCCTGGGTGATGCCATGACCATCTTCTTCGTGATTCCCGATTATTACGAAGGGCGTCCCAAGGCGTGCATGAACGGCTGGGGTTCCATCCACCTGACCATCGCCCCGGATGGCTCGGCTCTGCCCTGTTCCCAGGCCCGCACCATCGACACCCTGGCGTTCCCCAACATCAGGGAGCACAGCCTGGAATGGCTGTGGCGGGAGTCCCCGACCTTCCAGAAATTTCGCGGCGATGGGTGGATGAAGGAACCCTGCCGCAGCTGCGACGAACGGGAGAAGGATTTCGGCGGCTGCCGCTGCCAGGCCCTGCTGTTGACGGGGGACGCCGCCAATGCCGACCCTGCCTGCAGCAAATCCCCGCACCACCATATTATCCAGCAGGCCATCGGGGAGTCGGCGATCGAGGACGGGAATGCTGGCTCGTTGATCGCTCGCCAGGGCGGCTATCGGCTGAGGAGGGAGGCGACATGAAACTGCCACACGATTCACTCGGCGGCACCCTGGCCGCCGGCATGTCGTTGACTGCGGTGCTGTACCTGATCGTCCGGACACTGGTCTAGGAGACCAATCGCCATGACCCTTGCACTGCTCGACTTCGTGTTCCGCTGGGCTCATCTCCTCTTCGCGATCATCTGGATCGGCCACAACTACGCCAATGTCGTGAAGCATCCCACCTACACCCCGTTCAACGGCGAGGCGAGCGAAGCGGAGCGCTCAGCCGCGCTGGAGGCTCGGATGCAGCGCGAGCATGGCACCTTTCGCTATGCCTCCATCGTGGTCTGGGTCTCCGGCATGGGGATGCTGTGGTATCGGGGCTGGCTGCCGGATGCCCTGCTGCTCGAAGGACCCCATGCGGTGATCGGAGTGGGTGCCTGGATCGGCACCCTGATGCTGCTCAACCTGTGGCTGGTGCTCTGGCCCCACCAGAAGAAGGTGCTGGGCTTCGTGCCGGCCCCATTAGAGGAACGGGTGCGCTGCTCGCGTATCACCTTCCTCTCGTCTCGCACCAATACGATCCTGTCGATCCCACTGCTCTTCTTCATGACGGCCAGCGGACATGCGCTGCATCTCTTCATCTGAGCCCGGCTACGACGTCTCTTCGCCTGACGCCGTCTACAACTTCGCTGCGGGCCCCGGCATGATGCCGCGTGAGGTTCTGCAGCAGGCCCGGGAGGAGCTGCTGGACGGGCAGAGAAGCGGGATGTCGGTCATGGAGATGCCCTTCACCGGTGAGGCATTCCAGGCTATCCAACAGCAGGCACGGCAGGACCTGCGCGAGCTGCTCGGTGTGCCCGCCGACTATCGCATCCTGTTCCTGCAGGGCGGTGCCTCGGCGCAGTTCGCACTGCTGCCCATGAACCTGCTGCCCGCGGGGGCCAAGGCGGACTACCTCGACACCGGACACTGGTCGCGAAAGGCGATCGCCGAGGGTGGCCGCTACGTGCGCATCAACGTCGCGGCCAGCGGGGAGGCGCACGACTATCGCCGGATTCCCGCCCAGGCCACCTGGCGACTGGACCCCGAGGCGGGATACTGCCATATCACCAGTAACGAGACGGCCGATGGCCTGGCCTATCACTGGCTGCCGAATACCGGCATGGTGCCACTGGTCGCCGACATGACGTCCGATTTTCTCTCCCGTCCCCTGGCCGTTAAACGCTTCGGGGTCATCTATGCCGGGGCACAGAAGAACATCGGCCCCGCCGGGCTGACCATCGTCATTATCCGTGACGACCTGCTGCGACGGGCGCGGCCGGAGACGCCCTCCGTCTTCAATTATCGGCTTCAGGCGGAAAGCAACGGGCGCGTCAATACCCCGCTGACCCATGCCATCTACATTGCCGGCCTGGTGTTCCGCTGGCTGAAGCGCCAGGGCGGATTGGGGGCTATGGCCGAGCGCAATCGGCGCAAGAGCGCCAGGCTCTACGACGCCATCGACGGCAGCGGCTTCTACGTCTGTCATCCACGCTCAATGGACCGGTCACCCATGAATGTCTGCTTTCATCTGGCCGATGATGCACTGACGGGAAAGTTCCTGCAGTCAGCCAGCGCCCAGGGGCTGCTGAACCTTCAGGGCCACCCGGCCACCGGCGGAGTACGGGCCAGCCTCTACAATGCCATGCCCGAAGCGGGCGTCGACGCCCTGATCACCTTCATGCAGGCGTTCGCCTTGCGGCACGCCTGATCCCGGTGGCGGGCCGCTGGCCGGCCCTGGATGCTTTTCTTCACGCCAGGGTTTGCTCCCATGTCCCGCTACCTCATGACCGCCTTGATGCATCACCAGCCGCCTCTTGGCCGCAAGCTCGCCTTCGCCCGGGCCAGGCTGAGTGCCCGTCTCCTGGCGGGGCTGTCGCGAACGCCTGCCACTGCCCCGGTGCGGGTCATGGGACTGATGTTTCCGAACCCGGTCGGTATTGCCGCCGGATTCGATAGGCGGGGGGAACTGGGGCGGCAGGCAGGCGCCCTGGGGTTCGGCGCCATCGAAATCGGCACGCTCACCCCGCGGGACGCGGCCGCCTATGTGGCCAGAAAGCCGGAGCGCGCCACCACCGGCACCCTCCTGGGTATCAACATCGGGATGAGCCCCGAGACGGAGCCATCCCAGGCCCAGCATGACTATCTCGTCGGTCTGCGGGCGGTATGGGGCCAGGCCGACTATGTCGCTATCAACCTGAGCAGCCCCCAGGCGGCCGAACTGCTGCATCCGAGCCGTCGGGAGACACTGGACGCGCTCCTGGTGGCCCTGAAACGCGAGCAGCGGGCCTTGACCGCGCTGGCCGGCCGCTACGTGCCGCTGGCGGTGAAGATCAAGCTGCCGCTCGAGAGCGTGGAGCTGCCCGAGGCAGTGACCCGGCTGGTGGCACTGCGCTTCGATGCCCTGATCGCTGCCCTCGATGTCGGCCCGCCGGCCACGCCGCAACGCTATGTCGACTGGCAGGTGTCGCAACGCCAGCGCCAGGCCTGCGATCGGATCGAGCGGCTCGCCGCCATGCTGGCGGGACGGCTGCCGATCATTGCGGTAGGGGGAATCGGCTCGGCGCAGCACGTCGCCGGACGCCTGCGAGCCGGCGCCGCTCTGGTGCAGTTGCATAATGCCCTGGTCTACGAGGGCCCCCGGGTCGCCCTGGCCATTCATAAGGCGTCGTTGCCGGCCGGCTGAAGGCTGACCTGCCCTTGGCCAGTCGATCCAGTTGGCTTGGTTTATCCCGCAGCGGGCCGCTCGAGCCCCAGCACCCTGGCCTCTTCCCGCCGTCGTCGGTGCAGGTCCCAGAGTGCCGCGCCGCCCAGCACCACGAAGCCGAGCAGTTCCACCCATGCCCGGTAGTCGATGAACAGGGCGTAGAGAACGGCCGCGCTGCCCGCTGCCGCCAGCAGTATCGGGCCGATGGCGCGGTGGTATCGGTAGCCGCCGGCCAGCGCCACCAGGGTGAGCAGTACGAAGGCGGCGATGGTGCCGGCCCAGGCCCCCTCATGCAGCGTCAGGCCGATGCCCAGCAGTGGCAGCAGGCCAACCAGCGCCATGGTGCCATAGCAACTCAGCAGGGCGAGACCCAGTGCCGACAGCCCCAGCAGGCCGCGGCGGCGAAGTCGCAGCAGCCAGCGCCGCGGATCGAGTCGTCTCGACCATTGGCGGGGCAGGGAGGGCGCCCGCTCGCCGCGGCGCATGCCGAGTTCGATGGAGTGGGCGCCGAAGCTCTCCGCAACCTCCCGGGTCTGGGCGCTGGGGCTCAGGGCGAAATAGTCATGGCTGCCCACCGTCGCCACCTCCTCGAACCCGGCGTCTTCGAACAGCGCGATCAGGTCCTCCCTTATCGTGGCGCCCACCACGCATTCGACCCATAGCCGCGGATCGTCGTGACAGTCCACCGAGACCGGACGATGAATGACCACGTCGGCAAGCTGCAGGCGACCGTTTGAACGCAGGACGCGAAACATCTCGGCGACGGCGCGCCGCTTGTCCGGCACCAGGTTGAGGGCGCCATTGCTGGTGATGGCGTCGATGCTGGCATCGGGCAGCGGCAGCTGTTCCGCCGTGGCCTGCACCACGTCGAGATTGCCGGTGTCGCTGCGTTCGGCGGACTGCTTGAGCTTGCGGGTCATGGCGGCGGTGAGGTCAAGGGCGATCACCCGACCGGCGGGGCCGACGATGCGACTGGCAATCAGTGAGTCGTTGCCGGCACCGGCGCCGATGTCGAGCACCGTGTTGCCGGGTCGGATGGCGTCGGCCCGAAAGGGGTAGCCGACCCCGGCGAAGGAGCCGAGCAACGCTGGTGGCAGCTCGGCCGTGTACTCCGCCGGATAGCCGAGCTGTTCGCTGGCCTTGCCACCGACAGGAAAGTGAAAGGGCGAGGCGGGCGCCTCGGCCACGGCGGTGTACATGTCCTGGACCGCCGAGACGATCTGCTGTCGTGAATACCCCAGTAGGGCCACCATGAGGGACCTCCTTCGGGCTCAGTGGGACCTGTCCGGCTCGTCATCGTCGAACCTGTCCAGCAGGCTGCCGATGCGGAGATATAGCCGAGGCGGTGCCTTGACCGTGCCGGATGCCGCCACCCTGGCCCGTAGTCGTTTTTCGAATTCGGCCCGCGTGAAGCAGTCGCGACAGCGGGACAGGTGCCGCTCGATATCGGCCGTCTGCTGGTGGTCCAGCTCCCGGTCGAGATAGTCGAAGAGCCGCTCGATGACCTCCTCGCAGCTCAAGTTTCTCGGGCTCATGGCTTCTGCCCTCCCTTGTCGGTATGGCCGGCTGCCATGCCGACTTCCTTGGCCTGTTGCCAGAGCCGTTTCTGCAGCAGCGAGCGTGCCCGGTTCAGCCGTGAGCGGACGGTACCCAGCGGAATACCGAGCAGGCCGGACACCTCTTCATACGTATAACCCTGCACCTCAACCAGCACAATCGTGACCCGGTACGGGTCGGGAAGCGCATCCAGCGCCTCCTGCATTTCCTCCTGGAGCAGGCTGTTGAAGAACTGATCCTCCAGGCTGCCCCACCAGAGCAGGAAGGGCTGATGCAGCTGCTGGAACAGGGTGAAGCCGTCGGCATCGAGATCGTCCGGCGCAGCGGTGTCACTATCGGCTGCGGCCCGGGGGCGACTCTGACGTCGGCGCCACTCGCTGATGAAGGTGTTGGTGAGGATATGAAACAGCCAGGCGTCGAAGCGCTCAGGGTCGCGCAGCTTGTCGAGCCGTGTCCAGGCCCTGACCACTGCCTCGGCGACGATATCCTCGGCATCGTCGGGGTTGTGGGTCAGGCGCAGCGCCGTTCCGTAGAGCCGATCCATCAAGGGCTCCAGGCGCTGTTCGAACCACTGCCGCCGATGGGTGGCGTCGCGGAATGTCATGACATCCCCCGGTTCGACCCGCCGAAGCGGAGCAAGCCATGCCGTCGAGCGGCGGGTGAGCTGGCTGGTGCGGGTCATTGGGCACCTCTTGAGCATGGAACGTCCCAGGGCAGCGGGCAAATCGCGTTTGTGGCAAGGACGCGGCACGGGCCGCAAGGGTTCCCGCTTCAAGCGGCGGTCATCTCTGGGAACAATGACGGGCGTCGGTGCGTCCTTGGGGCACACGACGACTCGACGTCGTGTCGAATCAGCCAAAGAGGAGAGCGACCATGGCTATCAGCGCACAAGCGACACCCGCCGCGGTGAATCGAAGCGAGCTGGAGGAGCGGGTCAAGGCGATGTATCACGAGGTGGCAGAGACACCGGATCATGACTTTCATTTCGAGATGGGCCGTGGACTGGCCGAACGACTGGGCTATGACCCGGCGGCGCTCGACCGGATTCCGGCCGCGGCCATCGGCTCCTTCGCCGGTGTCGGCCACTTCTTCGATCTGGTGGCGCTGCGTCCCGGCGAGTCGGTGCTGGACCTCGGCAGCGGCTCCGGCATGGACAGCCTGATCGCCGCCCTGGCGGTAGGCGCCGGGGGGCGTGTCGAGGGGCTCGACATGACCGCGGCACAGCGGGAGAAGGCAACCCGCCTGGCCGGGGACGCGGGCTTCGCCAACGTCGAGTTCCACGCCGGCTATATCGAATCGCCGCCCTTCTCCGATGGCAGTATCGATGCGGTCATCAGTAACGGCGTGATCAACCTGTCGGCGGGCAAGCCAAGGGTCTTCGCCGAGGCGGCGCGGGTGCTGAAGTCCGGCGGACGCCTGGCGCTGGCCGATATCGTCACCGAAAAACCGCTTCCCGAGAGCGTCTCCTGCAATGCGACCCTGTGGGCCGCCTGCATCGGCGGTGCCCTGCAGCAGGATGCCTATCGTGCGGCCATCGAATCGGCGGGCCTTGTCATCGAGGCCTGGCGCGAGCACCCCGAGTACCGCTTCCTGACCGAGTCGGCCCAGGGGGCTAGCAGTACCTATGGGGTCAAGAGCATCTCGCTGCTGGCGATCAAGCGGTGAGGTGCGACGACAGTGACTGACCGACAATAGCGGTGATTTCCCGACAAGAAAGGATTCACCCGAGGAGCAGTGACATGAACAAGCACAACGTTATGACCAACAAGGCTGGCATCCTGACCGCCGCGGCCCTTGTGCTGGGCTTGGCAGCAGGTGCGCTTCAGGCGGAGACCTACCATGGCGATGGCCACGTGCTGGGCACGCCGGACGACTTGACCTGGGGGCCGGTGGGCTCCATGGGTGAGGGGGCCGAGATCGCCATCATCGAAGGCGACCTCTCGGCCGAGGAGCCCTTCACCTTCCGCCTGCGACTGGAAGACGGCTACGAGATCAAGCCGCACGTTCATCCAGCCTACGAACGGGTCACGGTGCTCGAAGGCACCTTGCACTTCGCCCATGGCGAGACGTTCGATCCCGATGCCACGCAGGAGCTGCCCGTGGGAGGCTACGCCATCATGGCGCCAGGTGATGCCATGTTCGGCTATGCCGAGGGAGAGACAATCATCCAACTGCACGGTGAAGGCCCCTGGGGCATCGAGTACATCGATCCGGCGGACGACCCTCGCAACTGAGCCCTCGCAATTGCTGACCCTTGCAACTGGCGAGAGCAAGCGCACCGCCTGCACTGGCAGGCGGTGCGCTTGTCATGGCGCTGCAGCAGGTTAGCATGGCAGAGGACACTATCTGATTGGAGAGGGCGCTTCATGTGGCAACAACGGGAGCTTCGACTGGCCCCGCGTTCGCGGGGCTTTCACCTGATCACCGGGGAGGTAGCCGAGGGTGTGTCCGGGCTGGCCGAGGTATCGATCGGGCTGCTGCACCTGCAGCTGCTGCACACCTCGGCTTCGCTGACTCTCAACGAGAACGCCGACCCGGACGTGCGCCATGACCTGGATGCCTTCCTGCGCGAGCGCATCCCCGGCGACCTGCCCTACTTCCGCCACACCCTGGAGGGTCCGGATGACATGCCCGCCCACGTTTGCGCCAGCCTGCTCGGTACCCAGCTCACCCTGGCGGTGCGCGACGGTCGCCTGGCGCTGGGGACGTGGCAGGGTATCTGGCTTGGCGAGCATCGCGATCACGGCGGGGCGCGGCGGCTCATTGCCACCCTGCAGGGAGAATAGGCCCAGACAAAAAAGGCGGCGCCCTGGGGCGCCGCCGTAGCAGGTGTTATGTGTCCTCAGGCGGGGTTGGCATCCTGCGGCGGTTCCCCTACCGATCCAGGCATGGCCTGTACATAACCGCCCTGGCCGGCGAGTGCCAGGAAGTGCAGGTGGCGCTCGTATTCCGACAGCACATCGGCAATGACCTGGCCACGGGTAAAGCCGTTGAGATCCTTCTCCAGGCCGCCTTCTGCCAGGTAGACGTCAAGGCGCACGTAATAATCGTCGTCCGCCGGCAGGAAGCTCGGCGTGCGCATGCGATGCGGACACACCTGGTAGACGAAGCTGGCGGCCTCGCCCAGGTCCACCTGCAGCGTCAGGCACGGCAGGGCTTCGCCCTCGAGATGCTCCTCGGTCACGTTGGCGGTCTGGCCGCGGCTCTCCAGCTCCTGGGCGAACTGGGTCAGCGCCGGGCGAATGGCATGCTCGATGGTGGCGGCGGCACCGGCACGGTTGGAGGTGTCGAGTGCTCTGTCCAGGCGCTCGCGCCAGTCGCCGCCAGGCGCTGTGCCGGTCACCTGTCGACGCGCATCGGCCTTGCTGCCCTCGAGCTTCAGCGCCTTGTACATCCCCACCATGATCGCGAAAATCACCAGCGAGAAGGGCAGTGCGGTGATCACCACAGCACTTTGTAGCGCCGCCAGGCCACCCGCCATCAGCAGAGCCACCGTAACCAGGCCGATCATCATCGACCAGAAGATGCGCAGCTTGATCGGCGCGTCGTGGTTCACGTCGGACAGGATCGAGGTGAAGTTGGCCAGTACCAGGGCCCCGGAGTCCGCCGAGGTAATGAAGAAGACGATGCCGAGCACGGTGACCACGGCGGCGGTCAGGCCGATATAGGGGTAGTGCTCGAGCAGGGTGTACATGGTGGTCTGCGGCGTGTTCAGGGCCTGCTCGCCCAGCTCGACGATTCCCTGGTTGGCCACCAGTTCGATACCGCTGTTACCGAACACCGACATCCACACCATCATGAAGGCCAGCGGAATGCCCAGCGCGCCGGCAACGAATTCGCGAATGGTGCGCCCACGCGAGATGCGGGCCAGGAAGAGGCCGACGAAGGGCGTCCAGGCGATCCACCAGCCCCAGAAGAAGATCGTCCACCACATCTTCCACTCGTTGGCCGCGTCGCCGGCAAAGGCGTAGGTATCGAAGCTCTTGGCGATAAAGGTGGAAAAGTAGTCGCCGGCGTTGTTCACCGCCATGTCGAGCAGCTGCAGGGTGTGGCCCTGGAACAGCACGAACAGCAGCAGTGCCAGCGCCAGCAGCATGTTGAACTCCGACAGACGCCGGATGCCCTTCTCCACGCCGCTGACTACCGAGATGGTGGCCAGGACCACCACCAGGGCGATCAGGATGATCTGCACCGAGAGGCTTTCGGGCACGTCGAACATGTAGGCCAGCCCGTAGTTGAGCTGCATGACGCCGATGCCAAGGCTGGTGGCGATGCCGAATACGGTGGAGATCACCGCGGTGATGTCCACGGCATTGCCGATGGGGCCATGGATGCGCTTACCGAGCAGCGGGTAGAGCGCGCTGCGAATGGCCAGCGGCAGCCGGTGACGGTAGCTGAAATAGGCCAGTGCCATGCCCATCAGCACATAGAGCCCCCACCCGGATAGCCCCCAGTGCATGAAGGTCTGGACAACGGCGGCGCGCATCGCCTCCTGGCTCTCCGGCGTCATGTCCGGTGGCGCCAGGTAGTGGGCGACCGGTTCGGCGACGCTGAAGAACAGCAGGTCGATCCCGATGCCGGCGGCGAACAGCATCGCCGACCAGGAGAGCAGCGAGAACTCCGGCCGCGAATGGTCGGGGCCGAGCCGGATGCTGCCGAAGCGTGACAGGCCGATGGCGATCACGAAGATCAGGTAGGCGAGCACCGCCAGCATGTAGTACCAGCCGAAGGTCTGGCTGACCCAGGCCAGGCCGGCATCGAAGAAGGCGCCGGCTTCCTCGGTGAAGGTCATGGTCAAGACGAGGAAGACCAGGATGCCGGCGACGGAGCCGTGGAAGACCACGGGATTCAGTCGATCACGTCGTTCGGGAAGCGGATTATCAAGCGCCATGTGGAGCCTACTCCTGTCGGATGGATGGACCTCCCGCCGGTTTCCGACACCGAGACGCGCTGTAGATTGTTCTTCACAATCGATAGCACGCCTGCTTTCGCCACGCTTTTATCAATGCTCATTGTCAGCGGCTGGCTCGACGGCTGTATGGCGGGAGTGTTTTTTTAAATGAACGTTCAAATAAAATACGCACATCCTGGCGTAGCTTCAACCCTGTGTTTATGGGAGGCGAGGAAGTATCAGTAAAGACAGCAAGGACAGGGATGCTTTCCGTCGGCTGAAGGGCCGGACGTGCTCTACAACTAGCAGGCGTTCACCCATAGCGGACGAGCGCCCATGAAAAGGCCCGACACGCAGGTCGGGCCAGGGTATACAGGCGTTGAGCCAAGAATCAGCGGTCGTGCTTCTGTCCATGCGCCTTGCCATGGCCCTTGTGGCCTTGTGGCTGCATCATGGCCTTCATCGCTTCGATCTGCTCTTCGCTCAGTACTTCGCCGAGGGCTTCCTGATGCTCGTCGCGCAGCGCCTGCCAGGCTTCACGCCGCTCTTCACGGGAATCGAACGACTGCTCGCGCAGCTCCCGCATATCAGCATAGAGGGACTGGCGAAGTTCGGTGAGTTCTTCACGCTCCTCGTCGGAGAGATCCCAGCTGTCGACCAGGGTGCTCAGGCGCTGTGGGAAACCCTGGCGGCCATAGCCCTGGCGTTCGCCATGATGCTCCTGGCGCATCTCGCGCTTGGCCTCGCGTAGCGCCTCACGTTCGTCTTCGTCGAGAATCTCATCCATGCGCTCGCGATGCTGCTGGTGCAGCTCGCGCAGGGCCTGGCGGTGCTCGTCATGTGCCTCTTCCAGGGCCGCTCGGGTCTCCTCGTCGAGGCCGGCGCGCTCGAACAGCGCCTGACGCTGCTCGTTCCAGCCCTTGTCGCCCTGGCCGGCAGTTGCTGCCAGGGAGAGTGGTGCAATGGCGACGGCGAGCAGGGCAGGCATCAACAGCGTGCGGGACATAGAACGTTTCATATCAAGCAACTCCTCGGTGCTGGGGTGATGGTGTCAGTATCCGGAAGTGGCGTGCAGCGGGCGTGCAGGGAGTGTGCAAACCCTGTGGAGCCTACTCCTCGGGCTGATACTTGTAGCCTACCCCGTAGACCGAGCGAATGATCTCGCGTTCAGGCCAGGTATCCGAAATCTTCTTGCGAAGCTTCTTGACGTGGCTGTCAACGGTGCGCTCGGAGACGATGCGGTGGTCGCGGTACATACGGTCCATCAGCTGGTCGCGCGAAAAGATCCGCCCAGGCGACTGCATCATCACCTTTAGTAGCTGGTATTCGACGGCGGTCAGGCCCAGGTCCTGGCCATCGGCCAGGGCGCGCCAGCCGTCGTCATCCAGCACCAGGTTGCTGCCGTCGCTGGCCGCAGGGTCACTGGCGGCCCGGCTGCGGCGCAGTACGGCCTTGACCCGGGCGACCACTTCCCGCGGGCTGAACGGCTTGCAGATGTAGTCGTCGGCGCCCAGCTCCAGGCCCAGCAGGCGGTCCACTTCCTCGACCCTGGCCGTGAGCATGATGATGGCGAGCTTCGGCCAGCGCTGGCGAATCTCACGGCACAGGGTCAGGCCGTCGGTACCCGGCAGCATCAGGTCGAGCAGCACCAGCGACGGGGCGCCCTCGCCAGCCATGTTCTCCTGCAGCCAGGGCAGTACCGCGTCGCCATGGTCGATAGGGTGCGTGGCGAAGCCGCTACCCTCAAGGTAGTCGGCCACCAGGCGGGCGATCTTGGGCTCGTCTTCGACAATCAGCAGGGTGTCTCGCGGGGCGTCGGCGTCGTGCATGGGGTCCTTTCCTTATCGGCTGGGTATGTCGTCTTCCAGGGCGGGAAACTCGATGGTCCAGCATAACCCACCCAGCGAGGCGGCAGAGGCATGCATGGCGCCACCGTGGCTCTTGACCAGCGCGCTGGCGATGGAGAGACCCAGCCCGCTGCCGCCGCTGGCCCGGTTACGTGAGTCCTCCACCCGGTAGAGGCGCTCGGTGAGACGGCCGAGAGCGTCTTCTGGTACGCCAGGTAGGCTATCCTGCCAGGTGATCCGGACGCGATCGCCTTCGTGGCTCAGGCTAACTTCCAGCCGGCCGGGCGGCGCGGTATAGGCGCGGCTGTTATCGAGCAGGTTGCTCCAGAGCTGGCGCAGTCGGCGGGCATCGCCACGAACCCAGGCCGGTTTCTGGATGTCTGTGGCGAGTTCCAGACCGCTGTCTTCGAGCCAGCCGTCGGCCTCCTCGAGCCATGCGGCGAGGCTTTCGGCCAGGTCCAGGGGCGCGAGCTGCACCTCCAGGGCGCCGGCATCGCTCTGCGACAGTAGCCGCAGGTCGGTAACCAGACGCTCCAGCTGGCCGACCTCCTGGGAGAGAGAATAGAGGTTGTCCTCATTGAAGGGCCGGATACCATCCTGCATCGCCTCGATCTCGCCGCGCAGTATCGACAGGGGCGTACGCAGCTCGTGGGCGATGTCCGAGACCCAGCGGGCCCGGGCCTCACGGCTGGCTTCCAGGGTGGCCGCCAGCACATTGAAATCGTGGGCCAGGCGCGAGAGTTCGTCACGCCCCTGCTCAGGCAGGCGCGCGCTGTAGTCGCCCTCGGTGAGACGTCGGGTGGCCTGGGCCATGCTGCGGGTGCGGCGACCCAGCCACCAGGCGAGCCCGCCGGCCAGCAGCAGCGAGGCCACGCCCAGCGCGGCGATGATGATGCCCAGGTTGCGCTGCTGGCGGGATAGGAAGATGCGGTCCATGCGGGCCATCAGCTGCTGGGGAGGGCGGTAGCCCAGGGTGCCGACCTGCTCGCCCTCGTGCTCGATGGGCAGCCAGTGCAGCTCCGAGGCGGTTTCACTGTCATCCGGGGCAAGCCCTATCACCGGCAGGCCATCGGCATCATGCAGCACAAAGTCCCGGGCGTCGCCCAGGCGGCGCTCGATGCCGTGGGCGGGGGGGCCTTCGCCGGGCCAAAGCTGCTGGCGAACCAGGCCCTGCCAGGCCGGCGGAGAGTCGCGCAGCCACTGCCATCCGCCACGTCTTGCCCACTCCTGGCCGAGCCCTTCCGCCAGGGTCTCGGCACGGCTGGCCTGGGTGGTTTCCAGGTAATCGATGAAGCCGCGATCCAGGCTGCGCGACACCGCCAGGAAGACCAGCCCGGCAATACCCACGTTGACCACCAGGATGATCACGAACAGCTTGATCCCCAAGCGTGAAATGGCGGGGCGGGGAAGACGAAGGCTCATCGGGTGGGCTCCAATGACTCGGTGGTGAGTTGGCGGCCGTGGATGCGTTCGCGCAGGCGCTCCAGCATCAGGTAGAGGCAGGGTACCAGTACCAGCAGGATCACGGTGGCGAAGAGCATGCCGAAGCCGAGCGAAATGGCCATCGGGATCATGAAACGAGCCTGACGCGATGTCTCGAAGATCATCGGGGCAAGCCCGAGGAAGGTGGTCATGGTCGTCATCATGATGGGTCTCAGACGACGTGTCGCGGCGGCGACGATGGCTTCACGCGCACCCAGGCCTTCCCGGCGGCGCCGGTTGGCATAGTCGATCAGGACGAGGGCATCGTTGATGACCACGCCGGAGAGCGCCAGCATGCCCATCAGGCTGATCACCGACAGCCCGTAACCCATGATCATGTGACCGGCCACGGCCCCGATCACACCGAAGGGGATCGCGGCCAACACCAGCAGCGGCTGCAGATAGCTGCGGAAGGGAATCGCCAGCAGGGCGTAGAGGGCGATCAGCGTCAGCCAGGTGGCCTGGGAGAGCACCGAGACGTTGTCAGCGGTCTCCTGCTGGCGGCCGCCAGGAGCGATCTCGAGCCCCGGCCAGCCGACCTGGAGGGCGGGAAAGACGTCGGCCTGCAGTGTGCCCAGCACCTGATTGACCTGGGTTTCGCTGGCCACCTCGGCGGTGACGTTGATGATCCGCCGGCCGTCGATACGCTGAAGCGTTGTGGCAGCACGGCCCAGGTGGATATCGGCTACCCGATGGAGCGGCGCCGTCACGCCATCGGGGGTGCGGATCGGTAGCTGGTAGAGGTCGCTCAGGCTGTTCCGTTCGCTGCTGGGTAGCCTCACCACCACGCTGATCTCGTGACGACCGATGAACTGCTCGATGGCGGTGGCGCCCTGAAGCGGGCCGCGTAGCTGCCCGGCCAGATCTGCGCCGGTCAGGCCCATCGCTCTTCCTTCGGGAGACAGCCGGATTTCCAACTGGGGCTTGCCGTCGGCCAGGCCGCTGTCGATATCGGTGAGGCCATCGAGTTGGGCCAATTCATCGGCCAGACGGGTTGCAGCGGCCTCCAGGGCCCCGCTGTCGGGGTGGGAGAGGCGCAGGGTCAGGTCGGCTCCCTGGCCGGGGCCACCGAAATCGGATTCGAAGCGCACGGCCTGGACCCCGGTGAAATCGCCGGCTTCTTCCCGCCAGGCCCGTGCCACCCGGGAGGGGGGCCAGTCGTCGAGGCTGTCACGCGCCAGGGTGAGGCGTACGTTCAGACGATCACCGTCGATCTGGGCGCGAGTGGCGGAAAAGCGCGGACCACCTTCCTGTTGGCTCAATACCAGGGCACTCTCCAGCAGCTGATCACGGACTCGGCGATCCTCGCTGATGGGGCTGCCGACGGGCAGGGTTACCGTGGCCTGAACCCGGTCTGACTCGGCCCGCGGCATCAGCGAAAAGCCGAGTCGGCCGCTCATGGCCCAGGCGATGGCGACGACCAGCAGGGCAATGGCCAGGCAGACGGTCAGCAGCCGCTGATCCAGGGCGCGCTGCAGGAAAGGGGCGAATTGGTGCTGGGTGAAATGCGACAGTCCGCCCTGCAGGGTCCGACGCAGGCGGTCCAGAGGCTTGAGCCAGGCCGAGCCTTCTCGGCCACCGGCACGGTGGGCCAGGTGGCCGGGCAGAATGAACAGCGCTTCCAGCCAGGAGACCAGGAATACCGTGATCACCACCACCGGAACCACGGCGAAGATCATGCCCAGAAAGCCCGGCAGGAACAGTAGCGGAAGGAAGGCGACGATATTGGAGAGGATGGCGAAACTGATCGGCACGGCCATCTCCCTGGCGCCGCGTACCGCGGCCTCGCGCAGGGAGTGGCCCTGCTCGCGATAGCTGTGGATGTTCTCGCCGACCATGATGGCATCGTCGACCACGATGCCCAGCGCAATGATGAAGGCGAACATCGACATCATGTTGATGGACACACCCAGCCAGGGCAGGAAGAGCATGGCGCCGAGGAAGGCCGTGGGGATGCCCAGGGTGACCCAGAACGCCAGGCGTGCCTCGAGGAACAGCGCCATCAGCACCAGCACCAGTGCCAGCCCCAGCCAGGCGTTCTTCAGCAGCAGAGAGAGGCGGTCGCGGTAGACCTCGGATGTGTCCCGCGACACGCTCAGACTGACTCCTTCGGGCAGTCCGGCGCGCAGCCGCTCGAGCTGTGCCGTGACGGCGTCACTGATGCCGATCGGCGTCTGGTTGCCGATCTGGTACACATCCAGGCTGATACCCGGGTCGCCGTTGAACAGTACCTCGCTATCGGTTTCGGCGAAGCCGTCCACGACCTGTGCGATATCGCCAAGCCGCAGCTGTGCACCGTCAGGGGAGCCGATGATCGGCAGGTCGGCGAAGCCCAGGAGGTCGTCGCGACGCCCCTGGTAGCGGACCAGCCACTCCCCTTCGCCGGTGGCCAGTCGGCCACCGGCGAGGTCCATGGCTTCGTCGCCGATCCGGCTTGCCAGTTGACGGTGTTCGATGCCGTGTCGCCGCATGGCCTCTTCGTCGAGGAGCACCTGGATTTCGCGGTCACGACTACCCGAGAGCTCGACCCGTGAAATGCCGGGAGCCGCCTGCAGTTCGGCACGGATGTCCTCGGCGATCTCATGCAGCAGCCGTTCATCCACCCAGCCATGCAGCTGCAGGCTCATGACGCTGCGTGAGCGACCTGCCAGGCTGAAGCGTGCCGGGTCGGCCGCGGCAGGCAGCGTGGTGATCGCATTGATGGCCTGCTGTATTTCCTGGTAGACCCGCATCACCTCGACGCCTTCGACCAGGGTGGCCGAGACCCGTCCGGCCCCCTCACTGGCGGTGGCGGTCAGCTCGTCGATACCATCCACGTCGGCCAGTGCCGCCTCCATGGGCAGCAGCAGGCTGCGCTCCACCTCTCCGGGAGTGGCACCGGGATAGCCGATGGCGACATGAATGATCTCCAGCTCGAAATCGGGGAAGACCTCCTTCTTGATCGTGGTCGATGCCGCCAGGCCCCCGACGATCAGCAGCAGCATCAGCAGGTTGGGAGCGACGCCGTGATGGACCATCCAGGCGATGGGGCCGCGACGCATCATGAGGTGGGCTCCCTGACGGCACCTGCGGGGCGTTCGCTGTCGGCGACCCGAGCACGAAGGCGCATGCCCTCCCGGGGCTGGCCGAGCTGGGAGATCACGATGCGCTGGTCCTCCTCGAGGCCCTCTTCGATCAGTACACGCTCGTCGCCCCGGTGCAGGACCGTGACCTGGCGACGGCGAAGGCGGTCCTCATCGTCCAGCACCCAGATCTCGTCGCCGGGGCGCAGCGCCGCTACCGGCAGCACGAAGAGCCCCTCACGGGGGCGGGCGGCGAAGTCGAGCCGCGCCATGTCGCCGAGACGCAGGGCGGGGGAGCCCAGCTCGAGGCCGAGAGGATCGTCCACCGCGACCAGCAGCTGGGCCTGAAGGCCGTTCTCCTCCAGCGTCGGCAGCACGGCGATCAGTTCGCCTCGACGTTCATGGCCGGTGGGCCAGCTGCGGCTGCTGATGGTCACCTGGCTGCCGGGAGCGTCGTCCGTTGCGGCGTCCAGCCAGCCCAGCGCCTCGCCGGGCAGCGAGACCCGGACCCAGAAGCGCGTGACATCGACCAGATGCAGCAGCTCGGTGCCGCTGGATACCTCGCTGCCGGCGCCCAGCAGCCGAGACTGCACCATGCCGCGCCAGGGCGCGGTGAGAGTGGTGCGCTGCAGGTCGAGTCGGGCCCGGTCCCGGGCCGTCGTGGCGCGTTCGACTTCCGCTTCGGCCACGCGCAGCTGTGGCTCACGCAGCACCAGGGCTCGCCTGTCGGCGGGCAGGTCGCGACCGAAGCTTTGATACTCCGACTGGGCGCGCTGCTGTTCGCCCCGCTCCATGGCCAGTTGGGCCTGGGCCTGGGCCAATCCCGCTTCGGCGTCGCGCAGCGCCAGACGCAAGTCGGTGTCGTCCATGAGGGCCAGGGGGGCGCCGGCCTCCACCACCATGCCGGGCAGGGTATTCGGGGCGAACTCGAGCAGCTGGCCGGCAATCCGGCTGGAAAGATGCGCCTCGCGCTCGGCCTGAACGCGACCGAAGCCATGCAGTGAGGGTGCCGCAGCGCGCTGGTGGGCGGTGACGACGTCCACCAGCGGGGGCGGTGCCTCGGCAGGGGCACGGCGCTCCACCCTTGGGGGCTGGCTGATCAGCCACCAGGCCAGAAACAGGCCGCCCGCCAGTACCAGCAGCGCCAGCAGGGGGCCAAGCGTGAGGCGCCCCCGTTGTCGAGCATGGAAACAGGAGCAATGCGGCGCGCGGGGAGCGGCGGCGTGACGAGGCATAGGGTGACTCACGACGGGGGGACGGCCCCGTCATCATCCACCCGTGCGATGCAGCCAATGGTCAGGAATCGTGCAAGCAATATGCAAGCAGAGGGCAGGTGCCGTGGTCAGGGACAGGTGTCACCGACCAGGAGTTCGGTATGCAGCATCTTGGCATGGGGTTCATCGAGCCCCAGGATCATGCGGGCTGCCAGGCGTCCCTTGGCATGGCTCTCCTGACACACGGTGGTGAGCCTTGGCGCCCGGTACTGCCCCTCGGCGATACCGTCGAAGCCGGTCAGCCGTAGATCCTCGGGAACGCGAATGCCACGCTGCTCGGCCAGGGTCAGGGCGGTCAGAGCGAGACGGTCCGACATGCAGAACAGCAGGTCCGGCCGCTCCTCGTCCGGCAGGTCGAGAATCGACTCGATCACCGGGGCGCAGACGTCGAAGGTATTCTCTTCCACGTTCCATTTCGGCACCCGTTCGGTCTCGAAGCCATGCTCGGCCAGGGCGCGGTCAAAGCCCATCAGTCGTGCACGGGTAATGGTGCGATCGGCCGGCAGCAGGGCATGGTCGGGCGTGATATAGCCGTTGCAGGGCTCGACGGTCAGGCGCAGGTTGACGATCGCGGGTCGCCTGGGCCTTCTTGCCTTCAGCGCATACTGGGCGATGGCATAGCAGGCCGGCTCGTTGTCGATATGTACCGATGGATAGCCCGTCACATCGAAATCCACTGCCACCAGCGAAGCCTGAACGGGAAGCGAGTCGAGTAGCTCCGAGGTGGGAATCAGGCCATAGACGATAAAGCCGTCCGCCATGCTTGCCGAGCCCGGGATCGGGCTCTGGGCCTGGCGCGCGGAGAGCAGCAGCAGGGTATGGCCCTGGGCGTCGAGAACTTCGGCAACCCCCGAGAGGAATTCGCTGGATACGGCGTCGTTGAGACTGTAGGTGAGGCTCTCGGCGAGCAGCACCGCAATGATGCGCGAGCGGCCGGTGCGCAGGCTGCGGGCCTTGGCGTCGGGTCCGCGATAGCCGAGCCGCTTGGCTTCGTCGAGGATGCGCTCCCGCAGCGCCGGTGAGAGCTGGTCCGGCCGATTGAAGGCATTGGAGATGGTGGCGGTGGAAACGCCCATCTCCCGTGCCAGGTCCTTCAGGGTCATGCGGCGCGACGGTTTTGACACTTTTTCTTTTCCTGCTAATGAGTGCATGCCAAGCATACCGCCCCGGTCGTGGCCGCGACAGTCCCGCTCATGCCACGGCGCTTACGGCCTTGACCGGGAGCGCCCGGCCTTCGCCGTCGAACAGATGGACATGCGCCGGGTCCGGGGCCAGAGCGACACGCTGCCCGACCGACCAGTGGGTGGGCGCCTCGCTGCGCTGGATCAGCAGGGTGTCGCCCTCCTTGGGGTCGAGGTAGACATAGACCTCGTTGCCCAGGTACTCGACGTTGACGATCTCGAAGCTGTTGGCGCCCTGGGCCTCGGTCAGGCGCAGGTGTTCGGGGCGTACGCCGATCGTCAGGCCGGTGCCCTTGGCCTGGCCGACAGCATCCTGGGGCAGGTCGAGTTGGGCCATGCCACTGGCGCTGACACGACAGCCCGATTCGTCGGCATCGAGCAGTTTTGCCGGCATGAAATTCATGGTCGGCGAGCCGATGAAGCCGGCCACGAATCGGGTCCCCGGGCGCTGGTAGAGCTCATGGGGGCTGCCTACCTGTTCGATACGGCCACCATTGAGTACCACGATCTTGTCGGCCAGGGTCATGGCTTCCACCTGATCATGGGTGACGTAGATCATGGTGGACTCGAGACGCTGGTGCAGGCGGGCGATCTCGTTGCGCATCTGGACCCGCAGCGAAGCGTCCAGGTTCGAGAGTGGCTCGTCGAACAGCAGGATGCGGGGTTCGCGCGCCATGGCCCGCCCCATCGCGACGCGCTGGCGCTGGCCGCCGGAGAGCGCCTTGGGCTTGCGCTCCAGCAGCTCCTCCAGCTGCAGGATGCGGGCGGTGGCCATGACCCGTTCATGAACGGTTTCCTGGGATGCCTTGGCCAGCTTGAGCCCGAAGGCCATGTTCTCGTAGACCGTCATATGCGGATAGAGGGCATAGGACTGGAACACCATGCCGACACCACGTTCCCGGGGCGGCAGATCGTTGACAACGGTGTTGCCGATGGAGAGCTCGCCGTCGCTGATCGACTCCAGCCCGGCGATCAGCCGCAGCAGGGTGGACTTGCCGCAGCCGGAGGGGCCGACGAAGACCACGAATTCGCCGTCACCGATGGCCAGGTCCACATCCTTGATGATATGGGTGCTGCCGAAGACCTTGTTGACCTTGTCGAGTTTGACGCTTGCCATTGAGTATCTCCTAGCCGGCCCGCTGATGGGTTGCCTCGTGGCGGGCCGGCAGTGTTGTTATGAGCACTGTTATGAGCATTGCTATGAGTGTGTCTCAGACGACGAAATAGGCGGCCTGATAGGGCGGCAGGCACAGTATCTCGCCGTCGCGCTCATGGGTGAAGCCATGCCCTTCCAGAGACCTGCCCACCGCAAGCGGCAGGCGAGCCTCATGGGCCTGGCCGGTGAGGTTGAAGACGCAGAGGATGCGTTCGTTGCCCTTCTCGCGGATGAAGCCCAGCAGCGCTTCCCCCACATCGACCAGTGCCAGATCGCCATCGAACAGCGCCGGATGGGCGGTGCGCAGGGTGAGCAGGCGGCGGGTGGCGCTGAGTACCGACTCCGCGTCGTCCTGCTGCTCGGCGACGGCGAGCGGCAGCTGGCGAGCCTCCACCGGTAGCCAGGGCGTAACGCCCCCCGCGGTAAAGCCGCCTTCCCTGGCGTTCTCCCAGGGCATGGGGGTGCGGCAGCCGTCGCGGCCCTTGAACTCCGGCCACAGTACCTTGCCGTAGGGGTCCTGGATGCGTTCGAAGGGTACCTCGGCCTCGGGCAGGCCCAGCTCCTCGCCCTGGTAGAGGCAGACGCTGCCGCGCAGCGAGAAAAGCATGGCGAGCGCCACCTTGGGGTAGGCGATGGGGTCCTCGCCGTCGCCCCAGCGGGAGGCGCTTCTCACCACGTCGTGATTGGACAGCGCCCAGCAGGGCCAGGCGTCACCGGCCAGGCGCTGGAAGCGTTCCAGCACCTCGCGGATATAGGCCGCCGAGTGGGGGGCGTTGAGCAGGTCGAAGGTATAGGCCATGTGCAGCTTGTCACCATCGGCGGTGTACTCGGCCATGCGCTCGAGGGGGTTGTCGTCGCCGATCTCGCCCACCGTGGTGGTGCCGGGGAACTCGTCCATCAGTGCACGCAGCTCCCTGAGGAAGCCGAGGTTCTCCGGGCGGCTCAGGTCATAGACGTGGCGCTGCCAGGTGTAGGGGTTGGCATCCGGCGCGCCGAGGGTCTTGGCGGCGCCTGCCGGCACCGGTGGATTGTCGCGCAGTTCGGCGTCGTGGAAATAGAAGTTGACGGTGTCCAGGCGGAAGCCGTCGACGCCAAGCTCCAGCCAGAAGCGCATATTGTCCAGCTGCGCCTGACGCACTTCCGGGTGGTGAAAGTTGAGGTCCGGCTGGCTCGACAGGAAGTTGTGCAGGTAGTACTGGCGGCGGCGCGGGTCGAAGGTCCAGGCCGGCCCGCCGAAGATCGACAGCCAGTTGTTGGGCGGGGTGCCGTCCGGCTTGGGGTCGGCCCAGACGTACCAGTCCGCCTTCGGGTTGGTGCGGTCGGCGCGGCTCTCCTGGAACCAGGGGTGCGCCTCGGCGGTGTGGCTGATGACCTGGTCGATCATCACCTTGAGGCCAAGCGTATGGGCCCGGGCCAGCAGCGCCTTGAAGTCATCCAGGGTGCCGAACATCGGGTCCACGTCGCGGTAGTCGCTGACGTCGTAGCCGAAGTCGAGCATCGGCGAGGTGAAGAAGGGCGACAGCCAGATCCCGTCCACGCCCAGCGAGGCCACGTAGTCGAGCTTCTCGGTGATGCCGGCCAGGTCACCGATGCCATCGCCATTGGCATCCATGAAGCTGCGCGGGTAGATCTGGTAGATGACGCCGCCGCGCCACCAGAGGGTGTTGTCCTGCATCTTGGAATCCTTGCGTCATGGAAAGCGTTTGGTATTCAGCGAAGTTGCCGTTAACTCTCAGCCTTATCGCTATCGGGACTGATCCGGCGGCAGGCTTGCGAGGAGGCGCTGTAAACCCCTCCCTGGGCGCTACCGATTCCATCCCTGGAATCGGACCTCCTCTTCTGCCTGCCCCCGGCGTCCCTCAATGGCTATGTCTCGATGGTTAGGGTGGGATCAGCCCTTCACGGCGCCGGCGGTAAGGCCCGAGACGATGCGCCGCTGGAAGATGATTACCAGCACCACCAGCGGCACGGTGACCACCACCGAGGCCGCCATGATCGGCCCCCAGGGCAGCTCGTAGGCGCTGCCGCCGGAGAGCAGGGCGATGGCGACCGGCACGGTGCGCTGACTGTCGGTGAGGGTGAAGGTCAGGGCGAAGAGGAACTCGTTCCAGGCGGCAATGAAGGCGAGCAGGCCTGTCGTGGCCATGGCAGGCCACATCAGCGGCAGGAACACCTTGGTGATGATGACCCAGGGGGTGGCGCCGTCCATGATCGCCGCCTCTTCCAGCTCCATGGGCAGCTGGCGCATGAAGGTGGTCAGCACCCAGACGGTGAAGGGCAGCGTGAAGATGGTATAGCTGAGAATCAGCGCGCCCGGGTTGTTGTAGAGGTTGAGCGCACGGATGACCTCGAACAGGCCGGAGAGCACTGCCACCTGGGGGAACATCGAAACACCCAGGATCACCAGCAGCACGGTGCTGCGCCCGCGAAAGCGCACCCGCCCCAGCGCATAGGAGGCCGTGATACCGAGTAGCAGGGCGATGAACACCACGCTGGTGGCAACCAGGATCGAGTTGAAGATCGCCTGCAGGAAGCTGCGCTGGCTGAAGATCTGCACGTAGTTGGTGAAATCCAGGCGAGAGGGCCATAGCTCGACCCGGAACAGCTCGCTGGAGGGGGTGAAGGAGGTCTTTACGGCATAGTAGAACGGGAAGACCGCGATCACGACGATCAGGGCTACCAGGACCCAGAAACCGATGCGGGTGGCGTGTTTGGAGAGCTGGCGCGAGGTCATCAGTCGCCTCCCAGTTTCAGTTGATTGCGACCGAGGTAGAGGTAGGCGATGGTTGCAAGGGCGATGATCAGGAACAGCAGGGTGGAGGCGGCGCTGCCGTAGCCCACGTCCTGGAACTCGACCAGCTGCTGGCGTGCGTAGATCGACATGGACATGGTGCTGGTGGAGTTGGAGGTCAGCACGTAGATGACGTCGAACACGCGCAGGGCGTCGAGCAGGCGGAAGATCACCGCCACCATCAGCGCCGGGGTGATCAGCGGCAGGGTGACCCTGAAGAAGACCTTTACCGGATGGATGCCGTCGACCTCGGCGGCCTCATAGCAGTCCTTGGGCAGCATCTGCAGGGCGGCCAGCACCAGCAGGGCGACGAAGGGGGTGGTCTTCCACACGTCGACCATGATCACCGCCCACATGGAGTAGCTGGCGTCGGCCGTCCAGGCGATCGGCTCGCCGATGATCCCGATCACCATCAGCAGGTGGTTGATGATCCCGAACTGGTCGTTGAGCATCCAGGCCCACATCTGCGCCGAGACGATGGTGGGGATCGCCCAGGGGATCAGCACCGCGGCACGCACAAGCGTGCGGCCCTTGAACTCGGCGTTGAGCACCAGCGCCACGATGATGCCGAACACCACCTCCAGCGAGACCGAGACCACCGAGAAGTAGACGGTGTTCCAGACGGCGCGCCACCAGATGGGGTCGGCCAGCACGCCGTACCAGCGACCATCTTCATATATCAGATAGTTCTCCAGTCCAATGAACAGGGTATCGCTCAGGTCGGACAGGGAGGCATCGGTAAAACTGAAGTAGAAGGTGCGCAGCAGCGGCCAGCCCGCAACCAGGACAAGGACGACCAGCATCGGGGCCAGAAAGATCCAGGCGGCACGCACCCTCTGGCGACGCACCTTGGTGCTGCGCTTGTGCCTTGCCAGGGGGCGCGCCGCGATCGGCGCGCTTTCGGTTACGGGAGTCGACATTTCGGGCTCCAGGAGGTTACCAGTTGCGACGCTTGACGCGGGAGAGTTCACGATCGAGATCGCTGACTGCCTGCTCACCGGTCTTGTTGCCGGACAGCACGTCATGGGCGGCACTGAAGAAAGCATTGCTGACGCGGCCGTAGGCATCTCCGGTGGGAGCGGAGGGACGCGCCACGGCATTGACGAAGGTCTCGTAGAGATCGCCGAAGAAGGGCACCGCCTCGAGCACCTCCTCATCCTTGTAGAGCGACTCCAGGGTGGGGTTGTAGGCGCCGGCAATGGCACGACGCTTCTGCTCCTCTTCGCCGGCGAGGAAGGCCACCAGGTCGACGGCGAGCTCGGGATTCTCGCTGTAGCGGGAGACGGCCAGGTTCCAGCCGCCGAGGCCGGCGGCACTCTGACCGTCGCCGCTGTAGGGCAACTGGGTCACACCGACCTTGCCACGTACCTCGCTGTCCTCGCTCTGGGCCAGGGCCCAGGCGTAAGGCCAGTTGCGCATGAACACGGCGTTGCCGCCCTGGAACACGCCTCGGGCTTCTTCCTCGGTGTAGTTGAGGACGCCGTTGGGTGAGATATCACCGATCCAGGTCGCCGCGCGATCGAGTGCGGCAGCGGCCTGCGGGTTGTCGATGGTGATCTCACCTCCACTGTCGACGATGGTGCCGCCGCCGTGGCTTGCCACCCACTCCAGGGCATTGACGGTCAGGCCTTCGTAGGCGCGGCCCTGGAAGACGAAGCCCTGCATCCGCTCGCTACCCTCGGCGCGCTCGGCATTGCGGATTTCCCGGGCGGTCTCTGTGAGCTGCTCCCAGGTTTTGGGCACCTCATGGCCGTGCTTCTCGAGCAGGTCTTGACGGTAGTAGAGCACACCGGCATCGGTGAACCAGGGCATGGCGACCAGTCGGCCGTCTATGGTGTTGTTCTCGATGATGGTCTCGAAATGACCCTCACCGGCCTCGTCGCCGAGTACCTCGCGCAGGTCCAGCAGATGGTTGGCGAGCAGGCCAGGCCAGACCACGTCGATCTGCATGATGTCGATGTCGGTGGAGTTGGCGGAGAGAATCTGCTGGTAGAGGGAGAGGCGCTCGGTGGAGGAGTTCGGCGTCGAGACCACATCGACGCTGTGGCCGGTCTTTTCCTCCCAGGCTCTGACACCCTCCTGGCAGAGGGTCAGCTCGGCGCCGACGGCGCCACAGGAGATGGTCAGGTCTGCGGCCTGGGCGTGGCTGATACCGGCGGCTCCAGCCATGATGAGCGTGGGAAACAGTGTCTTCTTGAGCATGGCAGTTTTCCTTGTCGGCTTGTTCTTATGGGGCTGGCTGTTTGAGAACTTAAACGATTAAGTTTGTCGGCGCTCAGTTAGCCGCTTATTGGCACGGAGATCAACCTAGACTTTTGGCTAAGTGTAGCGGAGGCGCACATTCTGCCGCTGTGACAGCGTTGTCGCCTCGCGGCTCAGAGCGACAGGAAGAAGAGGATCAAGGGCGGCGACAACAGCGAAAGAATGAATCCGCTGACCACGGCGATCGGCACGCAGGCCACCCCGCCGTGCTGCTGGATGACCGGCAGGGTGAAGTCCATGGAGGTCGCACCACCGTAGCCGATGGCCAGTGGCGCATGGCGGTGGATCAGCAGCGGGATGAGGATGAAGGCCAGCAGTTCACGGGCCAGGTCGTTGAAGAAGGCCACGCCGCCAAGCAGTGGCCCCAACTGGTCCCCGATGAGAATGGCGGAGAGCGAATACCAGCCGAAGCCGGACGCCAGTGCCAGTCCTTCGTTCCAGTTCAGGCCGAGGAGCGGGGCGGCGATCAGGCCGCCAACCAGGGAACTGGCGGCCAGGGTCGTGGCGATGGCCAGGCCGTGCCGGTTGAGGAATATCTGGCGCAGCGGCATGCCCGAATTGCGCAGCTGGCAGCCGATCAGTGCCAGCAGGGCATAGAGCGCCCACTCGGCCAGCCGTTCAGCGGTGGGGAAGATGGTCTGGCCGCCCAGCCAGCTCAGGGCGAGCCCGATCAGCACACCGAAGACCACCACCGCGACCAGCGCCAGGGAGCCGATCAGGGCGGCCAGCTTGGTGGTCGGTGCATTGGCGACGACCGGTGAGGTGTCGAAGCGTAGCCCGAGCCGGCGAGACAGCCACCAGAGGGCCGCCAGGTTGACGGCAGTAATGACGCTGAACAGCAGCAGTGCCTGGCCGCCCATGCGCGACAGCTCGCGCATCAGGTCCTCTAGGCCGGCCAGGCTCACCCCCATCAGCAGCAGAATGAGATAGACCGAGGCGTTGACGCCGCGGTTGATCAGGTTCATCAGGCCGGCATGGCGAACCGGCACCAGGTAGCCCAGCAGCAGCGGCAAAAGGACGATCAACAGCCCGCTCAACATCGAGACCTCTTCCCTTGTCGTGGCCGCCGGGCGGCACAAAGCGCCACACTCTAGCAGCCTTTTGCGGCGAGTGCTGCCGTCGGCTCGACCGGCCTCGATCGAGCCGACGGGGCACTCACCGGGAAGAAGCGATCATGCAGCGTGTCAGGGGGCTTGGGTGTCGAGGGGTGTATCGAGAGAGGTGAGCCGCAGCCGGCTCTTGCGCTTGCCGTCGCGGCGATAGTCCACGGCCAGCAACAAGCCGGGAAGCTCGGGGTGGAAGTGGAAGGTCATCGTCCTGTCAGGCGTTTCCGGGTCCATCACCTCGACCTTGACCGCCTCGAACTTGCCGGCCGGGAGGCTCAGCGTCTCTCGGTCGTGCACCCGGTAGTCGAGGGACTCCTCACGGCCACGATGATCCTGATAGACCAGGCGACAGCCGGCCTCCTCCTGGCAGCTGCCATTCAGGGCGCTCAGGGAGAGGTCGAACAGGGCGGCCTGACGATCGGGCAGCTCGCTCAGCTCGTCGCTGCCGAGCCGGTAGTCGCCGCCGATGCCGAGCAACGAATAACCGCTGGCGTAGTTCACCGAGCGAACGCCATCCGGGGTCAGGAAGAAGCGGCTGCGTTCATTGCCGCGAGCCACGGCGATGGAGGCATTCATTCGGCTCTGCCAGTGATGGTTGTCCCGGATCAAGCGGTGCTCGATGGAGGCGTTGGGCCAGCCGCTCACCTCCAGCCGGTATCGCGCGTCGAAGGGCTGGGGAGTGACCCGGCGTTCGGTATCGCTGACCGACGCGGGCTTGGCAGCCGTCGGGGCCGCCATGGCCTGGGCGCTGCCCAGCGACAGCAGTAGCAGCGGCAAGGCCAGCATGGTGAGAGGGCGCAACAGTCGGTTCATGGGACTCAACATGGGATGGTGAGGAAAGGAGTGACGAAGTGACAAGGAGTCTGAGCACGGGAAGGCACCCTGGGTTCCCCGATGCACGCTTGTTGCATGTTCTCCGGGACGCCATCACCGCTGCTGCAGGCGCTTCAACTGCTCGCTGAGCTTCACCGGGTAGTTGCTCTCGCCCGGTGCGAGCCGGGTCAGCGCCTCGGGCATCTCCGCGAGAGAGTTTCGGACCCGTTCACGGGCATCGGCGGCCATGGCCATGACCGACTCGTCCAGCTTGCCGCCCTGTACCAGGGGCACCAGCAGCGGTTCGCCATCGACGATCGCTTCGTCGCGGCTGGCGATGATGTCGCCGGCATAGCGGCCCTGGGCGTCCCGTCGCCGGTAGAGCTGCTTGCGCCCGGGCAGGTTGACCTTGCCCGTCGAGTGCTTGACCCGGGGTATGCCCGCATACTCCACCAGCTTGTAGGAGAGGTCGATGACCGGCGCGTCGGCCGAGACCCCCATCTGCGTGCCCACGCCGAAGGCGTCGATGGGCGCCCCGTCCTCGACAAGCTCCTGGATCCTGTATTCATCGAGGCCACTGCTGGCGATGATCTTGATCTCTTCGAAGCCGGCCTCGTCAAGCAGGGTGCGGGAGCGGTGAGCGAGTTCGCCCAGGTCGCCGGAGTCGAGTCGAATCGCACTGACGCGCAGGTCGGGCTCCTCCGCCATCAGCTCGATGACCATGCGGACACCCTCCAGGGTGTCGTGGGTATCCACCAGCAGGGTGGTGTCCGGATAGTGGCGGGCGAAGGCACGGAAGGCCTCGCGCTCGCTGTCATGGGCCAGGATGTAGCTGTGCGCCATGGTGCCGTTGATTTCCAGGTCGTGGCGCAGCCCGCCCAGCACGTTGCTGGTGGCGGCTAGGCCCGCGGTACGGTAGGCGCGCACCCCGCGTACCGCCGCGTCGACACCGTGCATGCGGCGCATGCCGAAGTCGACCACCGGCCGGCCCTGGGCGGCCATGACGAGGCGCACGGCCTTGGAGGCCAGCACCGTTTCCAGCTGCACCAGGTTCATGATCAGGCTCTCGAGCAGCTGTGCCTCGGCAATCGGTGCATCCACTTCCAGGAAGGGCTCGTTCGGGAACACCGGCGTCCCTTCCGGCAGGGTCCAGATATCGCCGGTGAAGCGCCAGCCGGCCAGCCAGTCGAGGAAGGCATCGTCGAACTTCCCGGTGCCGGCCAGTCGGCTCAGGGCGGATGACGAGAAGCGCAGCCGACTGGCCAGTGCGGCGGCATGCTGCTGGCCGCAGGCGAGCATGAAGCGCCGGGTGGGCGGCAGCTTGCGAAAGTAGAGGCTGAAGGTGGCCCGCTCCTGCATCGACTCCTTCCAGTAGGCCTGGAGCATGGTCAACTGGTAGAGGTCGGTGAGCAGGGCCAGGTCGCCGTCATCCACCTGTACGGAGACGTGCTGACTCATTGGCGAACCTCGATGCCTTCGGCTTCCAGCTCACGAATGCAGCGGCCCCGGGCCTCGGGGTCGACGGGCGCCGTCAGCCCGGCCAGCAGCACGACCTCGAAGCCTTCCTGGCGTGCTTCCTTGGCGGTGGCCAGCACGCAGACGTCCATGGCCAGGCCGCACACCACCACGCGACGGATGCCTCGGTCGCGCAGGTAGCCGCCCAGGCCAGTGCCGTCGAAGGCCGAGTAGGCATCGACATCGAAGGCCGTGGCCTTGCTGACGCGGATGGTGTCGTCGGTGAAGTCGAGGTCCGGGTGGAAGGCTGCGCCGGGGGTGTCCTGTACGCAGTGCACCGGCCAGGCGCCGCCGCGATGTTCGAAGCTGGCATGGTCGATGGGGTGCCAGTCGCGGGAAGCGACCACCAGCGCACCGGCGGCACGGGCGGCCTCTATCTCGGCATTGATGCCTGGAACCAATGCCTTGCCACCCTCCACCGGCAGGGCGCCGTCTTCGCAGAAGTCGTTCTGCATGTCCACGACCAGCAGGGTGTCTTGCTTACGGTAGTCCAGTTGCGTCGTCATCGTGCACCTCCAGGGAGGGCGATGGGTATGGCTTTCAGACTATCTCCTATCTCGCCGTACTTGTAGGGATGAGGTCGAGGCCGTGGCGATTCAATAGCCGGCGCTGGGGTTCACGGTCTCGAGCGTTTCGCCCGCTTCGAAGGCCTCGATCAGTTCGGCGACCTGCCCCACGGCTTCCTTCAGCGGGGTAGGGCCGGCCATGTGCGGCGTTATCCATACCCTCGGGTGTGACCAGAGCGGGTTTTCCCGGGGCAGCGGCTCCTCGGGAAAGGCATCGAGCAAGGCGCCGCGAATCCGGCCCTCGGTTTCACCTTCCCCCAGCGCCTCCAGCAGTGCCACTTCATCGATCAGGGTGCCGCGCCCGGGATTGATCAGGCTGGCACCTTCCGGCAGGGCGGCCAGTGTCTTGGCATCGATGATATGCCGGGTCTCCGGGGTTCCGGGTAGCAGCAGCACCAGGGTGCGTACTCGACCGAGCAGTTCAGGCAAGCCGTCGTCACCGTGGTGGCAGGTGATGCCGTCGAGCCGCTTGGGAGAGCGACTCCAGCCGTGGACCGGAAAGCCGTCGGCGGCGACCATCCTGGCTACCTTGGCGCCGATGGCGCCGAGGCCCAGCACGCCCACCGGCCAGTCACCCTTGTCGTCAACGGCATGCTCCCGCCATTCACGGTGGGCCTGCTGACGACGATAGCGGTCAAAGTCGCGCTGGAAATGCAACACGCCGTAACGCACGTAGTCACCGATCAGCTCGGCCATGCCGGCATCGCGCAGCTTGACGATGGGCACGCCCTCGGGCAGGCCGGGGTTGTTGAGCAGGGCGTCGACACCGGCGCCCAGGTTGATGATCCCCTTCAGGTCGGCGTGCTCCCGCAGCAGCGACTCGGGCGGCTTCCAGGCGGCCAGGTAGTCGATATCCCGGCGTTGGTGGGCGGGTGCATCGCTGGTGACGATCTCGGCGCCAGGCAGATGCTCGGCCAGGGCGTCGCGCCAGCTGGCCGCCTCGTCGATATGGATCAAGATACGCATCAGTATGTCCTTCTCCTTGTTGAGTGAAGGTCAGTAGATAATCTGCATCATCGGTGGGGGAGACTCATCGAGCAAGATTGCCAGTCGCTTCAGACCCTCCTCCAGACGCTGCAGGTCCTGTTCTGCCCCCAGGCTCACTCGGATGCGACGCGGGGGCGGCGTCTGCTCCACCATGAACGGTACCGCGGTGGTAATGGCCAGGCCCTCCTGTTCGGCCTGCTGCTGCATCTCCTCCGCTCGCCAGGCATCGGGGAGTGTCACCCAGACATGCAGGCTGGTGGGGCGGGATGTAAAGGCGTGATGGCCCAAGAGTCGGGAGACAAGTTTCTGGCGCTCGCCCAGCAGCTCCCGCTGTTCGGCGGCCATGGTCTCGATGCTGCCGTCGGCGATCCAGCGGTCGGCTAGCTCGAAGATCAGCGGCGTGGCCATCCAGGTGGTGGCCCGCATCCGCGGCAGCACGTGGTGCAGTTGGCCGCGGGGCACGGTCAGGTAGCCAGCGCGCAGTCCCGGCACGGTGATCTTGGTCATGCTGGTGACATGAAAGCCGAGCTGGGGAATCCGGGCGGTCAGGGATGTCAGGCTAGGGGCCTCGAGCAGGGCATGCACATCGTCCTCGATCAGCCACACCCGATGACGCGCAAGTACCTCGGCCACGGCGTCACGGCGGGCCTCGCTCATGGTCGCGCCGGTTGGATTCAACTGGGTCGGCGTCAGGTACACCGCTCTCGGCTTGAAACGATGACACGCCGATTCCAGCGCCTCAGGAATAATGCCTTCGCTGTCGATGGCCACGCCGCGGAGCTGGAAGCCCAGGGTGCGCGACAGGGCGACCAGGCCATGGTCGGTGAGGGCCTCGGTGAGGACCAGGTCGCCATGCTGCACCACGCTTGCGATGGCCAGCATCAGACCATGGGCCGCGCCGTTGCAGAGAATCCTGTCGTCCATCTCGCCGGGCACACCGAGTCGGGACTGCAGCCAGGCGCTGGCCCGCTCGCGCTGGTGAGGTAGTCCGGCGATGGGGCGACAGGCGGTGATTACGTCGGGGCTGGCATGGTCCGCCAGTTCCATCAGCGCCTGGCGAAAGCGCAGGTGGTGCCCGGGCGGACAGACCGGATGGGCGATGGAGAGGTCGATCAGGGCGCTCTCATGACGTGGCTCATGACCGCGTAGATAAGCGGACTCCCGGGCATCATCCAGGGCATTCACCCAGGTGCCGCTGCCGACTCGCGCCTGTACCAGGCCCATCTTCTCGGCCTGGGCGTAGGCCCGTGAAACGGTTTGCACGCTGACGGCGAGGTTTTCGGCCAGCTGTCGATGAGGTGGCAGGCGGGTGCCCGGGGTGAGCTCCCCCAGGCGAATTGCCTCCGACAAGGCGCGGGCAATGGCCAGGTACTTGGGACCGGTGTCGGTCAAGTAGGGAGTCAGATCAATTGTCATGATGCAATAAAGCCTTTGACCGCCAGCAGAGGTGTGGTGCTAGTATCAGCTTAGCGACATTGACCGGAAATTGTCATGATTTTCCTCGTGAATAATCATGACAATAATCGCTCTTCGACCGGTGTCGACAACCCCTGGTCCGGCCCTCTCCCCATGGAGACGGCCGGTTATTGGTGATGCTATGGCGAACGCTTCATGAATCAGGTCTCTCTGCCCTTCACTCGTCAGGAATATGCCACCCGGCTGTGGAAGGTCCGGGCCGAGATGGCTAGCCGAGGCATCGACGTGTTGATCATCAGCGACCCGTCCAACATGGCCTGGCTGACCGGCTATGACGGCTGGTCCTTCTATGTGCACCAGTGCGTGCTGGTGGGGCTGGAAGGAGAGCCGGTATGGTATGGCCGCCGCATGGACGCCAATGGCGCATTGCGGACCTGCTGGATCGATCCGGACAACATCACCTACTACCCCGATTACTATGTCCAGAATCCCGACATGCATCCCATGGATTACCTGGCCCAGTCGATCATGCCCGATCGCGGCTGGCACCAGGGTGTGGTGGGCATGGAAATGGACAATTACTACTTCTCGGCCAAGGCGTACCAGTGCCTGCTGCGCGAACTGCCCCATGCCCGCTTCCTGGATGCCAATGCGCTGGTCAACTGGTGTCGGGCGATCAAGTCACCCCAGGAAATCGCCTACATGCGCATCGCCGGCAAGATCGTTGAGGGCATGCATACGCGTATCCTCGAAGTGATCGAGCCCGGCCTGCCCAAGAGCAAGCTGGTTTCCGAGATCTACCGGGTCGGTATCGAGGGCTGGGTGGATGATACCGGTAAGGTCTTTGGCGGCGACTATCCCGCCATCGTGCCCATGCTGCCCACCGGCAAGGATGCGGCAGCGCCTCACCTGACCTGGGACGACACGCCATTTCGCGAAGGCGAAGGCACGTTCTTCGAGATTGCCGGTGTGTTCAAGCGTTACCATGCGCCGCTGTCGCGCACCGTGTTCCTGGGGCGGCCGCCCCAGGATTTCATTCGTGCCGAATCGGCGCTGCTGGAGGGCATCGAGCGCGGCCTGGCCGTGGCCAAGCCCGGCAATCGCACCGCCGATATCGCCATGGCGCTGGGCTCGGCAATGGACAAGTACGGCTTCGACCGGGGTGGGGCGCGCTGCGGCTATCCTATCGGTATCTCCTATCCACCCGACTGGGGTGAGCGCACCATGAGCCTGCGCCCCTCCGACGAGACCATCCTGCAGCCGGGCATGACCTTCCACTTCATGCCTGGCCTGTGGCAGGACGAGTGGGGCCTGGAGATCACCGAGAGCATTCTGATCACCGAGACAGGCTGCGAAGCGTTGGCGAACTTCCCCCGCCAGCTGTTTGTGCGCTGAGTGCCAGCGACAACCGGCCACAGCGAGGGGCGCCGGGGATAGGCCGAAAGGGAGGTCCGAGGCCAGGGATGGCCGAGGTAGCGCCCATGGAAGGGTTCACAGCGCCTCCCTGAAGGCCTATCGCCGGAATAGCCCCGAGCGGCTGCCCGCTATGATAGAACAAGGAGTTCCAGACAATGACCAAGCGCCCAAGCCCGATCAGTGCCACCGTCGACTTCGATGCCGACGGCGTCCAGCACGGCTTCCTCAAGCTGCCCATCTCCGTGGACGAGTCCGCCTGGGGAGCGGTGATGATCCCGGTGACCGTGGTCAGGAACGGTGAGGGTCCCACGGCCCTGCTGACAGGCGGCAACCACGGCGATGAGTACGAGGGCATTACCTCGCTGCTCAAGCTGTCGAACACCCTGCGCGCCGAGGACGTCAGCGGCCGGGTCATCATCGTACCCTGCATGAACACCCCGGCGGTGATGGCCGGCAAGCGCACCTCGGGGCTGGACGGAGGCAACCTCAATCGCAGCTTTCCCGGCGACCCCAACGGCAGCGTGACCGAGAAGATCGCCGACTACTTCACCCGGGTGATGGTGCCGATGTGCGACGTGGTGCTCGATCTCCACTCCGGTGGGCGCACCCTGGACATCATCCCCTTCGGGGCTTCCCATGTGCTGGAGAATCCCGACCAGCAGCGCCAGGCCCTAGAGGGTGCCAAGGCCTTCGGCGCGCCCTACGCCATGATGATGTTCGAGCTCGATGCCGCCTCGCTGTTCGACACCGTGGTAGAGGAGCAGGGCAAGATATTCGTGGCCACCGAGCTGGGCGGCGGCGGCACCTCGACGCCGGAGAGCCTGGCCATCACCGAGCGCGGCATCCGCAACTTCCTGATTCATTTCGGGCTGATCGAGGGCGAGGTGGAAATGCCCGCCGAGCCGCAGATCTATCTCGATATGCCCGATGCCAGCTGCTATGTGCAGAGCGAGCACTCGGGGCTGCTCGAGCTGACCCTGACGCTGGGCGACGTGGTCCGGAAGGGCGATGTGATCGCCCGGGTCTACGATCCGGCCCGCAGCGGCACGCCACCGGTAGAGTATCGTGCCGGCCGCAGCGGCGTGCTCGCGGCCCGACGCTTTCCTGCCCAGGTCAACATGGGCGATACCATTGCCGTGATTGCCGAAGTCGTGGAGTCGCTGGGGTGATGAAGCTCGATCGCTATGATCTGAAGATCCTCGAGATCCTCTCCCGGGACGGGCGCATTACCAAGTCGAAGCTGGCCGAGGCGATCAACCTCTCGGTCAGTCCCTGCTGGGAGCGTGTGCGTCGCCTGGAGAAGGCCGGCATCATCGAAGGCTACAGTGCGCGTATCAACCCCGAGGCCCTGGTGCGACGCACGCCGGTCTGGGTACAGATCGAGCTGAAGCAACACAACGCGGCAAGCTTCGCCCGCTTCGAGGCACTGGTCCACGCCACACCGGAGGTGACCGAATGCGTGGCGGTGGGAGGCGGGGTGGACTACCTGATGAAGGTGGAAGCCGACTCCGTCGATGCCTATCAGCGCCTGATCGATGCCTGGCTGACCTCCGAGACCGGCATCGAGCGCTACTTCACCTACATCGTCACCAAGAGCGTCAAGCAGAAGAGCGCCCACACGCTTCCCGAAGGCCTGGCCTGAATCATCGGCTGGGCTACGGCGACACTTGAGAAAGCATCGTTGATTACATGTTGATGGATTTGGCTTAAGCTTGAGGCGAGCCTTTGCTCACCTGTGCCGGGCGATCCCGCTGACGCTTCCTTGATGACGTTGACCGCACAAGACAGCGCCCCGGATGTACCGAGATCGCCTACGGAGACGAACGACAATGTCCTATTTCACCATTGCCGGTGTGCAGATGCATGCGCTGCACCACGGCGACAATACCGAAGCGATGCGACACCGTGTCGACGTGTTGATGAGTCGCTTTCCCCAGGTCCAGATGGTGCTGTTCAGTGAGCTGATGCCCCTGGGGGCGTCACCGCACCATGCCCAGGCGATGCCCAGCGCCGCCGAGGCGATGTTCTGCCAACTGGCCGAGCAGCACCGCATCTGGTTGATTCCCGGCTCCATGTTCGAACGGGTCGGCGAGAGCGTCTACAACACCCTGTCGGTGATCAATCCACATGGCCATGTCGTGGCCCGCTATCGCAAGCAGTTCCCCTTCCTTCCCTACGAGGCGGGCGTGGAGAGCGGCAGCGAGTTCGTGACCTTCGATGTGCCCAACGTGGGCCGCTTCGGGGTGTCGATCTGCTACGACATGTGGTTCCCCGAGACCACCCGCACTCTGGCCGCCATGGGGGCGGAGGTGATCCTTCATCCCACCATGACCGATACCATCGACCGCGATATCGAACTCTCCATTGCGCGAACCAATGCGGCGGTCAACCAGTGCTATTTCTTTGATATCAACGGCGCCGGTGCCATCGGTAACGGGCGTTCTATCGTGGTAGGCCCCTCCGGTGACGTCATCCACCAGGCGGGCACCGGCGAGGAGATCATGCCCATCGAGGTGGACATGAACCGGGTGCGCCGCGAGCGCGAAACCGGCCTGCGTGGTCTCGGTCAGCCGTTGAAGAGCTTCCGCGACCGTAGCGTCGACTTCTCGGTGTACCGTAGCGAGAACGGTGGCACTGCGTTCCTGGACACCCTGGGGCCGTTGGCCAAGCCCCTGCGAGCCGACATCGAGGAGTACTGACGGCACCAAGAGCCAGGGGAGAAAGCATGCTGGAGGCCTTGATTCGTGCCCTGCGCCGTTTATTTGGCCAGGCTCCGGCGGCGGGCTTTATCCCGCCGCCGTCCAATGGACCCACCCCGACGGAGGGTTCCTCCACTGATGGAGCGACTAAAATGCGCAAGATAACAACCATTGCCGACGTTCGCCGCCATTTTCTCAGCAACAAGGAGCCGATCTACTTCATTTCCGCCACCAACTTCAATCTGCTTGGCATCGGCGATTGGGTGGGCAGCTTCCGTCACATCAACTACATCGACTGCTTCGATGGCCAGCAGCGCAACGTCTTTGTGCCCAAGGAGAAATTCCCCCGGGACTTCGAGAGCATCGAGGACATCAACAACTACCTGCTCGAGCACAAGGAGGTGATCGACTTCATCGGTTCCCGAGCTGATGGAGAGAGCGCCGGTGTGGCCGCCTTCCTGATGTTCGACGAACATACTGAGGAGGTCTGCAAGCAGCTGGGGCTGCGGGTCGCCTTCCCTCCCGCGGCACTCCGGCAGCGCATGGACAACAAGATCGAGACGGTGCGCATTGGCAACAAGGCCGGCGTGCCCAGCGTTCCCAATGTCCTGGCCAAGGTTGGCAGCTATCAGGAACTGTGCGAGGTAAGCCAGGAGCTGGGCAATGATCTGGTGGTACAGACCGCCTTCGGCGACTCCGGCCACACCACCTTCTTCATCGCCAGCGAAGAGGACTACTACAAGCACGCCGAGGAGATCGAGGCCGAGCCCGAGGTCAAGATCATGAAGCGCATCAACTGCCGCGGCTCGGCGATCGAGGCCTGTGCCACCCGCTGCGGAACCGTGGTAGGCCCGCTGATGACCGAGCTGGTCGGCTTCAAGACGCTGACGCCCTACAAGGGGGGGTGGTGCGGCAACGAGATGTTCGCCGGCGCCTTTACCCAGGAGATCCGCGACAAGGCCCGTGAGTACACCTTTCTGTTCGGCGAGGCCCTGCGCGAGGAGGGCTACCGCGGCTACTTCGAGCTCGACTTCCTGATCGACATGGACAACGGCGAAGTCTACCTGGGCGAGCTCAACCCGCGGGTCACCGGCGCTAGCTCGTTGACCAACGTGGCCGCCTTCGCCCACTCCGATATTCCGCTGTTCCTCTTCCACCTGCTGGAGTTCTCGGATCTCGATTTCGAGCTGGACATCGAGGAGATCAACCACCGCTGGTCGCATCCCGACAGCGTCGATAGCTGGAGCCAACTGGTGATCAAGCACACCGACGAGAGCGTCGACCTGCTTACCCAGGCCCCGCGTACCGGCGTGTGGAAGATGGCCGAGGATGGCAGCATCGGCTACGACCACTACAGCTACCACCCCCACGCCGCCGAGAACGACCAGGAAGGTTTCTTCCTGCGCATCAGCGGCGCCGGCGACTTCCGCTACGAGGGGGCGGATCTCGGTATCCTGATCACCCGCGGCCGGTTGATGGACGATGACTTCCAGCTCACCGAGCGCGCCCGTGCCTGGATCGACGGCATTCGCGGCCAGTATGCCGGCCAGTCGCTGCAGGACCCGGTGGTGGAGGAGGTGGCCGTCAGCCATGCTGTCGGTGGCGGCAACTTCAAGATTCTCTGAGCGGAGTGAAGCGGCGCCACCCTGCGGTGGCGCGGATGCCTGATATGGAGAAGACGCTGATTTTTCGCACCGTCCGCGAGGAGAGCCCGGGCGCCAAGTGGCAGTCGCTGTTCGACTACCACTGGCCGGCCTATGAGCAGTGGTACCTGGCCGAGGGCGAGCGTGAGCGTCCGGCCTATCTGGCCTGCTACAACGCCCTGCGACAGCATATGCCGGAATTGCTGGATACCTACCGGGCCCTCTGCGACCTGGCCGGCGGCGGTGATCTGGCCGCGCGGCTGCTCAGTCTCTATCGGCCGCCTCCCTATATCACCGGCTGCTCCCAGGCGGTGCTGGCGCGCAGCGACACCACCGTGCTGGCGCGCAACTACGACTACCCGCCAGAGCTCTGCGAAGGGACCATCCTGTACACCAACTGGAACGGGCGTGGCGTCATTGCCATGTCCGACTGCCTCTGGGGGGTCCTCGATGGCATCAACGACAGAGGCCTTTCGGTATCGCTGGCCTTCGGCGGCCGCAAGGTGGTGGGGGAGGGCTTCGGCGCGCCGATCATCCTGCGCTACATTCTGGAGTTCTGCGATACGGTGCCGGAGGCTGCCGCCGTGCTGGCCCGGGTGCCGACGCACATGGCCTACAACATCACCGTGGCCGATGCCGCCGGTCGCTATGTCACGGCGATGATCGCCCCGGACCAGCGTGCCAGCATTCGCCGCGTACCGGTGGCCACCAACCACCAGAAGAAGATCGAATGGTATGCCCATGCGCTGGCCTCCGAGACCCTGATCCGCGAGCGCCAGCTGTCGATCCTGGTGGACGACGAGGCGACGACCGAGGAGCGCCTGGTCTCGGCCTTCTTTTCGCCGCCGCTGTTTCGCCACGACTACCGGCGCGGGCTGGGGACCGTCTATACCGCGGTCTACCGGCCCCGGGACGGGCATGCTCAGTATCACTGGCCGGGAATGTGGCTGAAACTCTCCTTCGATCACTTTCCGGAGCAACAGCTGACCGTGCGCTACGGCGCGCGCGGCCTCAATGCAGGCTGAGTCTCGCCGGGTACCTGCCCAGGCGGTCGACAACAATCAATAACGAACGGGATGGGGTGTCGTCATGCAAGAGACCAGTCAATCCGAATCGTCCTATACGGTGCCTGAAACGGCCTATACGGCGCTGGGTTTCTACCACAAGATCTCACAGCTGCGAGCCGATACCTGGAACGCCCTCAAGCGGGACCTGGGCATTCTGGTCAAGCTCAACGATGAGAGCCGGGCGAAGAACCTGATAAAGGCCATCGACGTCAAGCTCACCCGGCTGGAGATCATCGAGGACTACCACGCCTTCCCCTCCAAGGAGGACTTTCGTCATCTCTGGTCGCTCTTCGACCGCGACGAATACGTATTGCTGGAGAAGGTGGTCAAGCGCCTGGTTCGTGCGCTGATCAGCGAATCCTACCGTCGTCGCCATGTCGATCTCAGCGACAGCGACGCCAATGCCGAAGACCTGGAAACCCTGGATGCCCTGGCCCAGCTGCGGCGTGGCCATCCGGCCTCCAACAGTGCCGCTCAGCCCTACTTCGAGCTGTTGATCGTCGACAACCTTTCCCCACAGGAAGAGGAAGTCGTGCGCGAGGCTTTCCGCAACATGCGTCGCCCCGAGGACAAGTTCGTCTACGACGTGGTCACCGTGCGCAGCTTCGAGGATGCGCTGATCGCGGTGCTGGTCAACCCCAACATCCAGGCCTGCCTGATCCGCTACGAGTTCCCCTACAAGTCGAAGTACAACCTGAGCGCGCTGCGCAACTACCTGGAGGGGCTGTCGGAGAAGGAGCTGGAGAACCAGACCGAGGCCGAGCGCAGTATTCTGCTCAGCTCGATGATTCACGAACTGCGCCCGGAGATAGACCAGTTCCTGGTCACCAGTGGCGACGTCGAGGCCACGGCCAGCCGCGACATCCGCTACTTCAACCGTATCTTCTATCGCGAGACCGACTACATCGAGCAGCACCACACCATTCTGCGGGCCATCGACAATCGCTACCGCACGCCGTTCTTCGATGCCCTGCGCGAGTACAGCAAGAAGCCCACCGGGGTCTTCCACGCCATGCCCATCTCTCGGGGGAAGTCGGTGACCCGCTCCCATTGGGCCGGCCAGATGATCGACTTCTACGGCATCAACATCTTCCTCGCCGAGACGTCGGCGACCTCCGGCGGGCTCGATTCGCTGCTGCAGCCCTACGGGCCGATCAAGAAGGCCCAGGAGTACGCGGCCCGGGCCTTCGGTGCCCGGCAGAGCTTCTTCGTCACCAACGGCACCTCCACGGCCAACAAGATCGTGGTCCAGGCGCTGGTCAAGCCGCGGGACATCGTGCTGGTCGATCGGGACTGCCACAAGTCGCACCACTACGGCATGGTGCTGGCGGGTGCCCACGTCAGCTATCTCGACTCCTATCCGCTGCATGACTACTCCATGTACGGCGCGGTGCCGCTGCACGAGATCAAGAAGACCCTGCTGGGCTACAAGCGCTCGGGTCAGCTGCACAAGGTGAAGATGCTGCTGCTGACCAACTGCACCTTCGACGGCGTGGTCTACAACGTGCGCCGGGTGATGGAGGAGTGCCTGGCGATCAAGCCGGACCTGGTGTTCCTGTGGGACGAGGCGTGGTTCGCCTTCGCCTCCTTCAACCCCACCTACCGGCCGCGCACTGCCATGAATGCGGCACGCACCCTGAGAGAGCGCTACCGCAGTGACAAGTACCGGGAGGAGTACGCGGCCTGGAAAGCCGAGTTCGACGAACTCGATCCGGACGACGACGCCACCTGGCTGGAGCGTCGGCTGATGCCCGACCCGGATCAGGTGCGTATCCGCGCCTATGCCACCCACTCCACCCACAAGACCCTGACTTCGCTGCGCCAGGGCTCGATGATCCACGTCTTCGACCAGGACTATCGCCAGAAGGTCGAGGCCCCGTTCCACGAGGCCTACATGACCCATACCTCCACCTCGCCCAACTACCAGATCGTGGCGTCGCTGGATGTAGGGCGCATGCAGGCGGAAATGGAGGGCTTCGAGCTGGTCCACGCCCAGGTCGAGGCGGCGCTGTCGCTGCGCGAGCAGCTCTACAGCCATCCGCTGCTGCAGAAATACTTCCGCGTATTGAAAAACAAGGACATGGTGCCGGCGGAATACCGCGAGTCCGGCGTCGAGTCCTACTACGACCCGGTGACGGGCTGGAACAAGATGGAGGAGGCCTGGGCCCGGGACGAATTCGTCGTCGACCCCAGCCGCATCACCATCGCCATCGGTGCGACCGGGGTCGATGGCGATACCTTCAAGAACGAATTCCTGATGAACAAGTACGGCATCCAGATCAACAAGACCTCGCGCAACACCGTGCTGTTCATGACCAACATCGGCACCACCCGTGGCTCCATCGCCTATCTGCTGGATGTGCTGATCAAGCTGGCCAAGGAGTTCGACAATCTCTGGGAGGACAGCAGCCGGCCGGAGCGCAAGATCATCGAGAACCGCGTCCACTCCCTGACCCAGGAGCTGCCGCCGCTGCCAGATTTCAGCCGCTTTCACGATGCTTTTCGCCCCGATGCCGAGAGCGCCACGCCGGAAGGAGACATCCGCCGGGCCTATTTCCTCAGCTACGACGAGGAGAATACCGAGTACCTGCGCTTCGACAACGGCGAGCTGCAGGGCCAGATGCGGTCGGGGCGCGACGTGGTCTCGGCGAGCTTCGTGATTCCCTACCCCCCGGGTTTCCCGGTACTGGTGCCGGGGCAGGTGGTCAGCGAGGGGATTCTTCACTTCCTGCAGGCGCTGGATGTCACCGAGATCCACGGCTACCGGCCGGAGCTGGGGCTGCTGGTGTTTACCGAGGAAGCATTGAGCGAGCCTCCCGACAGCTGAGCAGAAAAAACGGCATTTCCGCCCGTCACGACAAAAAAAACCGTATCGGGAGCCTCGATGATCGGAAAGTCCTGATCCCGCTTAGCCCTTACCCTGTAGACATCGGGCAGCCATTGGCTGCCCGCCATATTTTGTCATCACCGGCCATTCGTCAGGCAGGACCAGCCGGTGTCAGGGGAGGTGCCCATGAAACTGTCCAAGACGCTGTCCGCTCGAATCGAAGATCCACGCCTGTTCCGCCAGTATGCCTATGTGAATGGCAAGTGGACCCACGGCGAGGGGGGCCGCGAGGAGGCCGTGTTCGACCCGGCCACGGGCGAGGCGATCGGCCATATTCCCTGGCTGGAAGCCCACCAGATTCGTGAAGCCGTGGACGCCGCCGAGGCTGCCTTCGTTCACTGGCGGGCGCTGCGTGCCGACGAGCGCTGCGAGCGTCTCCTGGCCTGGTACGACCTGATTCAGGCCAACCGCGAAGACCTGGCCACCATCATGACCCTGGAGCAGGGCAAGCCGCTGCCCGACGCCCGCGGCGAAGTCGAGTACGGCGCCAGCTTCGTGCGCTGGTTCGCCGAGGAGGGCAAGCGTACCTTCGGTGAGACCATTCCCAGCCACATCCCCAACGCGGCGCTCGGCACCCTCAAGGAACCCGTTGGCATCGCGGCGCTGATCACGCCCTGGAACTTCCCGCTGGCGATGATCACCCGCAAGGCCGCCGCCGCCATGGCGGCGGGCTGCCCGGTGATCGTCAAGCCGGCCGGCGAGACCCCTTTCTCGGCGCTGGCGCTGGCCGAACTGGCCGAGCGTGCCGGTATCCCGGCGGGTATCTTCAACGTCGTGCTCGGCGATGCCCCCGAGGTGTCGAAGATTCTGTGTGCCGAGGAGCGCGTCAAGGCGCTCTCCTTCACCGGCTCCACCCGGGTCGGGCGGCTGCTGATCGATCAGAGTGCCGGCACCGTCAAGCGGCTCTCCATGGAGCTCGGCGGCAACGCGCCCTTTATCGTCGCGCCGGACATGGACCCCAAGGAAGCGGCCTTCGCCGCCGTGGCGGCCAAGTTCCAGACCGCCGGCCAGGACTGCCTGGCGGCCAACCGCATCCTGGTGCATGAGTCGATCCACGACGAGTTCGTCGAGCACTTCGTCGAGCGCATGGCGGCGCTGACCGTGGGCAACGGCCTGGAGAGCGAGATCGACCTGGGCCCGCTGATCCATCGCCAGGCGGTGGACAAGGCCGCCGCCATCGTCGACGATGCCATCTCCCGGGGCGCCAGGCTGGTGGCCGGCGACCAGAACCAGGCGCCGGGGCCCAACTTCTTCATGCCCGTGCTGCTCACCGGGGTGACCCGGGATATGCAGGTATGGCGCGAGGAAAACTTCGCACCGGTGGCCGGCGTTACCGCGTACAGTGACGACGACCAGGTGATCGAAATGGCCAACGACACCGAATATGGCCTGGCGGCCTACGTCTACACCCATGACATTCGCCGCATCTGGAAGATGCTGCGGGCGCTGGAGTTCGGCATGGTCAGCGTCAACTCGGTGAAGATGACCGGCCCGCCCGTACCCTTCGGCGGCGTCAAGCAGTCCGGCCTCGGCCGCGAGGGCGGCATTACCGGCATCGACGAGTACCTGGAGACCAAGTATTACTGCCTCGGCGGCCTGGGGTCTGTTTCTGGGAGCTAGCCGAGCAAGGGGCCGGGATGGGCCGTCGAGCGATATCTACCCAAAGGACGCTGGAGCAAGCGAAGCGGCGCGCGGCGATCGACAGGGATGTCGATCGAGGACTGGCAAGAGGGACCTTGTTCCAGTCCGACGCGCAAGCCGCAAGCGTAGCTCCAGGGTTTCGTCCTTGGGCATCGCGAGAGGGTCTATGCCGGGTAGCGTTGCATTCAGCGATACTAACGAATTGAACATCACCCCGCAGCGGCGGGGCTTAGAACTTAGAAGAGAGAACCGCATGAGCCAGCAGCACAAGGATCTGATCGATCGTGACCGCAAGGTGACCTTCCACGCCTCCACTCACCTGCGTGACTTCGCCCACGGCGACGCCCCGGGCCGGGTGATCACCGGCGGCAAGGGCATTCACATCGTCGACAAGGATGGCCGCGAGTTCATCGACGGTTTTGCCGGGCTCTACTGCGTCAACATCGGCTACGGTCGCACCGAGGTGGCCGAGGCCATCTACCAGCAGGCGCTGGAGCTCTCCTACTATCACACCTACGTGGGCCACTCCAACGAGCCGCAAATTGCGCTCTCCGAGAAGATCCTCGCGCTGGCCGGTCCCGGCATGTCCAAGGTCTACTACGGCATGTCGGGCAGCGATGCCAACGAGACCCAGCTGAAGATCGTGCGCTACTACAATAACGTGCGTGGCCTGCCGCAGAAGAAGAAGGTCATCTCGCGCATGCGCGGCTACCACGGCTCCGGCATCGCCTCAGGCTCGCTGACCGGGCTCAAGGCGTTCCACGACCACTTCGATCTGCCCATCGACACCATTCGTCATACCGAGGCGCCGTTCTACTACCAGCGCGCAGCGGAGCTGGAAGGGATGTCCGAGCAAGAATTCTCGAAGCACTGCGCGCGCAAGCTCGAGGAGATGATCCTGGCCGAAGGGCCCGACACCGTGGCCGCCTTCATCGGCGAGCCGGTGCTGGGGACCGGCGGTATCGTGCCGCCGCCGGAAGGTTACTGGACGGAGATCCAGGCAGTGCTGGCCAAGTACGACATCCTGCTGATCGCCGACGAAGTGGTCTGTGGCTTCGGGCGGATCGGCGCCGACTTCGGCAGCCACTACTACGGCATCAAGCCCGACCTCATCACCGTGGCCAAGGGCCTGACCAGCGCCTACCAGCCGCTCTCCGGCGTGATCGTCGGCGACCGCGTGTGGAGCGTACTCGAGCAGGGCACCGGCGAATATGGTCCCATCGGCCACGGCTGGACCTACTCCGGCCACGCCCTGGGCTGTGCCGCGGGCCTGGCCAACCTGGCGATCATCGAACGCGAAGGGCTGACCGCCAACGCCGCCGAGACCGGCGCCTACCTGCAGCAGCAGATGCAGGCCGCCTTCGGCGATCATCCGGTGGTGGGCAACGTGCGTGGCGTGGGCATGCTGGCCGCCCTGGAGTTCTCCGTCGACCCGGCCCGGCGTCAGCACTTCGATGCCGCGCACAAGGTCGGCCCGCGTATCGCCGCCGCCGCGCTGGACGAGAACCTGATCGCTCGCGCCATGCCCCAGGGCGATATCCTGGGCTTCGCGCCGCCGCTGACCACCACCCGCGTCGAAGTCGACGAGATCGTCGCCCGTGCTCGGCGCGCTGTGGACAAGGTCACCGACCAGCTGGTCCGCGAGGGCGTGGTCAAGGCCACCATGACCGTCGGCTAATACCGGTACCTGCCGCGGGTCTCCGCGGCAGGAATCGCTATATTTCCTATACTCCCAGTCAGTACATCAGCCGGGCCCTTGTGGCCCGGTTCCGCGTTTGTCCCGCGAAGAGTGAAAGGGGTGACCATGCTGCCACGCCATGGGGTGACGCCAGCCCTGATCTACGAGGCGCGCCGACGCATTGCCGACCAGGTGGTACGCTCGCCGCTGATCCACTCGACGGCGCTCTCCGCGCGCTTCGATGCCGACATCTACCTGAAGCTGGAAACCTGCCAGCCGAGCGGTGCCTTCAAGCTGCGCGGCGCCACCAACATGATCGCGGCGCTGATCGAGCGCCACGGCCGCGATGGCCTGGCTGCGGGTGTGACCACGGCCTCCACCGGCAATCATGGACGGGCAATGGCCCTTGCCGCGGCGCGGTTCGGCGTGCCGGCGACGATCTGCCTGTCGCACCTGGTGCCGGCTAACAAGGTGGCCGCCATCGAGACGCTGGGCGCCGAGGTTGTCCGGGTGGGCGAGAGCCAGGACGAGGCCTTCGGCGAGGTCGAGCGCCTGGTGCGCGAGCGTGGCATGACCCTGATCCCGCCCTTCGACGACCCGTTGATAGCAGCCGGGCAGGGCACCATCGGCCTGGAACTGATGGAGGACGCACCGGATCTCGACCGGGTGATCGTCGGGCTCTCCGGTGGCGGCCTGCTGGGCGGCATTGGTGCTGCGGTGAAGGCCATACGCCCCGGGACCCTGATCACCGGTGTCAGCCTGGCGCGCGGGGCGGCCATGTGGGAAAGCCTGCAGGCGGGTCGCCCCGTCGAGGTGGAGGAGGTCGAGAGCCTGGGCGACTCCCTGGGCGGTGGCATCGGTCTCGACAATCGCTGCACCCTGGCCCTGGTGGGCGAAGTCATGGATGACCACTACCAGGTCTCGGAGCCGGCCATCGCCCATGCCATGGTCGATATCCTGGAGCACGAGAAGCTGCTGGTGGAAGGAGCCGCCGCGGTCGGCCTGGCGGCCATGGCGGAGCATCGGATCGAAGTGCAAGGACAGCGGGTGGCGCTGATCCTCTCCGGTAACGGTGTATCGCTTGAAACCTTTGACCGGGCAAGGATGCTGACAGGCCGATAGGGTGGTGGATGGTTAACGATTGAATCGCTTCCCGGCAGCCCCCATGCTGAGGGGATCATGGCAACCGAAAGGCGCAGCAGATGACACAGGTACTGGCGTTCGACGTCTATGGCACCTTGATCGACACCCATGGCGTGGTCACCGAACTGGAAGCGAGACTGGGCGCCTCTGACATGGCGGAGCAGGCCGCGGAGTTCTCCCGCCGCTGGCGTGACAAGCAGCTGGAGTACAGCTTTCGCCGCGGCCTGATGGGGGCCTATGTCCCCTTTTCGCAGTGCACGCTCGAGGCGCTCGAATTCACCGACCGGGCACTGCAGACCCGTCTCTCCGATGTCGACAAGGACCACCTGATGGCGGTCTACGGCCAGCTCCCCGCCTTCCCCGAAGTGCCCGAGGCGCTGACACGGCTGGTTGAGAGCGGAGTGCGCTGCGTGGCCTTTTCCAATGGCACGGGGGCGGACGTCTCCGGCCTGCTCGACAAGGCTGAGATACTCGATCGTTTCGAAGCCGTGATCAGCGTCGACGAGATCAAGCGCTTCAAGCCCGACCCTGCGGTCTACGCTCACCTGCGCAATCGCCTCGAAGTCGATCCAGGCGATACCTGGCTAATCTCCAGTAACCCCTTCGATGTGATCGGTGCGCGCCACGCCGGGCTGCATGCCGCCTGGGTGCGCCGCAGCCTTGACGCCCCCTTCGACCCCTGGGCCATCGAGCCCGACCTGACCGTGCCCGATCTCGATTCGCTGTGCGAGCGGCTGGGCTGACGCGACGGCGGCTCCCTCAGCACTCTTTCAGCACTCTTTCACTACTCGCCCGGCACGCTTCCGCCACCCGCTCCATCACGCTTCGACCACCATCGCCCAGAACACCGCCCGGGGCTCCCCCGGGCAGGAACCCTCCTCCAGCACCATCGGCAAAGGAAATTTGCCGATGGTGCGTAAGGTTCGGTCCCCGCTATCGACAGAACTCCTACGCGAACAGCAGCCAGGCCAGAGGCCGTGGCCCACATAACAATGGATTCACTATCCGATAATGGTTCAGGAGGTTGCCGGGATGACGGATCAAACGACTCCTTCACGCCGCTACTGGTTGGGTGGCAAGCGCGCCGCCGAGCAGGATCGGTTCTTTCGTGACGCGCTCGATCCGCTGGGGTGGGACGTCGGGGACGACGAGCAGTGGGATGCCGGCTGGTACACCGGGATGCCGGATCCCGCCCAGTTCAAGAAGGTATCCCCCGAGCGAAAGCTCAATCACTACCCCGGCAACAATGCGCTCACGGTCAAGAGTCGCCTCCACGATACGCTCGTGGCGGTGAGGGATCGTGTCGCCCACTCCTTCGGTACGGCGGCCACATCGCGGCTGGCTTTCTTTCCCCGGGTCTACTCCATGCCGGAGGACTATCATGACCTCCAGCAGACGGCATTGTCCCATCCCGAGAAACGCTGGATTCTAAAGCCCAAGAATGCCTCCAAGGGCAAGGGCATTCGTGTGCTGCATGATGCGGCGGATACGCCACTGGAGGCCAATTGGATGGTCCAGGAGTATCTTGCCAATCCGCACACCATTCGTGGGCACAAGTATGTCCTGCGCCTCTACGTGCTGGTGGCCTCCATCCAGCCGCTGCGGCTATATCTCTACCACCAGGGTTTTGCCAAGCTGGCATCGGAGCCCTACGACCCCAACGACATGGACAACCCGTTCAGTCAACTGACCAATCCCGACATCAATGCGCTCAATACCTCGGCGGAGATTCCCGTTGAGTTCATCGATTTGCACCGCTATCGGCAGTGGCTGCGTGAGCAGGGCCATGACGATGAGCGTCTTTTTGCCCAGATCCACGACCTGGTGACACTGACCGTGATCGGCGCCACGGATGCCATTCGCCGGCGCACGGCGCAGGTCGGTGCCGACCCGCAGGGGTGCTATGAGCTGCTGGGGCTCGACTGCATGGTGGATGATGCCCTGAAGCCCTGGATACTCGAATGCAACCTCAGCCCTTCGCTGGGTATCTGTGCCGAGCCAGAGAATGGCGGCCTCGTCGAGGCAGAGGTCAAGGGGGGGCTGGTGAAGGACATGGTCTCGCTGGTGGGGATCGACAACCCGGCCGTGGCGGCCAGGTCGGCGGAGGTGGCGCGTAGGGGAGTGGCGGCCGAACTCGCCCGCGACGCACAGGACGAGGAGGCTCGCGCCGGCGGTTTTCTGCGCCTCTTCCCCAATGCCGAGCCGGAACGCTACCTGCCTTTCTTCACCCTGCCTAGCCTCGCTGACATGCATCTGGCCGATGGTCTCGCGGGGCAACCGCTCCCGAGGCCGGTGCTGACGGCCTGGCAGGTGTCGGAGGTGCTCGATGAGGATCAGCTTGCCCTCTATGCCACGCACACCGGACGATACTACCGCCTGAACGATAGCGCAGCCCTGATCTGGCTGCTGGCGACCGAGGGATTCGACCCGGACGCCATTGTCGATCAGCTGTCACGGGCCGGCGAGGCTTCAGGAACCGACGCCGAGCCGCGGCCCGATCGACAGGAACTGCGCCGTCATGTCTGGGACTGTCTGTCGGAGTGGTGCCGCGAAGGGTTGCTCAGGCAGCGTGGCGCACAGGACGATGGGGCGCTGGCCCCTGTCGAAGTGGCCAGCGACGCGAGCGTGGCCCCATCCTGCCAGCCCATGCGCCTGACTTGTGGCGGCAGGCAGTGGATTCTCCACACCGACAGCGCGCCGGCACTGTCGCGTCTCTCTGCGCTACTCTACCCGCAGCTCACGCCGCTTCAGGAGGGTGACGATACTGCCCGGTCTCCCCGGCTGGAAGTGCTGCGAGACGCTCCCGGCTACACCCTGGCGGCCGAAGGGCGGGTGCTGGCCTCACGATTGACCCTGGCCGAATTGGGGCCCCAGGTGCTCGCCTATCTTGCTCGCCAGGCCCCTTCGAATGAACAACTTGTCATCGATGCCGGCCTGCTGACCACGCCTCACGGCGATGCCGTGATCTGTCTCTTTCCCGATACCGGCGACGCCCATGTCATGCTACGACAGTTTGCCAGGATGTTCAGGGTGACGAGGGGACTGCGGCTGGATGCCCTCACCCTTTCCCATGGCGAGCCGCTGGGGTTGCCCATCGCACTGGACGGCCGGAATGGCTGTCTGGATGACAGTGAACCAGGGGGCTCGCTGCCTGAGAGTGTCCAGGTGCGTGGGGTGATCCTCATGCGTCATCACCCCGAGGCTCTCGATGGCGCTGACGCTGAGCTGACGGCTCTTGATGCCGCTGACGCTGAGCTGACGGCTCTCGATGCCCTGGGTGCCCTGTTGCCATCCACCTTCACGGTCGGCGGCAAGCCCTTGTCAGGTGCCACCGTAACGGCGTTATCCGAATGGTTGTCCCGGTGCGAGCGGCTCACTCTCCATGTGGCTAGTGACAGCCAGGCAGACCGGCGGAGGACAGAGACGCCAGGAGAGCCAGCGGACGTGTCGCTGAGCGAATCCCTGGAACGGCGAGTAAGCGCGCTGCTGGGACAACGTGCAGCCTCTGCAAGAGGAAAGGCTGAGCAGGCAGAACTGCCGGGATGAGAACTGTTGGGACGGGCTTACTCCTGCTCATCCCGGGCGGCAGGCTCGAAACGCTTGCCGGCCTCGTGCAGCACGTCGAACTGCCGATTGCACTGGCTGCAGGCGCCACACATCGCCAGGTGGAAGCGTAGCGAGAGCCGTTCCTGCCACACCAGGGGGCGATCCAGGCGTTGCGACATCAGCTCGGTGGCGCGTCGGCACATGATCATGGCGTTCCCTCCGTCAGCCAGCCCTGTTCGATGCAGGCCCGCAGCCGCAGGCGGGCCCGGTGCAGGATGACCCAGCAGTTGTTCTCCCTGATGCCAAGCTCGCGGCAGATCTCCTCGGTCGATAGCCCCATCAGTTCACGCAGCGAAAAGACACGTGCCACGTTGTCCGGCAGAGCGATCATGCAGGCATCGAACACCTGCCAGAATGTCTCGCTCTCGAAGGCGGCCTCCGGCTCCCCCCAACTGGTGGGACGCGCCTCCTTGAGCCAACGGCCATTCCGGCGGAACTGACGGTCGATGGCCTCGTCATCGGCCTCATCTTCCAGCGGTTGCCAGGTGCCCTGGCGCTTCTGGGCCCGCATGGTATCGAGAATCTTGAACTTGAGGATGCCGAAGACCCAGGTTTCATAGCCGGATCGTCCGGAAAAGCTATCCTGCTTCTCGATGGCGGCTTCGAGGGTGTCCTGGACCGCATCTTCGGCCTGGGCGTGATTGCGTAGATGCAGGCGCGCGAAGGAGAGCAGCCGAGGCCGAACGGCAGTCAGGCGCTGCATGCGGTCGTCTAGCGGCGGGATGCTCACGGGGTGATCCTTTCGGGTTCTTGTTTGTCGTCAGCATGCAGGCCCTATCAGGGCAGGGCAAGCCCTCCACGTTGAACAAACGCAGAATGGCCGTCTCGCATTGCCCCGTCACGATGGCGGCCACGAGCGGCTCAATGGGTGAGTTCGATCACTTCTCCGCCGGCGGCCGCCGCGTCGTCTCTGTCGTGGGTAACCAGCAGGCTCGGCAGTCCGGCCTGGCGCAGCTGGGTAAAAACCAGTTGACGCATCTCCTGGCGCAGGTGGGTATCAAGCTTGGAGAAGGGCTCGTCAAGGAGCACGGCACAGGGCCGGGAGAGCAGCAGGCGCATCAGGGCCACTCGGGCCTTCTGGCCGCCGGAGAGGGTGGCCGGGTCGCGATCGCCGAAACCGGCCAGGCCGATCTGTTTCAGTGCCGTCTCGACTTGCCGGGGTTTGTCGCGGGTGGCGCGCGGCATGCCGAACCGCAGGTTGCCGGCGACCGACAGGTGGGGGAACAGCAGCGGATCCTGAAACAGCAGGCCGATGCCGCGCCGCTCTGCCGGCAGGTGGGTGATATCGCGACCGTCCAGGTGCGCGTGGCCGCTGGCCTCGAAGTCCCCTGCCAGGAAACCGGCGAGCCAGGCCAACAGGGTCGACTTTCCCGAACCAGAAGGCCCCATCACCGTGAGAATCTCACCGGGGCCGATATGGGCATCTAGCTCCAGCAGCACGGTGCCATCCAGGGCGATGCGCAGGCTGTCGATTTCGAGATGATGGTGCGTCATGGTGACCCTCGCATTCCACGGCGTTTGGCCCAGAGCAGCCGCGGCAAACCGACGGCGATGATGAAGCCCACCAGCGGCAGGCTGGCCTGGACCAGTGCCCAGACCCCGATAGTCCGGCGGTTGCCTCCCGATGCGAGCGCCACCGCCTCGGTGGTGACGGTGGGCACGCGACCGGCACCCAGCAGCTGGGTAGGTAGATACTGGCCGATACTGACGGCAATGCCAACGGCACAGGCGGTGAGGATCGGCGCCAGCAACAGGGGCAGGCGTACCCGCCAGAAGACGGCATTTGGCGAGCTGCCAAGCGTTCGCCCGAGTTGCGACCAGCGTGTGTCGAGGCGTCGGTAGGATTCCGACAGCGAGAGAAACACATAGGGCAGTACGAAGAGCAGGTGGCCGAAGATGACCAGGCCATGGTTTGGGCGGCTGCCGAGGGTTTCCATGACCACCACCAGGCCGAACAGGAAGGCGATCTGCGGTACGATCAGCGGCAGATAGAGCAGCGTCAGTGCTGACAGCAGTCGCCCCTGGGCCGGATGGCGTCCGGTGCGCTGCTCGTTTTCCAGCGCCGCCAGGGTGAGCGTCAAGGCGATCAATGTCGAGGCCGCGGCGATGATCACCGTCGAGGCCACCGGGCCCGTCAGCGAGGGCAGGGCGCGAATCCAGTGCATCGCGGTGAAGCCCTGGGGCAGGGCTTCGGGAAAGCGCCAGAAGCCGGCCACGGAGTTGAGCGCCAGGCTGCCGATACCGACGAAGGCGGTGAGGGTGGCGAACAGGATCAATCCCTTCCCGGCCAGGCGCAGCGGCTGCTCTCCGCGCTGCCGTCCGCCCCGGGCGACCCAGCGACGCCCGAGGCAGGCGACACCCCGCTCCAGGCACCACCAGACCACAAGGGCGGCGGCGGTGATGCCCAGCTGCAACACGGCACCGGCCGAGGCCATGAAACGCCGGGAGAGGTCGGGGTCGTTGAACCAGGCGAGGATCGACACGGAGAGCGTCGGCGGCAGGGTGGGGCCGAGGATCAGTGCCACATCGACCACCGCGGTGGCATAGGCGATCACTGCGTAGACCGGAAGACGGATCAGCTGGTAGAGGGCCGGCGCCACCACCTTCAGCCAGGCGATGGTCGGACGGTAGCCGAGTGATCGAGCCATCGCCACGCGTCTTTCGGGGTCCAACTGCGGCAGGGCGGCAAGGCTCATCAACAGCAGGAAGGGTATTTCCTTGATGACAAGCCCGGCCATCAGCGACAGCCCCCAGGGATCCTGGACGATCAGTGCGTCGGGTGGCCGCTCCCAGCCGGTCAGCCCCGGCGATATCAGTCGCGAGATCAGGCCCGACGGCGCGATCAGAAAGGCCAGCCCGAAGGCGGCGGCGGCATGGGGAATCGACAGCAGCGGCGAGACCATGCGCCGAATCCAGCGATCGAGCCGACTGCCCGACGCGCTTGCCAGAAACAGCAACACGACCGTCAGCGAGACGACGGTGGTGGCAAGGCCGCTGACGAAACTGACCGTCACCGAGCGGGCGAGCCCGGGCTGGGCGAACAGGTCGCGCCAGGGTGCGAGGCTGAACTCGTTACCGCCCAGGGCCGGCAGATAGCCGAAGGCGGGCAGCACCGCCATGGCCACCCCGGCCAGGATGGGCGCGACCAGCAGCGTGACGATCAGTGCCGGCGCGAGACGCAGTATCACGGGATGTCAGTACTGGAAAAAGGCTTCATGGCATCAGTTGCCCACATAGCGTGCTTGCCATGCCTCCTGAAGGGCAGTCATCCAACTGGGGTGGGGTTCAGGCAGCATGGTTTCCAGCGCTTCGGGGGGCAGCAAGGCCGGGTTTTCATCCACCTGGGGGAACAGGGCGAGAATCTCATCGTCGACGCGGGTCAGGTCGAGGACGGTTGGATCGCCCCACACGGTTAGATCATGCTTGTGAGCCTGTGCCTCGGGTGAGAGCAGAAAATTGGCCAGGACCATGGCGCCTGCCTTGTTGGGGGAGTTGAACGGGATGGCAACGAAATGCACGTTGCCAAGGGTGCCTTCATCGAGCACATAGCTGCGAATCGACGTCGGAAGTTCGAAGTCAGCTACTGCTGCGGCGGGTGCCGTCGGGTTGAAGGTGAAGGCCAGCGAGAGTTCTCCGTCGCCCACCAGCCTCTGCATGTCGGGGCCGCTGGCAGGAAACTGCCTTCCGCTTCGCCAAAGATGGGGGTGCAGCGTATCCAGGTAGTCCCAGAGTGGTGCGGTGACCGCCTTAAAGTCACTTTCCGACACGGGCGCGTAGAGCGCGTCGGTATCCTCACTCAGCTCGATCAAGGCCTGCTTGAGAAAGGTGCTACCGATGAAATCGGGAATCCTGGGGTAGGTGAAACGCCCTGGATTGGCTTCTGCCCAGTCCAGCACCGCCCCGATGCTTCCGGGAGGGGCTCCCTCAATATCGGCACTGTCATAGTAAAAGGTGATCTGAGCCTTGCCCCAGGGGGCTTCGAAGCCCTCGGTGGGCAGCGTGAAATCCGTTACCACTTCAGGGTTGTGTTCGGGAAAGGTTAGGGGGAAGTGGGGCAGGGAATCTGCAAATGGACCGAACAGAAGGTCGTTGGCCCGCATGGCGGCGAAGTTTTCGCCATTGATCCAGATCAGGTCGATGCTGCCATCTTCGAGATTGCCACCCTGTTTCTCGGCCAGTACCCGCGACACCGCCGTGCTGGTGTCGTCGAGCTTCACATGCACCACCTCCACTCCATGGATCTCCTGCATCCTCCCGTCGACCCACTCCAGGTAGCGATTGGTGCGCGTGTCACCGGCCCAGGCATTCCAGTAGACGGTTTGCCCACGTGCCTCATCGAGTACGGATTCCCAGTCGCCGGGATCGGGGTCGGCATGCAGTGGGGCGGCGATAAGCAGGGCAAGTGGCGTAGTGACAGCGAGCATACGGTTCAGCATTGGCAGGTTCCTGGTGCGGTGTTCGGTCAGTTGATGGTCGAAGGAAGCCTGGATTCCTTACAGCATTGGCCTGATTTTTCCCTTCTGATTTACCTTCTTACGCATTCTTGCCGCGCGTCTGTAAGTAATCGCCCTCGGCTCCTACCAAAGGATACCGCTGGCAAGAGGCGGTGTGTCATGGCCCTTTGGGTCCAGACAAAGCAAACAACAACCAACGGCTTGATCGGAATTTCATCATGGAGGTAGATACCATGTCACAGCATGACGACAAGCGCCGCAGGCTGCTAGGGCGTCTCAGTCAACAGCTCGCCTATACGGCCCCGGTACTGGCGCTGATGGCTGGCGGTGCCGCGCTGCACGCCACGACGATCAATGCATCGACCGACTCAGGCTACGGGCCTGTTTCCGAAGAGACGATGCTGCTGGCCAGCAACCATGCCCAAGGCGAAGCAGAAGCGGAAGGTGAGGCAGAGGCAGAAGCCGAGGGTGAAGCCGAAGCGGAGGGTGAAGGAGAAGCAGAGGCCGAGGGTGAAGCAGAAGCGGAAGGTGAGGCAGAGGCAGAAGCCGAGGGTGAAGCAGAAGCAGAAGCAGAAGCGGAAGCTGAAGCAGAGGCTGGCGATCGCTCGGCGGTAGAGCGCCCCGAGGCTTATACCCCGGGATATAGCGAGGAGGGTGAAAACGACCCGGCGCTGCTGGCACTGGGCGAGGAGCTGTTCAATGATCCCAGCTTGAGTACGACAGGCCTATCGTGCGCCTCCTGTCATGCGGGAGATACAGGCTACCTGGAGACCTTCGAGCAACCCTATCCGCATCGGGTGGCAATGGGAGAGAATCTCTTTGGCATGGAAATGGTGCATGCCGACGAAATGGTCCAAATGTGCATGGTCAGCCCCATGGCCGCCGAGGCACTGGGGTGGGACAGCGAGGAGCTGGCGGCACTCTCGGCCTACGTTGTCGAAGTGCAGCGGCGCTATGCCGGCGAACCCCATAATCTCTGACGCTGCGCAGCGATAAGTGCCACGCTCGCCCGATGCCGTTCAGCGGCATCGGGCCATTGCGTACCGGTAGAGATAATGCTCGACCCTGCGTTAACGTCCCTGCACTGCTAATCTGAATTCAGAAGTACCTGAAGTAGAAAATACCTGCTTCCTGGGGGGAGCCAGCTTTCGCTACGCAAGGACGCCACGCAAGGGATGGTCATCATGCGGACACGTCGGGTTGCCTTCGTTCATCGCTTTCTCCTGCTGACCAGCCTGCTGTGCCTGGTTCTCGGCGGTGGGCTGCTGGCTTGGCAGACGCAGGCACAGGAGAGCGAGCGGGTTGCCCTGGTCATGACCATCGACGGTGCCATCGGCCCGGCTACCGGCGACTATTTCCAGCGCGGCCTGTCGCTTGCTGCCGAGCGTGATGCAGAGCTGGTGATCGTGCAGATGGACACGCCGGGTGGGCTGGATGCCTCCATGCGCAGCATGATCCGCAACATGCTTTCTTCGCCGGTACCGGTGGCCATCTATGTCTCGCCCAGTGGCTCCCGGGCCGCCAGCGCCGGCACCTACCTGCTGTATGCCAGCCACGTTGCCGCCATGGCTCCCGCCACCCACCTCGGCTCGGCGACGCCGGTGCAGATGGGTGGCGGCTTCCCCGGCCTGGATGAGCCGGACGACGAAAATGACCGCAGCGGGGCTGGCGAGGAAAACAGCGAGGCCGGCGGCGAGGCCAATGGCAACGGTAACGGCAGCGCCGACGAGGAAGCGGGCGCCAACGGCGAGTCGAATGGAGACGAGGCCGCTTCCGAAGAGGAGGAAGACGCCGATACGCGCCGGCGTGGCGAAACCGCCATGGAGCGCAAGGTACTCGAGGATGCCGTCTACTATATTCGCGGGCTGGCCGAGCGCCACGGCCGCAACGCCGACTGGGCCGAGGAGGCGGTGCGCGAAGCGGTCAACCTGACCTCCCGCGAGGCATTGGAGAAGAACGTGATCGACGTGGTGGCCGTCGATATCGAGGATCTGCTGGCCCAGATCGATGGTCGCGAGGTGGTGATGGACTACGGCGAGCGGACACTGGATACGGCCGAGCTGACCATCGAACGCTTCGACCCCGACTGGCGCACCCAGCTGCTGCAGGTGATCACCAACCCCAACGTGGCCTACTTCCTGATGATCATCGGCTTCTACGGGCTGATCTTCGAGCTGTCCAATCCCGGCAGCCTGGTGCCTGGCACCATCGGCATCATTTCGCTACTGCTGGCTCTCTTCGCTTTTCAGCTGCTGCCGATCAACTATGCGGGGCTGGCATTGATACTGGTAGGGCTGGCGCTGATCGTGGGCGAGGCTTTGATGCCCAGCTTCGGCATTCTGGGAATGGGCGGCATCGTCGCCTTTGTGATCGGATCGGTGATGCTGATGGATGCAGACAACCTGAGAATCTCGCTGCCGTTGATCGGCGGCATCGCGCTGGTGGCAGCCGTCTTCATGCTTTGGACACTGACGCGCTTCATGGGGCTGCGCCGACGACCGGCCAGGACCGGTCATGAACAACTGCTCGGCAGCCAGGGGCGAGCACTCGAGCGCTTCGAAGGCCGTGGCCATGTTCGTGTGATGGGGGAGCGCTGGAACGCCCGGAGTGCCAGCCCGCTGCACAAGGACCAGGTCGTCAGGGTCGTTGCGGTCGAGGGGTTGACTCTGGTCGTGGAGCCTGTCGATACCTGAACTGTTGCGATACTTGACTGCTGAACATACCGATACAACACAGCCTTAGTGACACCAAGGAGATGGACCATGCTGATTTCCTATCTCGTGCCAGTGGTACTGGTTCTCATGCTGATCGCCGCATCGATCCGCATCCTGCCCGAGTACAAGCGGGGCGTCGTGTTCTTCCTGGGCCGCTTCCAGGCGGTCAAGGGTCCGGGGTTGATCATCGTAATTCCCGGAATCCAGCAGATGACCGTGGTGGACCTGCGCGTGATCACCATGGACGTGCCGGAGCAGGACGTCATTTCCCAGGACAACGTCACCGTCAAGGTCAACGCGGTACTCTATTTCCGGGTGGTCGATCCGGAGAAGGCGATCATTCAGGTCGAGAATTTCACCATCGCCACCAGCCAACTGGCCCAGACCACGCTGCGCTCGGTGCTGGGCAAGCATGACCTGGACGAGATGCTCTCCGAGCGCGACAAGCTCAACGACGACATCCAGGAGATCATAGATACCCAGACCGAGGAGTGGGGTATCAAGGTGGCCAACGTCGAGATCAAGCATGTCGATCTCGATGAGAGCATGATTCGCGCCATCGCCCGTCAGGCCGAGGCTGAGCGTGAGCGCCGCGCCAAGGTCATCCACGCCGAGGGTGAGCTGCAGGCTTCCCGGAAGCTGGTCGAGGCGGCCAACGTCATGGCCGAGAACTCGGCGGCGCTGCAGCTGCGTTACCTGCAGACCATGAGCGACATGAGCAACAAGAATGCCTCCACCATCGTGTTCCCCTTGCCCATGGATATCATGGAGGCATTTCGGCACCTGAAGGCGTCACCGGCCGCTCAGGCGCGGGCCGCCCGGGACGACCAGGAGGGCGGCGATACCACCTGACCTTACTGCCATGGGCACACCTAACATGGCATGCGCGGAGCCTGCCGGACTTAACATTGATCTGCTGCGAGATCCGGTCTTTCGGCCAATTTCATTCGATCTAATGCGTTAAATAGCGGGCTATTCGCCTTATAAGATCGATAAACTTGTCTCGAAATCCAAATCACTCGCGACGATCGGTCAAATCCGACAGACTCCCAGGCGATCCACCGACAGCGAGGTCGCCTTGATTCACACCCTATCGAACCGCCAGCAGGGCCTGTTGCTCACCGGTGGCGGTGCGCTGATCATTTCCCCCGATGCGCTGCTTATCAAGCTGATCGGCTTGCCGGATGCAGACATCCTGGTCTGGCGTGGCCTGCTGACTGCCTTGGGCTTCATCGCCATCGTCGCCGCGCGCCATGGAAGCGGCTTCGTCGAGGCGTATCGGCGTTGCGGCTGGACCGGTATCGGGGTTGCTGTGCTGTTCAGCTTCTCCACCTTCGGTTTCGTGCTGGGCAATCAGTACACCAAAGGCGGCAACGTATTGATGATCCTGGCCGGTGCGCCCTTGATTGCGGCGCTGCTGTCGCGGCTCTTTCTCAAGGAGCACCTCCCGCGGCGGACCTGGCTGGCGATCTGGCTCTGCCTGCTGGGGACTTCACTGATCGTGCTCGACGATGCCGGTGCCGGTTCGTGGATCGGCAACGGCTTCGCGCTACTGGCCGCCACCGCCTTGGCCGCCAACTTTACCCTTTGCCGCACCCGTCCCGGCGTCGACATGAGCCCGATGCTGACCCTGTCGGGACTGATCGTGGCCGCCGTGGCGGGGCTGTTCGGCATGGCCACCGGCAGCCTGTCGCTGCCCCCCGCCGACAGCCTGCTGCTGCTGGTTCTGCTCTGCCTGGTTCTACTGCCGCTGGGGTTCACCCTGATTCAGCGCGGGCCGCTCTACCTGCCTGCCGCCGAAGTGGGCCTGCTGATGCTGCTGGAAGTGGTGGCGGGCACGCTTTGGGTGTGGTGGCTGCTCGCCGAGCGGCCCGCGCCGGTGGCGCTGGTCGGTGGCAGCCTGGTGCTGGGTACCCTGCTGGCCAAGGGGCTATACGAGCGACAGCTCGAGCGGCGGCTTCGTGCCCAAGGTGCAGCGCAGCATCCTTTCTGATAGACTTCGCCGTTCATGTCAGGGCCGTTATTGAGACCAAAGTAATAAAACGAAAGCCGAGGTGCGATCGAAGTCGACGCCCGGCCCGGCAATAAAAGAGCAAGGAACGATATCAACGTGCATACCCTCCTGACAGGGCTGGCCACGCCGCCCTAGCGCAATTCCCCCCCCCCCCCGGTTTCCGGCTGTGGGCCGTTCCTTTCGGCACACTGCCCGCGACGCCACGGGCGCCCTGCGCCCAATCTGCACGACCCGAAATGCGACGACCCCTTATGCACTGCACCGAACCGGTGTGGCCTTGGCGTGGCGTTCGAGACAAGACCCTGGCGCCTGACGGCACGCCTATAACCATCGACTGGGCAATAGCATGTACGAATCCATCAAGCAGACTTGGTTCTCCAATATCAAGGGCGATACCCTCGCCGGTATCGTCGTCGCATTGGCGTTGATTCCCGAGGCCATCGCCTTCTCGATCATCGCCGGTGTCGACCCCAAGGTCGGCCTCTACGCCTCCTTCTGTATCGCCGTTGTCATCGCCTTCACCGGCGGCCGGCCGGGCATGATCTCTGCCGCCACCGGTGCCATGGCGCTGCTGATGGTCACCCTGGTGCGCGACCATGGCCTCGAGTACCTGCTGGCAGCCACACTGCTCACCGGTGTGCTGCAGATCGTCGCGGGTTATCTCAAGCTGGCCGAGCTGATGCGCTTCGTGTCGCGCTCGGTCGTCACGGGCTTCGTCAATGCCCTGGCGATCCTGATCTTCATGGCGCAGCTGCCGGAGCTGACCAATGTCACCTGGCACGTCTACGTCATGACCCTGGCCGGGCTCGGCATCATCTATCTCTTTCCCTATGTGCCGAAGATCGGCAAGTCGATTCCCTCGCCGCTGGTGTGCATTGTGGTGCTGACCGGGGTCTACCTGCTTTCCGGCATGGAGATCCGCACCGTGGGTGACATGGGCGAGCTGCCCGATACCCTGCCGATGTTCCTGTGGCCCGACGTGCCGCTGAACTTCGAGACCTTGATGATCATCCTGCCCTATTCGGCGATGCTGACCGTGGTGGGTCTGCTGGAGTCGATGATGACCGCCACCATCGTCGATGACCTGACCGATACCACCAGCGACAAGAACCGCGAATGCAAGGGCCAGGGCATCGCCAACATCGGCTCCGGCCTGCTCGGCGGCATGGCGGGCTGTGCGATGATCGGCCAGTCGGTGATCAACATCAAGTCAGGCGGCCGTACCCGTCTTTCAACCCTGATTGCCGGTGTGGTGCTGCTGATGATGGTGGTGTTCCTTTCCGACTGGGTGTCACTGATTCCCATGGCGGCGCTGGTGGCGGTGATGATCATGGTCTCTATCGGCACCTTCAGCTGGGCTTCGATTCGCGACCTCAAGCAGCACCCGATGAGCACCAACATCGTCATGCTGGCCACCGTCGTCGTCACGGTATTGACCCATAACCTGGCGATCGGGGTCTTCGTCGGCGTGCTGCTCGCCGCCATGAACTTCGCCAACAAGGTCGGCAATATCCTCTACATCGGCTCCGATGAGGCTGACGATGGTAGCCGCCGGGTCTACAAGGTGGTAGGGCAGGTATTCTTCGCCTCCTCCGAGCGCTTCGGTAACGCCTTCGACTTCAAGGAAACCGTGCAGAAGGTCACCATCGATCTTTCCCGCGCGCACTTCTGGGACATCACCGCCGTGCAGACGCTGGATCGTGTGGTGATCAAGTTCCGCCGTGAAGGTACCGAGGTGGAGCTCATTGGACTCAACGAGGCGAGTGCCACCATCGTCGACCGCTACGCAGTGCATGACGACCCGGCAGCCGTCGAGAAACTGATGGGCGGACATTGAGCCGGTCTTCGGGCGGCCGTGCTGTGACGTGGTGGCCCGATGGTGGTAGAACGTATGTAACGGCAGGCACGCGAAAAGCCTGCCAACCCACGCCAGCTTGGGAAATGACAAGATGACAGATCAGGTAATGGCCGCCATCGACGGCTCGCAGTTCTCCGAGGGGGTGTGTGACTACGCCGCCTGGGCCAGCCTGGCGCTTGAAGCGCCGCTGACCTTCCTGCACGTGGTGGATAATCACCCCCAGACCGCCGAGGTGGATCTGTCCGGTAACATCGGGCTGGGTTCCCGCGAACACCTGCTCGAAGAGTTATCTCAGTTGGATGAGCGTCGCGCCAAAGTCGCCCAGGAGCAGGGTCGGCTGATGCTAAATGCGGCAAAGGAGCGAGCCCTTGAGGCTGGCGTGACAGAACCCATGACGCGCCAGCGCAACGGCACCCTGGTCGAGACCCTGGTTGAGCTTGAGAACGAGATTCGCCTGCTTGTGGTAGGCAAGCGTGGTGAGACCGCGCATCAAGCCAGTGAGCACCTGGGTTCCAACCTGGAGCGGGTGGTGCGTACCCTGCACCGCCCCATCCTGATGGTACCGGACGGCTTCAAGAAGCCAGAACAGGTAATGATCGCCTTCGACGGCAGCAAGACCACCCGCAAGGGGGTGGAAATGATCGCCAAGAGTCCTCTGTTCCAGGGCACTCCCTGCCATGTGGTGATTGTCGGCGCCGAGACCGGTGACAACCGCTCCCAGCTCGACTGGGCACTGAAGACGCTGCGCGATGCCGGTCACCAGGCCGAAGGGGCGATTCGTGCCGGCGAGGTGGAGGAGACCCTGCGCACCTATAAACAGGAGCATGCCATCGACATGCTGGTGATGGGCGCCTACGGCCACTCGCGTATCCGCCACCTGCTGGTGGGCAGTACCACCACGGCGATGCTGCGACGGGCCAGCGTGCCGGTACTGCTGCTGCGCTGAACCGCTAGCGAAACGACACAACGCCGGCCATGGGCCGGCGTTAATGTGTTAAGCATAAGGCGTCAGGCAGCCCGTGTGGCCTGGCTAGCCAACACGCCTTGGGCCAGCCACCACCCACCGACCAGAAACGCCAGCATGCCGGCGAGAATCGACGTGAAATCGGCGCCCAGGTCCAGTGCGAAGCCGAGCACAGCGGGTGCCAGGCCGGTAGCAAATACCATGCAGGCACTCAGCGTTGCCCGAACGGTACCCAGGTGTTCGGCTCCCCAGATCCGCACCAGCAGGCTGGTGGCGATAGACTCCTGCGAGCCAATGGCAAGCCCGCCGCCGACCATCAGCGCCCACACCCCGAGGTGCCCACCGAATATGATCGCAATGAGCAGCGCCACGGCGAAGGGCAGTAGATAGAGCCTAGCCAGGCGAACCGGACCCAGCCTGTCGACCCAGCGGCCGCCGAGCAGGGCGCCGGGCAGCTTGGCCAGCCCCATGCCCGCGAGTGCCAGGGCATAGACTCCAAGGCTGCTGCCTAGCTCGTGTGTCATGACCGCCTGGTAGATGAAGATGCCGGTCATGGTGACCGGCAGTGTCATCAACAGAGGCAACAGCTTCCAGAAGGTAGGGTCGCGAAAGGGTCGGGGTCCACGGCTGGGCTGGCCGGCCACCGGACGTTGGCCCGGCGCCTTCGGCCAGGGGCCGCGAAGCAGCAGAGGTATCCAGAGCCCGGCCAGCACCAGCGCGAAGAGCCACCATAATTCCCGCCAGCCCAGGAAGACCAGCAGTGCCGCCATCAATGGGGGCAGCAGGGTTTCCCCGAGCATCATGCCCATGCCCACCAGTCCCAGGGCGCGACCACGCAGCGTGGTGAATTCCCGCCCGGCCAGGGTGTTGCCGAGGTGGGTCATCATACCCTGGCCGCAAAGTCGGACCAGGCCGAGCCCCAGCACGCCCAGGCCCCACCAGGGCGACAGGGTGAGCAGCAACACGCCGCTGGCCAGGGTAACCAGCACGATCACGGCGAAGCGCCGCGGTGAGACCCAGTCGATACTGGGACCCAGACGCAACATGGCGAAGCCGGCGACCAGGGTCACCAAGGCATAAGCGGTGCCGAACTGGCCCGCTGTAAGCTCCAATTGCTGGCTGATCGGTACCTGGAACAGGCCGATGAAGAAGCTCTGGCCCAGGCTCGAGGTGAACATCGCCAGGAAGGATATACCGAGCAGGCCGCGATGGTCTCTCAATAGGGTCCGGTAGCCCATGACGCTCTCCGTTGGTGCTGGCATGATGAGGTCAGCAGAACAAGCCGCCGCGTGTTGGCGGGGCGCCGTATGATAACAGTTTGCCGTTCCTGCTTTTCTATCGACGTGGTCCGACGTGAAGGGAGGAGGCAAGCATGAATCATCCTGAACTCGATATATCAGCCGTCGTCGAGCGACTCGAGGCATTACGCGTGGCGCTGATCGAGGAAAGCCAATCGAGTAGCGGTGCTCGCGACACCGTAATGCTCGACCAGACCGCGGTCGGGCGGTTGTCACGCATGGACGCCATGCAGAGTCAGGCCATGGCCAAGGCTGAGGAGGAGCGCCGACAGCTGGCTTTACGGCGCATAACCGGGGCATTGGCTCGAATCGAAAAAGGTGAATACGGCGAATGTATCAAATGTGGAGAGTGGATCAGCAAGAAGCGCCTGGATTGGGATCCATTGGTTCTTAAATGCATCGACTGTGCCGACTGATGCGGTAATATCTATGCTCTGTTTTCTTGATGGCAGTTGTTTGCGCTGCCTCAGCTCACTGGAGGTACCATGACCATCGTTCGCCATGACACCAAGGCTCGCATGAGCCGCGCCGTGATCCACAACGGCATCGCCTACCTCTGCGGTCAGGTCGCGGGGCCCGAGGCGCGCCAGGGGGATATCACCGCCCAGACCGAAAGCATGCTCGCCCGGGTCGATGAGCTCCTCAAGGAGATCAACTCCGACCGGGAGCACCTGCTGACGGCCACCATTTATCTAAAGGATGGCCACGATTTCGCCGCCATGAACGCGGTATGGGATGCCTGGGTGCCCACCGGTCACGCCCCCGCCCGCACCTGCGTCTGTGCTCCCCTGCCTGCCGACGAGTTGAAGGTGGAGATCACCGTTACCGCCCTGGTCGTTACCGATAGCCCCTGAGCAACGTCTGATTAGCCGACCGGGTAGCGCGTTTCCAGCAGGCTGTCCTTTATCTTCTTCAGGTGTGGCAGGAAGTCTTCGCCGCGTCGCAGGGTGACACCGGTGGCCAGGACATCGATGAGGGTGAGTTGGATCATCCGCGATGTCATCGGCATGTAGACGTCGGTGTCCTCGGGCGTGGCGACCTCAAGTGTTTCGGTGCATTCCCTGGCCAGCGGCGAGCCGGGTGCGGTGATACCCAATACCACGGCGCCACTCTCTCGGGCCAGGCGGGCGATGTCGACCAGTTCGCGGGTGCGGCCGGTCCAGGAAATCACTACGACTACATCGCCGGTATGGCAGGCGGCGGCCACCATGCGCTGCATCAGCACGTCCACGTAGGACGTGACGGGCAGGTTGAAGCGAAAGAACTTGTGCTGGGCATCCTGTGCCACCGCTCCCGACGCGCCTAGGCCGAAGAAGTGGATCTGCTTGGCCTGGATCAGATAATCCACTACCCGCTCGATGCGTGCGGGGTCCAGTTCGCGGCTGGCTTCGTCCAGTGCGGCAATCGTGGCGCCAAATATCTTGCTCGTGTACTCAGTTGCGGCGTCGCCAGGCTCCACCGCCTGGCTGACATAGGGCGTGCCCCCTGCCAGGCTCTGGGCTAGCTTGATCTTGAAGTCCGGATAGCCCTTGGCATCGAAGCTGCGACAGAACCGGTTGACGGTGGGTTCGCTGACCGAGGCCGCCTGCGCCAGGCTGGCGATACTCAAGCCGGTAGCCCGGGTCGGGTCCGCTAGAATGACGTCTGCGACCTTGCGCTCGGAGCGATTCAACTCTTCGAGGCGTTGGCGAATACGCTGGAGCAGGTCGTGATTTGCCATGATGGATCGGGCTCTCCGTGACGACATGGCGCAGTGCGCCAGGCAGTTGTGGTGATGTGGTGATGTGGTGATTTTACAACATGCGAGTTGCTATCCTAGCGCGAACCCTCGTTAGGGCGCGAACGGAAGCGCTGCCGAACTCTTTTTTATAGTAATATTACAGAATAAACTTGCTGAAAGGTGCTTCCATGACGTATTTTTTTAGTAAGTTAACCAGATGGGGGCATGCATGAACTCACATAAGCGGCTGGAAGAAGACAGCCGGGCGGTTATCGACCTGGCACTCTTCGGTGCCTTGGGCGACCTGTCGCTGCGTAAGCTCTACCCCGCGCTCTACCATCTGGATCGGGAAGGCCTGCTGCACGAGGACACTCGCATTCTCGGGTTGGCACGCCAGCAACTCAAGATCGACGACTTCCGCAAGCGAGTCACCGAGGCCTTGCAGGAGCATGTCAAGAGCAGCGAACTGGATCGCGACGCACTCAAGCGCTTCACGGCGCGACTAGACTATCTACACCTGGATTTCGGGACTGCCGAAGGCTATCAGGCCATCGCCGAGTGGCGAACGGCCGTGCGTCACGAGACCACGATATGTCCACTGGTGGTGTATCTGGCGGTGCCGGCCAGCCTCTATGGAGATATCTGCCAGCACCTGCAGGGCAGTGGTAGCCTCGATGAGCTGTCACGGGTGGTGGTTGAAAAGCCGATTGGCTACGACTACGAGACCTCCTGCGAGATCAACGATGCCATCGGTTCTGTGTTTCCCGAGTCGCGTATCTATCGCATCGATCACTACCTGGGCAAGGAGACGGTTCAGAACCTGATTGCCCTGCGCTTCGCCAATCCCCTGTTCGGCACCCAGTGGAATCAGAATCATGTTTCGCACGTCGAGATAACCGTGGCTGAACAAGTCGGCATCGAAGGCCGCTGGGGCTATTTCGACAAGGCGGGGCAACTGCGCGACATGGTGCAGAACCACCTGTTGCAACTGGTCTGCCTGATTGCCATGGACCCACCGGCCAACCTGGACGCCGATGCTATCCGCGATGAAAAGGTCAAGGTGCTCAAGGCGCTGGAGCCTTTTAGCGAGAATTCCCTGGGGCGCGACGTGGTGCGTGGCCAGTACATCGCGGGTTCCATCGAGGGCCAGAGTTTGCCCGGGTATCTGGAGGAAGAGGGTGCCAACCGCGAGAGTGAGACCGAGACATTCGTGGCGATGAAGACGGGCGTCGCCAACTGGCGCTGGGCCGGCGTGCCCTTCTACCTGCGTACCGGCAAGCGCATGCCGGAGAAGCTGTCCCAGATCGTCATACACTTTCGCCAGCAGCCGCACTATATCTTCGATCCTGACCAGCGCAACCTGGCCGCCAACAAGCTTGTCATCCGGCTGCAGCCCGACGAGGGTATCGCCCTGGAAGTGCTGACCAAAGATAGCGGCCTGGACAAGGGTATGCGGCTGCGTCGGGGGCCGCTGCACCTGGATTTCGGCAGCGCCTTTCCCAAGACGCGCATCCCTGATGCCTATGAGCGACTGCTGCTCGAGGTGATGAAGGGACAACAGTACCTCTTCGTGCGGCGTGATGAAGTCGAGCACGCCTGGCACTGGTGCGATAGCCTGATTGCGGCGTGGAAGGCTCTGGGCGATCCCCCCAGGCGCTACCCTGCAGGCTCCTGGGGGCCGGTGGCTTCCATTGCCATGATCACTCAGGATGGACGCAGCTGGTATGAGGACTACTGACATGCCGATTTCGGATGCCAAACCCCGTGATCAACTCGCCGAGCAGCTTGCCGAAGCAACGGCTGAGGCCTTGAGGCAGGATCTGGCCCAGCAGGAGCGTGTCCTGCTGGTAGTCTCTGGCGGGTCGACGCCGGTGCCTTTCTTCCAGGCCATGGCCTCGCGGGACCTTCCCTGGGCGCGCATCGACGTGACTCTGGCCGATGAACGCTGGGTTCCCGTGGACGCCGAAGCGAGCAATGCTCGTCTGGTAAGGGAATATCTACTGGTAGGGCCAGCCTCCGCGGCCAATTTCATTTCACTGACCACCGATGACGAGACGCCGGAGCAAGGCGTCGAGGCGGTGGCCCGGCGTATCGAAGCGTTGAGCTGGCCGGCGAGCCTGGTAGTGCTAGGCATGGGCGGAGATGGCCATACGGCATCGCTGTTTCCCGATAGCCGTGAGCTGGAGCTGGCACTCTCTACTGCGGAGCCCGTTGTCGCGGTGCGCTCACCGAGCCAGCCCCAGGCGCGCATTACCCTCAGCGCCGATCGGCTGCACCAGGCCCGCCGTCATGTCCTGCACATTACAGGGGGCGACAAGCGCAGCGTTTTGGCACGTGCGCTGGGCGGCGACGACCTTCGCGAACTTCCCATTCGTGCCTTTCTGTCCTGTCCGCTGGCCGTTTACTGGGCCCCCTGAATGCTTCTGGAGTCTTGCTTATGACCATCGAGAAACAGCTTCCCTCCACCCGAACCACCGAGCTCGACAGCATATGCCTCAAGGCGGAGGTCATTCCGGTGCTCTCTATCGAGCGACTGGAAGATGCTATTCCCCTCGGGCGTGCCCTGGTGGAGGGCGGCTTGACCGTCTTGGAGGTGACGCTGCGCACCGACTGTGCTCTGGAGGCGATCCGGCGTCTGCGCGAGGCGCTGCCCCAGGCAAGTATCGGTGTCGGTACCGTGCTGACCCCGGCGCAATATCGTCAGGCCGAGCAGGCTGGCGCAGATTTCGTAGTGACCCCGGGGACCACCGAGGCGCTCTACCGCTACGGCGTGACCAGCCCGGTTCCCATGCTGCCCGGCGTTGCCACCGTGTCCGAACTGATGACTGGCTGGCAGTACGGATACCGCCGTTTCAAGTTCTTCCCCGCGGAAGCCAGTGGGGGTGTCAAGGCGCTCAAGTCCTTCGCCGGCCCGATTCCCGAAGCGCGGTTCTGTCCTACGGGAGGGATCGGCGTCAACAACGCCGAGGATTACCTGGCCTTGAAGAACGTGATGTGCGTCGGCGGCTCCTGGCTGACGCCCAAGTCGCTGATCGATGCCGAGGACTGGGATGCCATCCGCTCTCTGGCCCGTGAAGCCGCCGAACGCTTCCACCACTGATCCACCGAAACGGGTTCGTTGTGCTCTCTCAGCAGTGCTCTCTCGACAGCGGTGCTGTCTTTATACCCGGCCCAAGAGGGCCGGGTTTTTTTCTCTCAACTTGCCCTGTTCAGAAAGTTTCCCACTCCCTTTCGATAGGTGGGCGACTGGCCACCGCTTTGGGGGGCAGGTGGCTCACGCTGCGTTCATGTACAGGATGGGCTGTCATTTTAGTATTTTGCCGGATATCGCTACCGCTGAAGGCGCCGGCGCTGTGGGCCAGTGCGCTGACTTCTCTCTCGAGGGAAGCCGTTGCAGCCTGATAACTTTGCATGCTGTCGGCGCTGGTCTGGGTTGCCTGGTCTATCTCGCCGATGGCCTGGCTGATCTGCTCGATACCTTGGCTCTGCTCTGCGGCGGCGGCACTGATTTCCTGCATCAACCCGTTGACGCGGTGGCTGGCTGCCTTGATCGCCGTCATGGTATCTTCCGCTTCTCCGGCATGTGACCGGCCCGCCTCGATTTCTTTTCGCGCCGTGTTGATCAAGTCTTGCACACGATGAGCAGCGCCTGCTGATTCACTGGCCAGCTTGCGGACTTCTTGCGCGACAACGGCAAAGCCTCGCCCATGTTCCCCGGCACGGGCGGCTTCCACCGAGGCGTTGAGGGCCAGGATATTGGTCTGAAAAGCGATGCTGTCGATGGTGCCGACGATACTGGCCATGTTATCGGCCTGGCGAGTGATCTCCTGCATCGACGTTGCCAGTCTCTGCATCACCTCGGCGGCTTGGTCAACCGTTGTTACGCTGCCGAAAGTCACCTCACCGGCTTGATGGGCATGCTCCGCACTCTGGCTTACCGTGGCGGTGATCTGCTCGGCGCTGGCGGCGGTTTCCTGTACCGCCGATGCCTGTTGCTCGAGCCGGCTGGCCATGGCGTCGTTGTTTCGCACAAGGTCCGTGACCGCAGGCTCGACCACGCCGATGCGGCGTTCCAGGTCGCCGATCAGTGCTCCCAGGGACTGGCGCATGAAGGCCAGCGAGCCGAGCATGCGGCCCAGCTCATCATGGCGCTGGACAGGCAGATCAGCCTTGAGGTTGCCGGCCGCGACCTGCAATGAAAAGTCGTGGGCCTGGTGGAGCAAGCGGCGCATCCTGGCGTTGCCTTTCCAGTTCAGCCAAGCCAGCAGAATGCCGCCGAGAACCCCTGAGGCGAGCACCCCTTCGTCAATTAGTGATGCCGAAGGTGTCATGGCGCTCCAGGCGGTCATACCCAGGGCGGCAGGCAGCACGGCGATGGCGAGGCTAGCGAACAAGCTTCGTGTGGAGAGGCTGCGCCAATCGATGCGCTTCACCGCATGCAGGGCACCGCGCCGATAAGGGCGTCCGTGCTTGACCGCGTAGCGTCCGCCGTTTTCACGGATGTCACGATAGACCGCTTCGGCATGAGTGGTTTCTGCGGCACTCGGCTTGACACGTATGGAGGCAAAGCCCTTGAGTTCACCGTTTTCGCGGATGGGAACCACGTTGGCTCTGACCCAGTAGTGATCTCCGTTCTTGCGCCGGTTCTTGACCAGGCCGGACCAGAACTCTCCTGTCTGAAGATCATGCCACATGTCGGCGAAGACGCTGGGTGGCATGTCTGGATGACGCACCAGGTTGTGTGGGGCTCCATGCAATTCCTCGTAGTCATAACCGCTGACGTCGATGAAGCGCTGATTGGCATAAGTGATGATGCTGCGTGTATCGGTCTTGGAGATGAGGACATCATCGTCTTGAAGAAGATACTCCGACTGGGTTACCGGGCCGTTCTGTCGCATTCATGATCTCACAGTAAAGTTGTACATAAGCGCAACGATTTTACGTTATGTACAGCTTTTGTACCGTTAATGATCATTTTTGTATAGCTATTTTCTGCTATGACGACGATAGCTTAAACAGCGTCAGCCACGCAGCATGGCCAGGTCCTCACGGGTCGGCAGCGCGGCATAGGCGCCGGGGCGGGTGACCGCATGGGCGCCACAGTGACAGGCAATCTTGACGGCTCGTTCGAGGAAGGCGTCATCCTGGTGCCAGTCACCTTCGATACCCCGCTCGGCCAGTTCCGCCAGCAGGCCGCCGATGAAGGCATCACCGCCGGCGGTGGTATCCACGGCCTGCACTTTGGGTGGCGTGATCCGGAAGTCTCTGCCAACGCCCAGTGTTCGCACCGGGCCCGCTCCATCGGTGATCACGATCAGCTTCACGCCGGTGGCAAGCCGCTCGGCCAGCCAGGCTTCCACCGGGTGGTCGCCACGCAGATAGTCGAGTTCATCGGTTGAGAGCTTGACCAGCCCGGCCTGGTCGAGCAGGCGGGTGGTCAGGGTGATGTCGGCGACACCGCTCTCCCAGAGGTTGTGCCGGAGGTTGGCGTCCACGCTGACCAGGCAGCCGGCACGATTGGCCATGTCGGCCATGGCCAGGGTGGTCTCGCCAATCTCGGATTCGGTCAGGCTGTTGGTACAGAAGTGCACGATGGCGGGGTGGGCGAAGATCCCTGCCGGCAGGTGTTCGAGCCGATACAGCAGATCGGCGGCCGGCGGCCGGTAGAAGTCGAAGGTGCGCTCGCCCGCCGCGTCGCGGGAGACGAAGGCCAGTGCCGTGCGCGCCTCGCGGGTACGTGCCGTGCCCGAGAGGTCGACACCGTGGGACGCAAGCTCCGCGGCGATGAAATCGCCAAAGTAGTCATCACCCAGCATGCCGAGAAAACGGCTCGGAACCCCCAGTCGGGCGCAGGCCACGGCTACGTTGGCCGGGGCGCCGCCGGCATAGGGTGTGAAGGTCTCGGGGCCCTCGGTGGCGTCGCCGAGGCGGCTGGAGAGCATGTCGACGAGGGCCTCGCCGAAGGCGATCACGGGGGTCATGAAGGTATCCTCGTTGGCTGTTGGAGCAAGCGAAAGCCTCAGGCCGTATCCGGCTTCGCCAGAGAGATTGTGGTTCCCAGCAGGTGCTGGGCACCGGGTACCAGCCACACCGGGTCCAGGCGGGTATTGGCCGATTCCACGCAGAGGAAGCGGTACGAGGCACCGGCCGGGGTATCGTCGGGTGGCGCCTCGCCCGGATGCCAGACCACAGCGGAGTCGCTGCCCTGGCGGGCGACCCGCAGGCGCCGGTTGCCATCGTCGAGAGTCAGCTCGGCATTGGTGTGGTAGATGCGGTCGAGGCCGCCACGCACGGCGAGTTCGCCCTGCTGATCGCGCTCGGCGAAGCCGGACAGCTTGTCCAGATAGCGGGCCCCGGCCAGCCCCTCCAGGCGACAGGCGAAGCTGTCGGTCACGGCGAGGTAAGTATGCAGGGCGCCGCTCAGCTTGACCGGGGTTTCGCCGACATGCTCGGTGATCAACTCCACGTGCAGGCGGCGGGCGTTGGCCTGTATCACCGCACGGGGGGCCAATTGGGTATGCAGGGGCTCGGTGGGAGAGAGGTGCAGCTCGATGCCCTCTTCATGTTCATCCACTGCGTCCAGCCGCCAATTGGCCTTGCGCGCCGGGCCGTGGAAGGGCCCCGACCGGTCCGGTGTCTCGTCGGCGCCCCTGTCATCGGCAAACCAGGGCCAGCACAGCGGGATGCCGCCGCGAATGGCGCCAGGCAGCGGCTGCGGCCTCGGCGTCACCCACAGCCAGCCGCCGGGCACCAGCGCCTCTTCCTGCTCGACCGGGCTGGCAGCGTCGGTGTCAGCTCGCGTGTCGTCGGACGCGCTGGACGTGCGCGCGGCTTCGGGCGCGTAAGGCAGAAAGTGAAGCACCTGGGCGCCCTGCAGGCAGACGGCAAGTTCGCCCCAGCTTTCGCGAGCCAGCCACACGGGGCGGCCGGCCCATTCGCACTGACGCTGGCCATCGGTCTCGTCGAGCAGGGCTCGCAGGCGTGACGGGATCATTCGCTCTCCTTGTTTCAGATCATTCCACTTCTTCGTTGTGCAGGGCCTCGGCGGCGCCCAGCAGTCCCGGCCAGGGGGCGGTGACCACGTGAACCGGGATGGCGCGAGTGTAGTCGCTCATGCGTCCCTTGGCGGTGAAGGCTTCCACGAAACGGCTCTGGGGCAGCCAGTCGAGCAGCCTCGGCAGAATACCGCCGCAGAGATAGACCCCGCCGCGAGCGCCCATGACCAGGGCCGCATCGCCACTGATGTCGCCGAGGATCTTCAGGAAACGCAGTAGCGTATCACGCGCGATGGCGTCTCCGTGCGAAGCGGCCTCGGTCACTTCGGCAGGCGTGGCGTGGCGTGGTGGCGCCCCCTTCAGCGAGCAGTGGGCCAGGTAGAGGTCGAGCAGCCCCTGGCCGCAAAGGATGCGTTCCACCGAGACCCGCCCATAGCGGTTGCGAAAGTGCCGCAGCAGGTTCTGCTCGCGTTCGTCGGTGGGAGCGAAGGTGAAGTGGCCGCCCTCGGTGGGCAGCGGTATCCAGGCGCGGCGTCCCGGGAAGATGCCGGCCACGCCCAGGCCGGTGCCGGGGCCGATCACCAGCTGGACGCTGTGCTCGCGGGCCTCTCCCGGCTGGACTTCGACCAGGTCCTCGGGCCCCAGGTGGGGCACGCCCAACGCCTGGGCGGTGAAGTCGTTGATCACCTTCAGTCGCGTCAGCCCGAGTGACGCCTGGGCCTCGCGCCGGGAAAAGGACCAGTGATTGTTGGTCATGCGGACCCGGTCGCCATCAATGGGGCAGGCGAAGGCAAGGCAGGCCTCTTCCGGTGCCTGGGTCCCGTTCTGCTCGACCTTCGCCAGGTAGTCGCGCACGGCTTCCACCACGCCGGGATAGTCGGCGCAGGGCAGGGTCTGAATGTCATAGGGCTCGAAGGCCCCCGGCGCCACCAGCGCGAAGCGCGCGTTGGTGCCACCGATGTCTCCGATCAGCGCCGGTCGGGTCATTGATCCTCCTGCTGGATCGTCTCGAGCTGCCGTGCCAGTACCTCCGCCTCGAAGCCGCCGAACACACCGGCTCCCTCTTCGGCCTTGGCGGCCAGGTGGCGGAAACCGCCGAACAGCTCGCGGCCCATGCCGAAGTGGCTATGTTCCAGGTTGATGTCGGCGAAGGGGCGGCCGTTGAACTCGGCGGCATCGACCAGCACGCGCAGCTCGCCGCTGTCGGCATCCAGGCGCACCACGTCACCGTCGCGAAGCTTGGCCAGGGGACCGCGATCGACCGCCTCGGGGGTCACATGGATGGCAGCCGGCACCTTGCCGGACGCGCCCGACATGCGGCCGTCGGTGACCAGTGCGACCCGATAGCCGCGATCCTGGAGCACGCCCAGGAAGGGGGTGAGCTTGTGTAGCTCCGGCATGCCGTTGGCCTTGGGACCCTGGAAGCGAACCACCACCACCACGTCGCGGTCGAGCTCCCCCGACTCGAACGCCGCCTTCACCTGATTCTGGTCGTCGAACAGCTTGACCGGCGCCTCGATGACGCGGTGCTCCTGCTTGACCGCCGAGATCTTGATCACGCCGCGGCCGAGATTGCCGTCGAGCACCGTGAGGCCGCCGGTGGGGGAGAAGGGAGCTGCCACCGGACGCAGCACATCGCGGTCGTGGCTCTCCGTGGGGCCTTCGCGCCACACCAGCTTGCCCTCCTCGAGGAAGGGTTCCTGGGTATAGGCGTGCAGGTCGGTGCCGAACACCGTGGGAATGTCGCCATGAATGAGGCCGGCATTGAGCAGCTCGCGAATCAGCAGGCTCATCCCGCCGGCGGCCTGGAAGTGATTCACGTCGGCCTGGCCGTTGGGATAGATGCGGGTCATGCTGGGCACTACTGCCGAGAGCTCGGTGAAGTCGTCCCAGTCGATGGTGATGCCCGCCGCGCCGGCCATGGCCACCAGGTGCAGGGTGTGGTTGGTGGAGCCCCCCGAGGCGAGCAGGCCGACCATGGCATTGACGATGGCGCGTTCGTCGATCTGGCGGTAGAACGGGCGGTAGTCGCCGCTCTGCTCGGTGTTGCGAATCGCCTGCTCCGTGGCGTAGCGGGTCAGGGCGTCACGCAGCGGGGTGCCGGGGTTGACGAAGGAGGCGCCGGGCAGGTGCAGGCCCATCATCTCCATCATCAGCTGGTTGGAGTTGGCGGTGCCGTAGAAGGTACAGGTGCCGGGGCTGTGATAGGACTGGGACTCTGCCTCCAGCAGCTCGTCACGACCCACCTTGCCCTCGGCATAGAGCTGCCTGATGCGCGCCTTCTCGTTATTGGGCAGGCCACTGGTCATGGGGCCACCGGGCACGAACACCGCCGGCAGGTGGCCGAAGCGGGCCGCGCCGATGAACAGGCCGGGTACGATCTTGTCGCAGATCCCCAGATAGAGCACGGCGTCGAACATGTTGTGGGAAAGCGCCACGGCGGTGGCCATGGCGATCACGTCGCGGGAGAAGAGCGACAGCTCCATGCCCGGCTGCCCCTGGGTCACGCCATCGCACATCGCCGGTACCCCGCCGGCAAACTGCGCCGTGGACCCCATCCCGCGTGCCGCCTCCTTGATGGCGGCGGGGTAGTCCTCGAAGGGCTGGTGGGCGGAAAGCATGTCGTTGTAAGACGAAACGATGCCCAGGTTGGCGCTGTTCGTCAGCTTGAGCCGGTCCTTGTCGGTGGCGACATCGCAGCCGGCGAAGCCGTGAGCCAGGTTGCCGCAGGAGAGCTCGCCACGATGTACGCCCTGGCTGTGCTGGGCCGCCATGTGGGCTTCGTAGAGCTTGCGCCGCTCCTGTGAGCGCTTGCGAATGCGCTCGGTAACCTGGTGGACGGTTGAGTGAAGAGCTGCGGATGGGCGAGCCATGGGGTACCTCGCATCGTTGAGTGGTGTTTGCGGTAAGTTTACAAATTATCGCGCACTTTTTCCCGTCATGATACGTGCCTTTCGGCTGCTATGTAGTTTTATTACGTATTTTTTCTCAAAACCCCATCAGCCGGTAGAGCCAGTGCCGGTAGGGCGGGTTGAGCAGCCTCACGCTGCTGCGCCTGGCCTGAAGGAAGACGCTGCGCTGGTGGCTGAAGCGCAGGAAACCGGCCTCCCCCTGGTACCCGCCCATGCCGCTCCCGCCCACGCCGCCGAACGGCAGGTTGGGGACGGCGTTATGCCAGAGCGTATCGTTGAAGACGACGCCGCCGGAGTGGGATTCCTCGAGAATGCGTCTGCGCTGCTCGGGGTCGTTGGTAAAGGCGTAGAGCGCCAGGGGGCGAGGCCGTTCGTGAACGAAGGCCAGGGCGTGATCCAGGTCGCCGATGCCGATGATCGGCAGCCAGGGGCCGAAAATCTCCTCACGCATGATGGCCAACTCGCCATGCGGGTCGATCACCAGTGTCGGTGGCAGCTTGGCGCCCCGGCTGAGTTCGAGCGTCTCGCCCAGCGGGATCACCCTGCAGCCGTGATCCCGTGCTTCTTCCAGCATGGCGTCGAGTCGCTCGCGGTGCGACTCACCGACGATGGCGCTGTAGTCGTCGCCGGCCGGGCCGCTGGGGTGAAAGCGCTTCACCACTTGGGTCAGGGCCGCCACGAAGGCGGTCAGATGCGGCTCATGCACCAGCACATAGTCTGGGGCGAGGCGGGTCTGACCGGCATTCAACCACTTGCCGAAGGCGAGGCGCTCGGCCGCCTGCTCCAGGTCGGCATCGGCGCCGATGATGACCGGGGTCTTGCCGCCCAGCTCCAGCGTGACCGGGGTGAGGTTGGCGGCGGCGGCCAGGGCGACCTCCCGCCCGGCCCGGTCGTCGCCGGTGAACAGCAGGTGGTCGAAGGGCAGGGCGGCGAAGGCCCGACCCGTGCCTGCGTCGCCGGTGATGACCTTGAGTTCCTGTGGGGAGAAGTAGTGTTCGGCCAGCCGTGCCATCAGGGCACTGGTCGTCGGCGACCTTTCGCTGGGCTTGATCAGCACCCGGTTGCCGGCCGCCAGGGCATCCACCGCGGGCAGCAGGGCCAGGCTCCAGGGCGAGTGGCTGGGGGCGATGATGCCCACCGTGCCCAGAGGCTGCCGATGGACGCGCACGCGGGCCGGCCACAGCCGCCAGGGCACGGCCGCCCGGCTGGGCCGCATCCAGCGTTTGAGGTGTCGGCGGGCATGGCGCACGGCCTGAAGCACCCGGGCGATGTCCAGCAGCCGGGTCTCGGCCTCGGGGCGATAGCCGAAGTCCTGGCGAATCGCCTTGATGATGTCCTGACGATGCTCCCGGGTCATGTCGCCCAGTCGTCTCAGGCGGTCGCGGCGCACGGCGAGGGTCGGGTAGCGCTCGGCATCGAAGGCCTGGCGCTGCGCGTCGAGGTGCGCCGACAGCTGGCTGGCGTCGGCCATTCGCGTCTCCCTGTATGAGGGTGATGGAAGGAGCGGGTGGGTCTGGGCACAATGTAGGCGGTTTGCCGGTCGCTTGTCAGCCGGCGGTATCGGTCTTCACCGAAAAAGCAGGAGTCGCATGTCCGAGCTCGTCCTGAAAAAGCTCCCCGCCATCGAGGCAGTGACAGCCGATGCGTGGAATGCCCTGGTTGGCCACGACCATCCCTTCCTGCGCCATGAATTCCTCCATGCTCTGGAGGCCAGCGGCTCGGTGGGAGCCGCCACGGGCTGGGAGCCGCGCCACCTGACGCTGTGGCAGGGCGAGGCACTGGTCGGGGCCATGCCGTATTACCACAAGTATCACTCCTACGGCGAGTATGTCTTCGACTGGAACTGGGCCGATGCCTGGGAACGCGCCGGCGGACGCTACTACCCCAAGGGGCTGACGGCGATTCCCTTCACGCCGGCGCCGGGCCCGCGGCTGGCGCTGGCGGAAGGTGTCGACCCGCTGGCGGCTCGGAACCTGCTCGCCAGCGCCTGGGAGGGCGGCTCGCTGTCGAGCTGGCACCTGCTGTTTGCCGAGCGGGACGAGGTGGACGGCTGGCTGGCGGCCAGGCCGGCGCTGGTGGTCCGCCACGGGGTCCAGTTCCAGTGGCAGGACCGGGGCTACGGGGACTTTGCCGGCTTTCTGGCGGCCATGACCTCGAAGCGGCGCAAGGCGATCCGCCGCGAGCGACGCCTGGTCGCCGAGCAGGGGCTGACTCTGCACCGCCTGCAGGGCGAGGCGATCGGCGCGGAGGACCTGGCGCACTTCTACCGCTGTTACGAGATCACCTATCTGGAGCGCGGCCGCCATGGCTATCTGAATCTCGACTTCTTTCAGCGGCTTCACCGTACGCTGCCCGAGGCGCTGGTGCTGGTTCAGGCGCGCCTGGAAGGCAGGCCGGTGGCTGCGGCGCTCTGCCTGCAGGGTAGCCGGACACTTTACGGACGCTACTGGGGCAGTGAGGTGGTGGCCGACTCGCTGCATTTCGAGGCCTGCTACTACCAGGGTATCGAGCACTGTCTGGCCCGGGGCCTGACCCGCTTCGACCCCGGCACACAGGGCGAGCACAAGCTGAGCCGCGGCTTCGCACCGCATCGGTTGCGCTCGCTGCACTATCTGGCCGATCCGGGGCTGCGTGCGGCCGTGGCGCGATTCTGTGACGAGGAGCAGCGCCATGTGGCGGCCTACAGTCGGATCGCTGAGCAGGCACTACCGTTCAGGGCGTGAGCCGGCGGGACGAAGGTGGCATAATGGCGACCGTTTCGAATCAGTGAGGAAGGACCCCGATGCTCAGGTGGCTCGCCATCGCCCTGCTAGTGATGCTGGCGCTGCTGCAATACCGGCTGTGGTTCGGCGACAGCGGGGTGCAGGAGTTGCGCGAGATCCGCGAGCGGGTCGCCGCGCTGGATGCCGACAACAAGCCGTTGCGCGATCGCAATGCGCGTCTCGGCGCCGAAGTGGTCGACCTCAAGACCGGGCTGGACGCCATCGAGGAGCGGGCCCGCAGCGATATCGGCATGGTGCGTACCGACGAGCACTTCTACTGGGTTCCGGGCGTGGTGATCGAGGGCAGCCTGTTGGAGGCGAACGCCGGCCTGGTTCGCCAGCCCTCCTCCGCTTCCGGAGGCGCTGCCGATGAGTGAAGCGCTCTGGCTGGTGGTGCCTGCCGCGGGGCAGGGGCGGCGGATGGGCGCCCAGCGGCCCAAGCAGTACCTGACCCTGGCGGGCAAGCCGGTGATGGCTCATACCCTGTCGCGTCTGCACCAGGCCTTTCCCACGGCGCGGCTGTGTCTCTGCCTCGACCCGGACGATGCCCTGTTCGACCCGGCCTGGGTACCCTTCGCCGACTGGCAGCGGGTTGATGGCGGAGCCGAGCGGGCCGACTCCGTGGCCCACGCCCTGGCAGCGCTGGCCGGTAGGGCGGGCGACAACGAAATGGTTCTGGTGCATGACGTGGCCAGGCCATGTGTCTCCGTCGATGACCTGGTGCGACTCTACGAAGAACTGCGTCACGATGCCGTAGGGGGACTGCTTGCCGCCCCGGTAGCCGACACCATGAAGCGTGACGATGGCGCAGGACGGGTGGCTGCCACCGAGTTGCGACAGGGGCTGTGGCATGCCATGACCCCTCAGGGCTTTCGCTACGGACTGCTGTGCCGGGCCCTGGCGACGGCCCGGCGGCAGGGGCTGGCCGTGACCGACGAGGCTTCCGCCGTGGAGGCCCTGGGTCTGGCGCCACGCCTGGTGGCCGGTCGGCGGGACAATCTCAAGATCACCCATCCGGAAGACCTGGGGCTGGCGGCACGGATTCTTTCGGCCCAGCATGCCGAGGGTTCGGTAAACGCTACGGCGTCTTGCAGGGAGAAGCGCTAGATGGTCAGAATCGGTCATGGATTCGATGTGCATCGCTTTGGCGAAGGCGATCACCTGATGATTGGTGGCACCGCCATTCCCTTTGGACAGGGCTTCGTCGCCCACTCCGACGGCGACGTGCTGCTGCATGCCGTCTGCGATGCCCTGCTTGGCGCCTGCGCCCTGGGTGATATCGGCCGCCACTTTCCCGATACCGATGAGGCCTGGGCGGGCGCCGACAGCCGTGTCCTGTTGCGACACGTGCATGGCCTGGTCTCTGCTGCCGGCTACCGGGTCGGCAACGTGGATGCCACGGTCATCGCCCAGGCGCCCAGGCTGGCGCCGCACATCGCCGCCATGGTGGCCTGTATTGCCGCCGACCTTGCCCTCGATCCGGGCTCGGTCAACGTCAAGGCCACTACCTCGGAGCGGCTGGGCTTCACGGGTCGTGGCGAGGGCATTGCCGCCGAGGCGGTGGTGCTATTGCTTGCCCGTGATGACCAGGCAGCGACAGCGGGAGCCTCACGATGACCCCGACCGGGACGGCCGATCCCTGGCCGCGGGTGCTGGATGCCGAATTTGGCCCGCCGCCGGCCGGTGACTATCGCGACACCCCGGAGGATTTCGTCGTCGAGGAGATCCTCGACTTCGCCCCGGAGGGGCAGGGTGAGCACCTCTGGCTCTGGGTAGAGAAGCGGGGGCTTACCACCCTGGAGGTGGTGCGCCATCTGGCTCGCGCCTGCGAGGTGACGCAGCGCGCCGTGGGCTATTCCGGCATGAAGGATCGCATCGCCGTGACCCGGCAGTGGCTGTCGGTGCATCTGCCGGGCCGCGAGGGCCCCGGTGACCTGGCCGAGCGCCTGGCGAGCCACGGCGTGCAGGTGCTGGAGCAGGTGCGCCATCCCCGCAAGCTCAAGCGTGGCGTTCACCGCGGAAACCGCTTCTCGCTGGTCATCACCGGGGAGGCGGTTCAGGCGCCCGGGCTGGAGGCGCGCTGGGAGTGGCTGTGCCGCCATGGCGTGCCCAACGGCTTTGGCCCGCAGCGCTTCGGCCCCGACGGCCGCAACCTGGCGCGAGCGCGGGCGGTGCTGGCCCGCGGCTGGCGCAAGCGGGACGATCGGGAGGGCATGATGCTCTCCACCGCTCGCAGCTATCTGTTCAACGAGCTGCTGGCCATGCGCCAGGGGGATGGCAACTGGGACCGGTTGCTGCCGGGGGAGGTGGCGATGCTCGATGGTACTGCCAGCCAGTTCGTTGTCGACACCGTCGATGCTGAGCTGGCCGAGCGAGCCGCCCGACTCGACCTGCACCCAAGCGGGGTGCTCTGGGGCGTCGGCTCGTCGGCCACGGCGGGCAGCGCGGCGGGGTACGAGCAGCGCCTGCGCGAGCGCCATGGGCCGCTCTGCGATGGCCTGGAGCGCGCCGGGGTGAAGCTGGCCCGACGGCCCCTGCGCATGCGCCTGGGAGAGCCCCGCCTGGGTCGCGAACCGGCGTGCCTGCGGTTCGATTTCATCCTGCCCCGTGGCAGTTTTGCCACGGCGGTGCTGCGCGAGCTGATCGAGCACCCGACATTGGGTGCGACACCGGCGTTGACCTGAACGGAAACTGAACCCTCTGGGGGAGAAGAGACCATACCGATGCGCAGACTCTTGCTATCCAACGACGACGGGGTACATGCCCCGGGACTGCGTGCCCTGTATGACGCGCTGGACGCACACGCCCGCCTGCGGGTGGTGGCGCCCGACCGCGACCGCAGCGGTGCCAGCAACTCCCTGACGTTGAACCGGCCGCTGTCGCTGACGGCGCTGGACAACGGCTTTCACTGCGTGGACGGGACGCCGGCAGACTGCGTTTATCTAGGCGTCAACGCCCTGTGGGACGAGAAGCCCGACCTGGTGATCGCGGGGATCAATCATGGTGGCAACCTGGGTGATGACGTGCTTTATTCCGGCACCGTGGCAGCGGCCATGGAGGGGCGCAACCTGGGCATGCCGGCCATCGCCATGTCGCTGGTGGGCTCTCGTCACTTCAATACCGCCGGCCGGGTGGCGGCGAGCCTGGTAGGGGCGGCGGACCAGCTGTCATTGCCGCCGCGCAGCCTGCTCAATGTCAATGTGCCGGACCTTCCCTGGGACGAAATTCAGGGTTTTCGCGTGACCCGAATGGGCTACCGCGGGCCCGCCGAGCGACCCATGGAAGTTCGCGACCCACGTGGGCGGCTGCGTTACTGGATTGCAGCCGTCGGCCGGAATGCCGATGATGGGCCGGATACCGACTTTGCCGCCGTCGAGGCGGGCTATGTGTCGATCACGCCGCTGCAGACCGATCTGACGCGTCATGCGGCCATCGAAGACGTGCAAGGCTGGCTGGATGCATTCACCTGAACAACTGCCCGAGCTGCTGCGCGGGGTGGGCATGACATCGCAGCGAACCCGAGACCGGATGGTCGCACGTCTGGCCGACCAGGGCATCGAGGACGAGCGGGTGCTCACGGCCATGGCCAGTGAGCCGCGCCACCTGTTTCTCGATGAGGCGCTGTCACACCGGGCCTACGAGGACACCTCGCTGCCCATCGGTCTGGGCCAGACGCTGTCCCAGCCATGGATGGTGGCGCGGATGACCGAGCTGGTGCTGAATGAGTCGCCCCGGCGCGTGCTGGAGATCGGTACCGGCTCCGGCTACCAAACGTTGATTCTTGCACGGCTGGTACCGGAACTCTGGTCCGTCGAACGAATCAATGCCTTGCATCACCGAGCGGCGGAGCGTCTACGTCTGCTCAAGGCATACAACGTTCGATTGCGGCTGGCGGACGGGGGGCACGGCTGGTCCGAAGCGGCGCCCTTCGATGTCATACTGCTGACCGCCTGTGCTCAGGAATTACCGGACGTGCTGGTGTCCCAACTCGCCGATGGCGGCGTCATGATTCTGCCGCTGGCCGATGCCGGGGGAGAGCAATGGCTGACCCGGGTTCGTCGCGTCGGCAACCGACAAGAAGTCAAGCGGCTCGAGAGAGTTCGTTTCGTGCCGCTGCTGCAAGGAGTGATTCGTTGAAGCGTCAACTCAGTGTGTTCCTCAAGGGCGCCGGCATGGGGGCCGCGGATGCGGTTCCCGGGGTATCCGGCGGCACCATTGCCTTCGTCACCGGCATCTACGAGGAGCTGATCCATACCATCAAGCAGTTTGGCCCCAGTGCCTTCACTGCCTGGCGTCGTGGCGGCCTTGCCCTCCTGGCCACCCACCTCAACCTGGCGTTTGCAATTCCGCTGCTGCTCGGTATTGGTGCCAGCCTGGTCACGGTGGCCCACCTGGTGGTGTGGCTGATGGAAGAGCACCCGCTGCTGCTCAATGGCTTCTTCTTCGGGCTGGTTGCCGCCTCGGCCATCGTGGTCAGCCGTCACCCCGCCGACTGGAAGCTGTGGCATCTGCTGCCGCTCGTCGTTGGACTGTTGCTGGCCCATGCGCTGCCTTCGCTGATGCCGGTCATCACCCTGCTGGGCAGCGAGGCATTGATGCTGATAGTGGGTGGCGCCATCGCCATCAGCGCTCTGCTGCTGCCCGGGGTCTCCGGCAGCTTCCTGCTCTTGACCATGGGGCTCTACGGCACGGTGATGGAAGGCATTCGCGGTTTCGACCTGGAGTTGCTGTCGATCTTCGCGGTCGGCTGCCTGATCGGCCTGTTCGGCTTTTCGCGCCTGCTGTCGTGGCTGCTGCACCACCATCGCACCGCCACGATGCAGCTGCTGATCGGTTTCATCGTCGGCTCGCTGCCGGTGCTTTGGCCCTGGCGTGAGCTGGTGCGCTACCAGCTCGGCCCGCAAGGCCAGATGATCCCCCTCGACTACCGCTACCTGACCCCCGGTGACTACGCCAACCTGACCGGGGACTCCGGGATGATGCTGCCGGTGCTGGCCACGATGCTGATCGGCGCCGTGCTGGTGCTGGCCCTGGCTGGCTACCATCGTGTGAGTGCCTCCGGGAAGGTGGCGGCCGGCCCTCAAACTTCGCCTGACAAGGAGGATGGCTCCAATGCGTAAGGTATTACTGGTATCCGCCGTCGCCCTGGCGATGACCGGCTGTGCCGCTCAGCAGGAGCACTCCGCTCCCCAGGTTCGCGATCTCTCCGTGAGCCGCGAGCGTGCTTCTGTCAGTCAATACACCGTGGAGGCTGGCGATACGCTCTACGGTATTGCCTGGCGACACGACATGGACTATCGCGATCTGGCGCGCCTCAACCAGATCAGCCCGCCCTACAGGATTGAGCCAGGCCAGCAGCTGCGGCTGGACGAGAGTGGAGCCGCGCGCCCTGCCAGCGAAGCACCCCGCGAGCAGCGCGATACGGAAGTTGCCACGGCCACTGGCCTGGGTGGTACTGTCGACGTTGGTGATAGCGACTGGCTGCTGCCTGATGACGAGGCCATCGAGCGCAGCCGGCGCCTGACTGCCGAGCCTTTGGAAAGCGGAGAGCCGAGCCCGAGCCAGGCGGCGGTGGAAAGCGCCGGCCAGATCGCCGCGGCACCACCGGCCGCCGAGCCCGAGCCTGAGCCGGAGCGTCAGCCCGAGCCCACACCCGAGCCGTCACAAGAGCCGGAAGTGGTCGAGGCGCCGGAACCCGAGCCAGCCCCAGCCGCCGAGCCGGATGCCGGAACCGAGGTGGCGGGTGCACCGGAACAACCGCCTGAGCGAGAAGGTCGAAGCTACACGCCGGTGCAAGAGGTCGACTGGCAATGGCCGGCCGATGGCGCCTTGATCGGGCGTTTCGGTGAAGGCGGAAGTATCACCGCAGGCATTGATATCGACGGGCAAAAGGGGCAACCTGTCAGAGCAGCTGGCCCAGGTATCGTGGTCTACGCGGGCAGCGGAGTGAGAGGCTATGGCAACCTCATTCTGCTCAAGCATAATGACCAATACCTCAGCGCCTACGCCCACAACGACAGCCTCAGGGTTCGCGAGAATGATGTGGTCGAGGCCGGTGAGGTCATCGCCACCATGGGTGATAGTGATGCGGAGAGCGTCAGGCTGCATTTTGAGGTGCGCAAGGATGGCCAGCCTCAGGACCCCCTGAACTATCTGCCGGAGCGGTAGACCGTCGCTTCGGGCCATCCGCCGGATAGTATGGCGGCGTCAGCGACGCCGCGTGATGACATAATAACAGCGCAACGCGTGCCGAAAGATGATGTCAGGTGTAGACCGGCACCTCAGGACGAAACCACGGGGTAGCAACCGATGAGCATGCTTGAACGGGACCTTCAGGACGTGAATCTAGAGGATGTCGCTGAAGCCGAGCAGGAGCTTGGCGCCAGTGAAGAGAGTGTAGTCAGGGAAGAGGAGGCGTTCGAAAAGGCGCTGAGCCGTGAGGATAAGCACTATCATCACAGCCTCGATGCCACTCAGATCTATCTCAACGAAATTGGTTTTTCCCCCCTGCTGACACCGGAAGAGGAGGTCTATTACGGCCGCCTTGCCCAGAAGGGCGACCCCGCCGGTCGATCGAGGATGATCGAGTCCAACCTTCGCCTGGTGGTCAAGATCGCCCGGCGCTACCTCAACCGAGGCCTGACCCTGCTCGACCTGATCGAGGAGGGGAACCTTGGGCTCATTCGCGCCGTTGAAAAATTCGATCCCGAGCGGGGCTTCCGTTTCTCCACTTATGCTACATGGTGGATTCGCCAGACCATCGAGCGGGCGCTGATGAACCAGACGCGCACCATTCGCCTGCCGATCCATGTGGTCAAGGAGCTCAATATCTACCTTCGGGCGGCCCGCGAGCTGACCCAGAAGCTCGACCACGAGGCCACCGCCGAGGAGATCGCCGAACACCTCGACAAGCCGGTTGAGGCGGTCAAGAAGATGATGGGGCTCAATGAGCGCGTTTCGTCAGTGGACTATCCGATGGGCGGCGAAAGCGACAAGCCGCTGATCGAGACCATTGCCGATGACAACGAGCAGGGTCCCGAGTCGTCCCTGGTGGACGTCGATGTCAAGCAGCATGTCGACGACTGGCTGGCGGAACTGACCGAAAAGCAGACAGAGGTGGTGATCCGCCGTTTCGGCCTGCGCGGGCATGAGGCCGCCACGCTGGAAGAGGTTGGGGACGAAATCGGCCTGACCCGTGAGCGGGTACGCCAGATACAGGTTGAAGCGCTCAAGAAGCTGCGTCGGGTACTGGAGAAGCAGGGCCTGTCCATGGACTCTATCTTCGAATAGCGCTTAGGAAAGACTGCACAAATGACTGTGCGAGTGCATCACTTCGTTGCGCGGTGCTCGGAATCCTCACATATAACCCATATGCTCCGGTTCCTGTGCTCCGTGCGCCTTGTGCTTCATCTCGCTCGTCGATTTGTTCAGCATTTCCCTTATGCTCCGGGATGGGCCGCTGGCCCGGCAGGCGGCCCGTTCCGGCCAGTTCGTATCATGGGTGCGCTACGGCGCATCGTCGTCGCGCCTTGCGGTTTTCCGGGCGCGTCTTGTCGTTAAGGGAACATCGACCATGTCTCGCCCAGCCTTATCACGTTGCTTTCGCAAGCGCTGGATTGCCACGTTTGTCACTCTTTCAATGGCCGGCAGTGCGCAAGGCGCCGACCTCTGGACCATTGCCCAGGATGCCCTTGAAAACGATGCCGAGCTCGCATCCGCTCGCGCCGGTTTTCTTGCAACCGAGGCCGCCCGGGACGTGCAGCGCGGCACTCTCTTGCCGCAGATATCGGTCGGGGGCAACGTCAGCCATTCACGTATCTATTCAAGCCCCACCCAAGGCCAGCAGGCCCCGCAGGGCCAGCCTGGCGGCGATGTGCCGGGTGAATCCGCCCCCCAGGATGACACCATCAATAGCGTCGGGGTAAGCCTGGACGCCGAGCAGGCGCTCTATGATCCAGCGCGACAGGCCCAGCTCGCTCGGGCCGAGCGGGAGATCGACCGCGATGCCGTGTCACTGGATGTTGCTCGACAGCAGTTGCTCTTCACGGTGGCTGATGCCTACTTCGAGATCCTGCGTGCCCACGATATCCTGAGCGCTCGTCGCGCGCAGGAGACAGCCATCAGTCGCCAACTGGAGCAGGCCCGTGAACGTTTCGAGGTGGGGCTGATCGCCATTACCGACGTGCATGAGGCCCAGGCCTCCTTCGACCTGGCGCGCGCTCAGCGCATCGCGGCAGAAAGCGCCATGCAGGTCAGCTTCGAGGCGCTGGAGCGGCTGACCGGGCACCGCTATGACAGCATTGATGCCCTGGACGACGATATCCCCATCGTGCCGCCCGAACCGGGGGATCGCGAGGACTGGGTCACGCTCGCCATGGACAACAGCCCCATGGTGCTGATGGCACAGGCGGGCATCGACGTGGCGAGGAGCCAGGTCGAGATCTCCCGGGCGGGGCAGCGTCCGGTAGTCTCCGCCTTCGCTACCTATGGCTGGTCGGACAGTGACCGTACCGGTACGAATTACAGCTCCGAGAGCCAGGTCGGACTCCGTGCCAGCGTACCGCTCTATACGGGCGGATCCACCGAGGCACAGATCCGCCAAAGCGGCTTTGCCCTGGAGGTGAGCCAGTACGATTTCGAGGCACAGCGCCGCGACACCATCCAGCAGGTACGTTCGCTGTTTACCCGCGTCAATAACGATGTGGAGACCGTCGAGGCGCGCCGCCAGGCGATCGTGTCCAACCAGAGCGCCCTTGAGGCGACGCGCACGGGTTACGAGGTGGGCACGCGGAATATCGTCGACGTGCTCAATGCCGAGCAGAGCCTGTTCAATGCCATCGCCGACCATGCCGAAGCCCGCTATGACTATGTGCTGGGTCTGCTGCAGCTACAGCTGCAGGCGGGGCTGCTCGGGGCGGACTCGATCCAGGCCGTCAATGCCTGGCTCTCCGATGAGGAGAGTGTCTCCCTGGAGCTGCCGGACGAAGCCAATGACAATCCGGTCATGAATATTGGCGAGCGTCCCCGGGCGCCTTCGTGAAGGCTGACTGGCATGATGGCTAATCAGCATTAAGATGAACTGATATTTTGTTGAATTTTAGAATTAACTATAAAGAACCACCGATAAATCGGTGGTTCTTTTCGTGATTATAGTAATGATATAGAGGATAATTCGGCGTCATTGCTTCTCGTGAGGAGGTTTTCATGGCAAGGCCCCTGGTCGCCGATATCGACCTTGACGCCCTGCGTCACAATTACTGCCTGGCTCGCGAGCTGGCACCCCACAGCCAGGCGCTGGCAGTGATCAAGGCCGACGCCTACGGCCATGGCAGCGTCGCCTGTGCAGCGGCGCTGGAGTCCCTGCCGGCCGGCGTCAGGCCGCCTGCCTTTGCGGTTGCCAGCATCGAGGAAGCCGAGGCCTTGAGAGAGGGCCATATCGAAGCGCCGATCGTACTGCTCGAGGGTATCTTCGAGGCCGGTGAGCTGGCCCGTGTCGAAGCGCTTGGCCTGTGGCTGGCGGTGCATAGTGAGTGGCAGGTCAAGGCCTTGCTGTTGCATCGCCCGGCCCGGCCGATCCCGGTGTGGCTCAAGGTCGATTCCGGCATGCATCGCCTGGGATTCACGCCAGAAGAGGCCATCGATGTCTGGAAGCGCCTCATCGATAGTCCAGAGTATGTCACCGCGGTGCAGCTGATGAGCCACTTTGCCACCGCCGACGCCGTCGATGACGGCTATTTTCGCCAGCAGCTCGCCTGCATGCGAGAGCTGGCGCAGCGTCTTGACGTGCCGCTCTGCCTGGCCAACTCGCCGGCGACCCTGGCCTGGCCCGAGGCGCATGGTGCCTGGGTGCGCCCAGGGGTGATGCTGTACGGCAGCGATCCCCTGGAGGTCGCCAGCGACGCGACGCGACGCCTGAAACCGGTCATGACGCTGCGCTCGGAGATCATTGCCATGCGCGACCTGAAGGCGGGCGAGGCAGTCGGCTATGCCGGCCGCTGGCAGGCGCCGCGGACATCGCGTATCGCGGTGGTGGCCTGCGGCTATGGTGACGGCTACGACCGCCACGCCGTGGATGGCACGCCGGTACTGGTGGCGGGGCAGCCTGCCGGCATAGCCGGCAAGGTGTCCATGGACATGCTTACCGTGGATGTGACCGACATCCCCGAGGCCGGTATCGGCACCGAGGTGGTGCTGTGGGGGCAGGCATCCAACGGCAGGGTGCTGTCGGTGGACTCGGTGGCGCGTCATTGCGACACCATCAGCTATACCCTGCTTACCGGCGTGCTTCCGAGGGTGCCGCGCCGCTATCTCGGTCTCGGCACATAAAGGGGCAATGACCGCGTTGGTGACGGCTCGCCTGCACGGCTTCAGCGGGCGCGGTATGATGCGGCTTTTGATCGAGTGGAGCTTGTATGTCCAAGCGTAACTGGCCCTCCTCCTTTGCCCACCCGCGCTTCTGGCCCGCCTGGCTGGCGATCGGCTTCATGTGGATGGGGGCCTGGCTGCCGTGGCGGCTGAAGCTGGCATTGGGCAAGGGTATCGGCCTCCTGGTCTGGCGCCTGGTCCCACGGCGCCGGCATATCGTTGATACCAACCTGCGCCTCTGTTTTCCTGAATGGAGCGATGAGCAGCGTCGTCAGCGTGTCCGCGAGACCTTCATCGCCAACGGAATAGGGATACTCGAGACGGCAACCGCCTGGTGTCGCGACCCCCGGCACTTGCGTCACCGGGTCACCTACAAGAACCGGCACCATCTTGCTGCCGCTCAGGCCCGTGGCAAGGGGGTGCTGGTGGTGGGCATTCACTTCTCTACCCTCGACCTTGGCGGGGCGCTACATTCGCTCTACTTCCCGGCCGATGTCGTCTATCGTCCCCACAACAATCCCTTGTTCGATCGCTTCATGACCGATGCACGCCGCGATATTTTCGGCGAAGCCATCGATCGCCGTGATCTGCGTGGCGTGGTACGTCGCATCAAGGCGGGACATATCGTCTGGTACTCTCCGGATCAGGACTTCGGCCGTGATGTCAGCGTGTTCGCGCCCTTTTTCGGAATCGAGACGGCATCGATTCGGTTGACTGCCAAGATCGCACGGATGACCGGCGCACCGGTCGTACCATTGATGTTCCATCGCAACCCCGATGACCGCACCTATACCATCGAGTGCCACCCCCCGCTGGAAGCCTTTCCCAGCGGCGACGAAGTGCAGGATGCAACCCAGGTTAACGCCTTTATCGAAGGCGCCATTCGCAAGCACCCCGAGCAGTATCTATGGCTGCACCGTCGCTTCAAGACCCGTCCTGTCGGGGAGCCGGGTTTCTATTGAGCATTTGAGGGATACGGAAAGCAGACATCTGTTACAAGGGATGACGGGCGGTAACTTGACGATTCCATCAGTTGACGCAAGGCTTAGGGATACACAAAGGGATTTTTTAGCGTTTTGCGCTAGGAATCAAAAGACCAAGGAGGTCACTATGCTCGGCAACGCAATGTTGTTCCTGATTATCGCCATTATCGCAGGTGTGCTTGGTTTTACCGGCATCGCCGGTGCAGCCACTACCATTGCCCAGATACTGTTCTTTCTGTTTCTGGTGTTGTTCATCGTCTCACTGATCACCGGTAGACGACCATGACGGGCGATAGCGAATCCCCATGAAACAAACGAGGCCTCGCCATTTGGCGAGGCCTCGTAGATTAGCTCAAGCGCACTATCACGCGTCGATACGCTTGTACTTCATGCGATGGGGCGTATCGTTGCCGACCCGCTTGCGGTGATCCAGCTCGTAGTCGGTGTAGTTGCCCTCGAAGAAGACGACCTGGGAGTCGCCCTCGAAGGCGAGTACGTGGGTAGCGATCCGATCGAGGAACCAGCGATCGTGGGAGATCACCAAGGCGCAGCCGGGGAAGGCGAGCAGGGCCTCTTCCAGGGCACGCAGGGTCTCGATATCCAGGTCGTTGGACGGTTCATCGAGCAGCAGCACGTTGGCCCCCTGCTTTAGGGTCTGGGCCAGCTGCAGGCGGCCGCGCTCCCCGCCGGAGAGGTCCTTGAGAAACTTTTGCTGGTCGTTGCCCTTGAAGTTGAAACGACCCACGTAGGCCCGCGAGGAGACCTGATAGCCGTTGATGTTGAGCATGTCCTGGCCGTCGGACACCGCTTCCCATACCGTCTGCTTGTCGTCCAACGCATCGCGTAGCTGTTCGACGTAGGCGATCTCGACGGTATCGCCGACGACGACTTCGCCGCCATCCGGCTGTTCCTTACCGTCGATGAGCTTGAACAGCGTCGACTTGCCGGCACCGTTGCCACCGACGATGCCCACGATGGCGCCCTTGGGAACGGTGAAGCTCAAGTCCTCGTAGAGGAGCTTGTCGTCGAAGCGCTTCGAGACGCCGTGGAATTCGATGACCTTGTCACCCAGGCGCGGCCCGGGCGGAATATAGATCTCGTTGGTCTCATTGCGTTTCTGGAAGTCGCCCGACTGCATCTCCTCGAAGCGATTGAGGCGTGCCTTGCTCTTGGCCTGGCGGCCCTTGGCGTTGCTACGCACCCACTCCAGCTCATGCCTGATCGCCTTCTGGCGCGAGGCTTCCTGCTTGGCTTCCTGCTCGAGACGCTTCTCCTTCGATTCCAGCCACTGGGAGTAGTTGCCCTCGAAGGGGATGCCCTGGCCACGGTCGAGCTCGAGAATCCAGCCGGCCACGTTGTCGAGGAAATAACGGTCGTGGGTGATGGCCACCACGGTGCCCGAATAGTCGTGCAGGAAGCGCTCCAGCCAGGCCACGGATTCCGCATCCAGGTGGTTGGTGGGCTCGTCGAGCAGCAGCATGTCGGGATTGGAGAGCAGCAGGCGGCACAGAGCTACGCGGCGGCGTTCGCCCCCGGAGAGATTGCCCACCCTGGCGTCCCAGGGCGGCAGGCGGAGCGCATCGGCGGCGACTTCCAGCTTGCGCTCAAGGTTGTGGGCATCGGCGGCCTCGATGATGTTCTCGAGCCGCGCCTGCTCGCTGGCCAGGGCGTCGAAATCGGCATCCGGCTCGGCGTAGGCGGCGTAAACGGCATCGAGCTTGGCCTGTGCGTCCTGGATCTCGCCCAGGGCTTCCTCCACGGTCTCGCGCACGCTCTTTTCGTCGTCGAGCTGCGGTTCCTGGGGCAGGTAGCCGATGTTGATGCCGGGCATGGGACGCGCTTCGCCTTCATGCTCCTTGTCGACGCCGGCCATGATACGCAGCAGCGTCGATTTACCGGACCCATTGAGGCCCAGCACACCGATCTTGGCGCCCGGGAAGAAGGAGAGCGAGATGTCCTTGAGAATCTGTTTCTTGGGGGGTACGACCTTGCCCACCCGATTCATGGTGTAGACGTATTGCGCCATGGAATTCCACTGGGTTGAGGGTTTCAGTGGCCACGATGATAGTGGCCAGGCAGGGTAAAGGCCAGCATTGCGCCGGCCTTTGCTGCGGGATGGTGGTCAGTCGTGGGGCTACTCGTCCTCTTCGTCGAGCAGCATCCAGTCGTCCTCGATGGCGCGTTGCAGACGACGATCCTCCAGCAGTGCCTCTACGCGGCGACGGGCGCGCAGGGTTTCGTGTCGGCTGGAAGCCCGAGGGCGGGAATAATCGTCATCGTTGACGGCATCGAGGAATTCCTGCTCATCCTCATGAGAATCGCTGATCAGGGGTTCTTGGCTCATGTGACATCCTCCATGGCCCGATGACGACCGAAGCGGCGGTCGAAACATCACAAGCATTCGCTTCGCGTCCGAAGCGACGGACCAGAAGCGCCATGGTGTCGATACGTCGGCACCTGACGGCTGTATATATCCCTCAGGCGTCCAGAGCAAGCCCTTATCGATCTTTTTTTGACCTGGCTCGGGCGTTGCCTCAGGTGAGGCCGTATTCGGCCTTCAGTCGTTCGAGCTCCATCTGGATCTCGACACGCTCGGTGACGTCCTTCTGTACGCCGATGTAGTAGGTGAGCTTGTCCTCTTCATCGTACAGGGGCGTTATCGACAACTCATTCCAGAACAGCGTGCCATCCTTGCGATAGTTGCGCAGTACCTCGCGACAGGGGCGTCCCTCCTGGAGGGCCTTGCGTATGTTATCAAGGCCAGGCTGGTCACGGTCCTCTTGCTGCAGAAAGCGGCAGTCTCGATAGAGAATCTCGTCTGCGCTGTAGCCGGTGAGTCGTTCGAAGCCCTTGTTGACGTAGATCAGAATATTCTCGTCGCCCTCCTGCTCGGCAACGACGATGCCGTCCACCGAAGCGTCGACAATGCGCTCAAGCAGTTCCGGGCTGATCATTGGGGATCGTTTCATACAAGGCATTCCTGTCTCGGGTCCTGGCTATCGGCTAGCCGACAACGGCTCATTTCGATGATATATCATGGCCAGCCCGGGGCGCGTTGACAATCTTTACCCGCGGTTACTGCTCGACATCCGGCAGCTTGCTCGCGCTGAGTGCTGCTGCAAATGCCATGGCGGCGAGAAATACCAGCAGCCAGGTAGTGCCCAGCCACTGGGCGAGAGCGCCCACCAGGCCTCCTGCCAGCAGCATCAGCGCGCCGGTGATGGTATTGGAAAGGGCCACATAGAGTGCGCGTCGCTCCTCCCCGGCCATGTCGACGATATAGGTCTTGCGCCCCAGGCGGACGCCGGCATGCACGATCACCAGCAACGCATAGACCATGGCATAGGGCCAGACCGTACTCGTCCAGGCGCCGGGCAGCCAGGCGAAGCTGGCGCCCAGCAGGCAGCAGGCCGCCGCGCCCAGGCCGGTGTCGCGCATCACCGTGCGGCTGGACGCATCGGAGCGCTTGCCCCAGACGGGGCTTGCCACCATGCCGGCAACGCCGGACACCACGATGAGGATCCCCAGCCCGCCAAGTTCGGTGCCGCTCTGCTGCTGGCCCAGCAGCGCCACATAGGGGAGGGCCAGGGCGCTGGCAAGGAGCAGTGCCCGGGAGAGATTGAAGTGCAGGAAGTTCCGGTCGTCGCGCAGCAGGCGTAGCCCCAGCTTGATGCTGTCCCAGGCGTTCTCGCCGCCCTCCACGGCCCCCGGCGTTTCCCGAATGCACGCCGCGCACAGGGCATTCAGCCCCCAGCCTAGCGCCGCCACGCCGAGCAGTACGGCCAGCGCCAGCTCGCCGGGGCGATCTTCGAACAGGATCAGCACCAGGCCCGCAACCAGGGTTGCGGCGCCGGCCACGCTGCCGCTCCAGCCCAGCAAAGTACCGCGACGGCCCTTGGCAATGGTCTTGCCCAGCACGTCCTTGGTAGCGATCGACGAGAGTCCCCTGGCCAGTGACAGCGCCACCAGCACAACCAGGACCAGGGCGCCGCCAATGGCACCGCTGCCGAACAGGGCGAGCAGTGCCAGTGCAGCGGCGGCCAGAGCCTGCAGCGCACCGCCGACCGCCCAGGCCCACTTGCGCTCCGGCTTGAGCCGAATGAAGCCCGCCACGAATAGCTGTGGCAACAGGGCACCTGATTCGCGGATCGGCACCAGCAGGCCCACCATCCACAGGGGGGCGCCGATGACACCGAGCAGCCAGGGCAGTACCAGGCGGGCGCTGGAGAGCTCGTCGGCCAGCTTGTTGCCCAGGGATGCGAACAGGTGCAGGAAGAAGTTGTGCGGCTGTTCGTCACATGCCTCGTCGGGAATGTCACGACACATCCGGCTGTCCTCGTCACCGGTCAACCATTCGTAGAGGCGGGACTGACTGATCTCGCGTTCAGCCATGCGGGCTCCTCGGCTGTTATCATCGGAGCCATCATTGTTGCGACAGGGAGGCCGACATGTCACGTATTCGCATCCACTACTGCACCCAGTGTCAGTGGCTGCTGCGCAGCGCCTGGCTGGCCCAGGAGCTGCTTTCCACCTTCGGTGAGGACCTCGATGAGGTAGCGCTGGTGCCGTCCCACGGCGGCTATTTCGAGATATTCTTCGACGATGATTCGCTGTGGGAACGCAAGCGAGACGGCGGCTTCCCCGACAGCAAGCAGCTCAAGCAGCGGGTCCGGGACAGGCTTGATCCGGGGCGCGATCTTGGGCATGTCGACCGGTGAGGGCAGCCGAACCGGATCGCGACCGCCAGGCGATACTGTTTGGTCTTGGCGCCGTGGCGCTATGGTCCACGGTGGCCACGGCGTTCAAGATTGCACTTGCATACATGTCGCCACTGGAGCTGATCTGGCTTGCTTCGCTGGTTTCCTGGGCGCTGATCGGCGTGCTGATGGTGCGCCAGGGCCAGGTGGGCCAGGCACTGTCGCAGGGGTGGCGCACGGCCGCCTGGGCCGGGTTGATGAACCCGGTGGCCTACTACCTCCTGCTATTCGGCGCCTACGACCGGCTGCCGGGCCAGGAGGCCATGGCGCTCAACTATACCTGGGCGCTGGCCATGGCCTTCCTGGCGGTGCCGATTCTAGGCCAGCGCCTGACCCGGATCGACATCCTTGCCGGATTGATCGCCTACGCCGGTGTCTGGGTCATCGCGACGCGGGGGGCGGTCTTCGACGTGGCCTTCGCCGATCCCCTCGGGGTGGGCATGGCCCTGGCCTCGACGCTGCTCTGGGCGCTCTACTGGTTGCTCAATGCCCGCGATCATCGCCCGCCGCTGGTCGCCCAATGGCAGAACTTTACCGTTGCGCTGCCCGTACTCACCCTGCTGATGCTGCTCGGTCCCGGCTTCTCCTGGCTCGGCTGGAAGGGGCTTGCCGCGGGCATCTATGTGGGGCTGTTCGAGATGGGCGTCGCCTTTGTGCTGTGGCAGCTGGCGGTACATCGGGTGTCGCGTACCGCCAGGGTGTCAAACCTGATCTTCCTGTCGCCGCCGGTATCGCTGCTGCTGCTGTTCCTGGTGGTCGGCGAGCCGATCCTGCCCTCCACCCTGGTGGGGCTGGTGCTGATTCTCGGTGGGCTGAGGCTCCAGCAGTGGCAGAAGAGTCCGGTGCCGGCGACGTCGTGACAGGCTGCTTGTGCATAGGGTCAGGTCAGCCGTCGGACAAGGGGGCAGCTACGCCGTTGCGCTCCAGCAGCGGTAGCAGCTCGGGCCAGACGTTGTCGAGGATGATGGGCTGAGCAGTGTTTGTCGGATGAATACCGTCGGACTGCATCATGCCCTCTTCCAGTGCCACTCCTTCGAGCAGGAAAGGCAGCAGGGCCAGCTCGTAGGACTCGGCGAGCTGGAAGAAGACCCCGGTAAAGGCGTCGCGGTAGGACTGGCCGTAGTTCGGGGGAATATCGATTCCAAGTAGCAGCACCTCGGCGCCGGCCTGGCGGCTTGCCTCGATCATGGCGGCGAGGTTGGCCTCCAACTGGTTGGGTGGCAGGCCGCGCAGGCCGTCGTTGCCGCCCAGCCCGAGCAGAACAATGTGGGGTTCATGCTGTCCGAGTAGGTCGGGAAGTCGGCTCGCGCCGCCGCTGCTCGTCTCACCGCTGATGCTGGCATTGACCACTTCCGCCTTTCCGTCGAGACGCGCTTCCAGCAAACTGACCCAGCCTTCATCCTGCTCGATGCCGTATGCGGCGCTGAGGCTGTCGCCCATGACCAGCAGCGTCGGGGTGCCGGCGGCCAGCGCCGCCGGTGAGGCAGCGAGTGCCATCAGGCCCAACAAGCAGACGCCAAGGCAGTGGCGCCAACGCCGGCTCAGGTGATCGGAAATAGACAGCAGCACAGGGATACCTCTAGTCATGTCAGACTCCTCGAGAACCAGCTCTTCCACGATTCTACACGCCCGCGGCCTGGGCAAGCAGGTCACCAGCGGTGAACGCCCGCTGACCATTCTGAGTGCCCTTGACCTCGAAGTGTTCCCTGGAGAGACGTTGGCGATCCTCGGAGCCAGTGGTGCCGGCAAGTCGACCTTGCTCGGCCTCCTGGCCGGGCTCGACCAGCCCACCAGTGGCGAACTGACGCTATTCGGCGAGGCGCTGGCGAGCCTCGATGAAGATGGACGCGCCGGCCTGCGTGCCGGTCGGGTCGGCTTCGTGTTCCAGAATTTCCAGCTGCTGCCGACGCTAACGGCCTTGGAAAACGTGCTGCTGCCGCTGGAATTGGCGCCGCTTACCAATAGTGAGCAGCGCGGCCGCGACTGGTTGGCTCGGGTCGGCCTCGGCGAGCGGCTCGACCACCTGCCCAAGCAGCTCTCCGGTGGTGAGCAGCAGCGCGTTGCCCTGGCCAGGGCCTTCGTCACCGAACCGCAGCTGGTCTTCGCCGACGAGCCCACCGGCAACCTCGACCATGCCACGGGCGGTCGCATCATCGACCTGCTGTTTGCCCTGAACCGCGAGGCGGGCACCACCCTGGTGCTGGTGACCCACGACTATGCCCTGGCGAGACGCTGCGATCGCTGCCTTCAGCTGGAAGAGGGGCGGCTCATGCCACTGGAGCTGGATGAGGTGGGGGCATGAGCGACGCCGTCGGTACTGTTCCTGAACCTGCCGAGGCGCGCCGGGGGATGGGAGCCCTGGCCCTGTCGCTGCGTGGCATGCGCCGCGACCTGCGCGCCGCCGACGTGCGTGCATTGTTCGTGGCGCTGGCCCTGGCGGTGGCCGCCTCGACCATGATCGGCTTCTTTCTCGACCGTCTGGAGCGCGGCCTCGAACGCCAGGCCGGGCAGATGCTGGGCGGTGACCTCGTGCTCGAGCAGGCACGGCCGTTCGAGGATACCCTGCGACAGACGCTGCAAGAGGCCGGACTGACCCTGAGCGAGCAGGTCGGCATGGTATCCATGGCCAGCCACGAAGACGCCTTCCAGCCGGCCAGCCTCAAGGTCATCGACGACAATTACCCCCTCTACGGCGAGGTCCATGTCGACCGCGGGGCGGGTGTCGAGCGGCTTGCACGCGGTCCTGCGCCGGGAGAGGCCTGGCTGTCGCCACGCCTGGCGCAGCTGCTGGAGGTCGACCTCGGCGATCGGGTGCAGGTTGGTCGGACGCGTCTCGAGGTTACCGCCCTGGTCGAGCGCGAGCCGGACCAGTCCGGGGGCTTTGCCAATTTCAATCCGCGCCTGATGATGCATCAGGCCGATGTCGAGGCGAGCGACCTGGTGCAACCCGGCTCCCGCATCGAGTTCTCGCTGCTGGCCCGGGGGGCGCCGAGTGAGGTCGATGCGGTGCTGCCACGCTTGCGGGGGCTGACCGCCGATGGCGTCGAAGTGCGTGACGTCCGGCGCGATCGTCCCCAACTGGGTAATGCGCTGTCGCGGGCGGAACAGTACCTGAGCCTGGCCGGACTCGCCGCGGTGCTGCTGGCCGGTGTGGCGGTGGCCATGGCCACGCGGCGCTACGTGGAGCGCCATCTTGATACTGCGGCGCTGCTGCGCTGCTTCGGTGCCACCCAGCGTCAGCTGACCCAGCTGTTTGCCCTGCAGCTACTGTGGCTCGCTCTGGCTGCCTCCATGGTAGGGGCGCTGCTGGGCTTGATCGGCCAGGCCGGGTTGCTGTGGCTGCTCACCGCCTTCCTGCCCATGGAGCTGCCGCCCCCCGGCCCGCTGCCGCTGCTGCTGGGCATATTGACGGCGCTGGCGGTGCTGGTCGGCTTCGCCGGGCCGACGCTGCTGCGCCTCAAGCGTGTCAGTGCGCTCAAGGTGCTGCGTCGCGAACTCGATCCGCTGCCCGCCTCGGCGTGGCTGGTGGTAGGAGTGGCCAGCCTGGTGTTCGGCGGCTTGCTCTGGCTCTATTCCGGCGACCCGCAGCTGGCCTTCGGCCTGCTGGTGGGCGGCCTGGTGATGTTGGTGCTGCTGTGGGGGCTGGGTTGGCTGCTGCTGTCACTGGTGCTGCGCCTGGTGGCACGGATGCCGTCTGCCGGTGGTGGCAAGCGTCAGGCGCTGCGCCTGGGGGCGCGCCAGCTGGCACGCCGCCGCAGCGCCAGCCTCGGTCAGTTGCTGGCCTTCTCGGTGACCTTTGCCGCCATGGCGATGATTGCCCTGGTGCGCGGCGACCTGTTGAGTACCTGGCAGGACCAGTTGCCTGAGGACACACCCAACTACTTCGCCATCAATATCCAGCCCGGTGAGCGCGACGCCTTCATCGATACCCTGGACGATGCCGTGGATGAGCGCACCACCCTCTATCCGATGGTGCGCGGACGCATCACGGCGATCAACGACCAGGCTCCGCGCGATGCAGTGCCGGCCGATGCCCGCGGCGACGGTTCGCTGCGCCGTGAGCTCAATCTCACCTGGCGCGAGACGCTGCCGGTGGGCAATCGCCTGGTGGCCGGCCAGTGGTTCGACCGGTCACCCACGCTTGCCGAAGGCCGGGTACCAATCTCGATAGAAGATGGCCTGGCCGAGCGGCTGGGGCTGGGGCTGGGTGATGCCATGACCTTTACCATCGGTGGAGAGGAGATCGTCGGCGAGATCACCAGCCTGCGCGATCTGGACTGGGACAGCTTCCGCCCCAACTTCTTCGTCATCTTCCCGCCGGATGTGCTGGAGGGTTTCGGTCACAGCTATATCACCGCCTTCCACCTCGACCGTGAGCGCGACGACATCAGCAGGGCGCTGGTTCGCGAGTTCCCGGGTGTCTCGCTGCTCAACGTCGAGGCGATCCTCGGCCAGGTCCGAGAGCTGCTGACCCAGGTGACCCGTGCGGTGGAGTTCGTGCTCGGCTTCGTACTCCTGGCCGGTATCAGCGTGCTCTATGCTGCCCTTACCGCCAGCCGTCCGACCCGTGCCCACGAGAGCGGGTTGCTGCGCGTATTCGGTGCCGGTGACCGCCTGATCTCGCGAGTGCAGGGGGCCGAGTTCGCGATTCTCGGCTTCGCCAGCGGGCTGATGGGGGCGCTGCTTGCCGAGCTGGCCGCGGCGGGAATCTATCTTGCCTGGTTCGACCTGGCGCCGCGTATCCACTGGGGGCTATGGCTGATACTTCCGCTGGGTGGTGCGCTGGTCATCGGCGTGATCGGTCATGCACTGTCGCGCAGCGTGCGTCGGCAGACGCCAATGGAGAGCCTTGGCCTGCTTGGTGAAGCGTGAATGAATGCGTCGTGTGCCGGACTCCGCGTTGACCTGACATTGACTGGCTCCGTTGGCGAGGGAAGCCGAGGGGCACTTTTCTGGTTACACTATGTAAAGGCGGCCGTACGGCGCGCTATTATTCTTTCACAGAGGAGGTGACGTCGATGAATGCACCACGTCCAGGTGCTTCGCGCCTTGGTTCCGCCCTGGCTTTCGCCACGCTGACGGGAGTGTCCGGCGCGGCATTTGCCGACGCAGAACGGCTCGAGACCGAGCTTCGCTCCCTGTTCGGGGGCTACGGCAACGTCGAGATCGGCGATGTCTCCAGTGCCATGCTGCGTTCCCGTGTCACAGCCAAGGACTTTGTCTTCGAGTCCGAGGAGGGTGAGCGGCTACTCATCGACAGCTATGAGGTCAGCGGTGACTATGACAGTCCCGATGAGGTCACCCTGAAAGGGGTGCGCATCGAGGACAGCCTGACCGAGCTGATGCTGATGAGTGCGGAGCGTATCGTGCTCGGCAAGCCCTCGCGAGCGGTCTTCCCCCTGGACGACAGCCTGGCGCCAGACGAGGTCCGCATTGGCAGCCTGGCGATCGATGGCATCGTGATCGACCTTGCCTCTGAGATTGCCGAGGACATGTTCTATGGTACCCCTTTCACCAGCAGCCAGGGCCGCATGACCATTGAACAGGTTCGCGGACAGTCGCTGGCCCATGACGGCATCGGCATGCTGGAGCTCACGGGAGTGGCAGGCTCGGGGGAAGACCTTGATGAGTTCGGTTCCGGCTCCTTTACGCTCGCCTCCCTGCGCTTCGAAGGATTGACCGGGCTGGATGTGGACGGTGAGGAGCAGCTGGACTCACTGATCCTGCGCGACCTCGCGATCGAGTCTGACCAACTGGTCGGCAGCTTGGAGCTGCTGGATGTCGATGGCGACTTTTCTGACGGCCAGGGCGGGGTGCGCATCGAAGGCTTTCATATGGACCTGGCTCGCATGATCGAAATGGCCCCGGAAGACGAGCGGACCCAACTGCGCATGGCCAGTAACGTACTGACCGACGGGACCGGTGAGCTGCGCCTTGACGCCGCCTTCCTGGGAAGCTGGAAGGAGGGGAGCGAGCACAGTGTCCTGGTCAGCGACAGTCGTATCGAGCTTCACGACGCACTACGCCTGATACTCGATATCAATCTGCCCGTCGTGTTGCCGGGTGGGATGGAACCCGCGGATGTCTTTGCCGATGCCGGCTCGCTGCAAGCCGCGACACTGCTGGGGGGGGACATCCGTCTATCGCTCGCCAATCAAGGGCTCTTCGGTCGCCTGGCCACACTGGGTGCAGCGATGGAGGGTGTTACCGAAGCGCAGTATGTCGAGCAGGCGCGAACCCAGGCCCAGGGTTTCGGCATGATGTTCGGCCCTCAGGTTCAGTCGGTTCTGATGGGGCTGGTGGAGCTTCTGGAAGGGGCAGCCGAGGAGCTGGATATCAGTATTACCCTGCCCTCGGAAAGCAACATGGCCACCTACATGGCTGACCCGCTGGGGCTGCCGGATAAGCTTTCGATGAAGGTGGAAACACGTTGAAGCTGCAGCAGGGCTAAAGCCTGCATGAGAAATGGTGGTGCTGCCCATGACGGCCTTTCATGTGAAAGCCGTCATGGGCTGGGGTATCATGGCGCATCCTGATTCTTCCCGTGATGCGAGGTTCCCCGCCGATGTTCAGCCGTGACATGACGATTGCCGGTTTCGATGATGTCCTGTTCGATGCGATGCAAAAAGAGGTCGCTCGCCAGGAAGCGCACATCGAGCTGATCGCCTCCGAGAACTATGCCAGCCCCCGGGTTCTCGAAGCCCAGGGCAGCCAGCTGACCAACAAGTACGCGGAAGGCTATCCCGGCAAGCGCTACTACGGCGGCTGCGAATACGTAGACATCGTCGAGCAGTTGGCCATCGACTACGCCAAGCAGCTGTTCGATGCCAGCTACGCCAATGTCCAGCCCCACTCCGGATCCCAGGCCAACAGCGCGGTGTTCCAGGCGCTGGTCAAACCGGGTGATACCGTGTTGGGCATGAGCCTCGATGCCGGCGGCCACCTGACTCACGGCGCCAAGCCCAACTTCTCCGGCAAGCACTACAACGCCGTGCAGTACGGCATCGACGAGAGTGGTCGCATCGACTACGAGGAAGTGGCCAAGCTTGCCCGCGAGCATCAGCCGAAGATGATCATCGCCGGCTTCTCCGCCTACTCCCAGATCATCGACTGGGCCAAGTTCCGCGAGATCGCCGACGAGGTGGGGGCCTATCTGCTGGTCGACATGGCCCATGTGGCCGGCCTGGTGGCCGCTGGCGTCTACCCGACTCCGCTGCCCCACGCCCACGTGGTCACCACCACCACCCACAAGACCTTGCGCGGTCCCCGCGGCGGCTTGATTCTCTCCAGCGAGGGCGACGCCGAGATCGAGAAGAAGCTGCAGTCCGCGGTCTTCCCCGGCGGTCAGGGTGGCCCGCTGGAGCACGTCATCGCTGCCAAGGCGATCTGCTTCAAGGAAGCCATGGAGCCGGAGTTCAAGACCTACCAGCAGCAGGTGGTCAAGAACGCCCAGGCCATGGCCGGCGTGTTCATCGAGCGCGGCTACGACATCGTATCCGGCGGTACCGAAGACCATCTCTTCCTGCTGTCGCTGATCAAGCAGGGCCTGACCGGCAAGGATGCGGACGCCGCCCTGGGGCGCGCCCACATCACCGTCAACAAGAATGCCGTACCCGGCGACCCCCAGAGCCCCTTTGTCACCTCCGGGCTGCGCATCGGCACCCCGGCGGTGACCACACGCGGCTTCGGTGAAGCAGAGTGCAGCGAACTGGCCGGCTGGATCTGCGACATCCTCGACACCATGGCCAAGGGCGACGATACCGCCGCTCTGGAAGCCGAGGTGAAGGGCAAAGTCGAAGTTGTCTGCGCGCGCTTCCCTGTCTATCGCTGAGTGATTCTCTCTTTGCGGTGAAGCACTAATCAAATCAGTGCCTTAGGGTGAATTCGCGCTTGAGACGGCCGCCATTCAGGCGGCCGTTTTCAATGATCCCTATGGTGTTTGACCCCTATGGTGTTTGGGTCAAGAGTGGTGCTGGTTTACATCAACGCACAGGTGGGGAGCTCGGGATGTTATTTGATTATGCTATATTGGCAAGCTTCCGCAGGTCATTTTCACGATTGACCATCGGTCACTTTCACTGAGTATAACGATGCCCTCCCCATGCCCCTTGCTGCCAATATTGATTCGTTAACATTTCGTCATTACACGAGCCTTTCGGTGTTTTTCCTTGGTAGCCTGTCACTTATCGTGCCAACGGGCTATTCAATAGGGTCCGCCATGCTGCTACTGGGCTCTATGGTGTTGCTGGTGCGTCGTTCAACCCTTGCGCTATCACGCCAGGACTGGATGATAATCAGTGCCTTGGTTGCCTATGCATTGGTCGGCATTGCCGAAGCCTGGTGGGACGAGCAAGGCGCTCGTGGTATCGACAAGCCAGTGCGCTTTTTGCTGGCAATACCCGCCATGCTGCTGATACTAGCTTACCCGCCTCGTCTGACCTGGATGTGGAGCGGCATAGCGCTTGGGGCGATCGGTGCGGGGGGCTGGGCTGGCTGGCAAAAACTTGCAGAGGGGGTGGACCGAGCCAGTGGGTACACCTTCGTTATTCAGTTCGGCAACTTGAGCATGTTGCTGGGCATACTCTGTTTGGCAGGCATGGGCTGGGCGGTGGTGCAGCCCCATCGGCGGGCATGGGTACTGCTTCTGGCGCTAGGGGCAGCTGCAGGTGTCATGGGCTCGCTCTTCTCCGGTAGCCGTGGTGGGTGGATCGGCATACCGGTAGTATTGCTGGTCCTTTACAAGGGCTACGGAAGGCAGCTGTCGGCTCGGCTGAAACTCGTTGCCATTGCCGTGGTCATGGCCGGCTCGGTGGCCGCCGTGGCAATTCCGCAAACTGGCGTGAAGCACCGTATCGAGGCTGCCGTCAGCGATGTATCGCAGTACGTTACGCAGAACAATCCGGTCACATCGGTGGGTGCGCGCTTCGAGATGTGGAAGGGGGCTTCCTACCTCGTTGCCGAGAAGCCGCTTCTCGGCTGGGGCCATAATGGCTATCAACAAGGCATGGGGCAGCTTGCGGAGCGAGGCGTGATTCACTCTGGCGTGCTGATCTACGGACATGCTCATAACGAGTTTATCGACGCCCTTGCCAAGCGAGGCCTGCTCGGGCTAGCAGTGCTACTGGCACTTTACCTCATCCCCATGCGGCTTTTCGCTCGCCACCTCGCGGCGGTGGATCTGCGCTTGCGCTCCCTGGCCGTAGCGGGGGTGTTGTTGCCCGTGGCGTATATCGATTTCGGTTTGTCTCAGGTTTTTCTTGGCCATAATAGCGGGGTAATGATGTACGCTTTCTGGCTTGCCGTGTTGTGGGGCGGGTACAGCAATTACTTGAAAGAAAAGGAAAAATAAAGGGTGGTGTGGTTGGCTGACGTATATAAAGGCGGGAGAACCCCGGCCAGTTGCTGGCCGGGGTGTTGCGATGAGACGTATACTGCAGGCGGACCAGCATAAGCCGGAACGCGGTTTACTGACGTCCCTTATTAACATGTACGATTATTTTGCAAATTTCAATAATATCTACCTAAGCCATGAGTAGTAGCCTAAGCCTAGGCGTTCCCCGTCTCTAGTGGTTCGGGGCTAGCTTGTGGGTGGCATCTCTCATGCTCAAGGCCTTCTCTGTCCGCATGTGGCCGGTCTGGGCGCCGTTGGGCCTCCCACTCCCGCTGGCAGACACTGCTTCCCACCTCATGCCATGGCGTTTGCTGCGCATGGTGAAGGCGCTTGGTATCTGATATCATCCTGGGTCGATGGCTAACCCCCCTCCCCCGCTTTACAGTTTTTTCTAATGGTGACTCGCCAAATGGCAAAGCAACAGGACGCTACGGACCTTCAGCGTGCACTCAAGACGTGCCGGCACTCGTTTGCTTCGGTGGGCTTTTTCAGCATGTTTGTCAATTTCCTCATGCTGGTGCCTCCGATGTATATGCTGCAGGTCTACGACCGGGTGCTTACCACCCAGAGTGTCGAGACCCTTCTGATGCTGACGTTGGTCGTTGTTTTCCTTTTCATGGTCATGGGTGGGTTGGAGCTGGTCCGTTCACGTATGCTGGTCAGGGTCGGCAATCGTCTGGACACCAACATTAACGCACGGCTCTACGGCGCCATGTTCCGGCGCAGCGTAGTGACGCAAGGCCAGCAGACCGCTCAGCCCCTAAGCGACCTGACCAACGTGCGCCAGTTTCTGACCGGCAACGGCCTGTTTGCTTTTTTCGATGCGCCTTGGGTGCCGCTCTATCTTGGCGTGCTGTTCCTGTTCCACCCATGGCTCGGTGTGTTTGCCACTATTGCCGGTATCGTGTTGCTCATCCTGGCGGTTGCCAATGAAAAAGCCACCAAGAGCCTGTTGGCCGAAGCCAACAGCGACCAGATCCAGGCCCAGAGCCTGGCCAACTCGAACCTGAGGAACTCCGAAGTACTCTATGCCATGGGCATGCTGCCCGGCCTTCGCAAGCGCTGGGCGGCCAAGCACCACGAGTTTCTCGCCAAGCAGTCGCAGGCCAGTGACCGTGCTGGGGCTCTGACCAACACCTCCAAGGTGCTGCGGCTGCTGTTTCAGTCGATGATCCTTGGTCTGGGTGCCTTTCTCGTACTCCGTGGCGAGATGACCCCGGGCATGATGATCGCCGGCTCCATTATCATGGGCAGGGCCCTGGCGCCTATCGACCAGATGATCGGCAGCTGGAAAAGCTTCGTCGGCGCTCGTGGCGCCTACGATCGCCTAAACGAGCTGCTGACCCAAATTCCCGAAGAGCAGCAGCGCATGTCGTTGCCTGCCCCCAAGGGTAATGTCTCCGTCGAGACTGTCGCTGCCGCACCTCCCGGTGTACGCATGGCCACCATTCGGGGCATTAATTTCGAGGTCCCCAAGGGCGAGCACGTCGGCATCATCGGTCCCAGTGCGGCCGGCAAGTCGACACTGGCCCGGGTGCTGCTGGGCATCTGGCCCTCCCAAGTAGGCAACGTACGCCTTGATGGCGCCGATATCGCACAGTGGAACCGTGATGAGCTGGGCCCCCATATCGGTTATCTGCCCCAGGACATCGAGCTTTTCGATGGCTCGATCAGCGAAAACATTGCCCGTTTCGGGGAAGTCGATGCTCGGAAGGTCGTGGCAGCCGCCAGGAAAGCCGGAGTTCATGAAATGATCCTGGAGCTTCCCAACGGCTATGACACCACGATATCGGCCTCCAGCGGTGTACTGTCTGGCGGCCAGCGTCAGCGCATCGGCCTGGCCCGTGCCCTGTATGGCAATCCGGTGCTGGTGGTGCTCGATGAGCCCAACTCGAATCTCGATGATTCCGGCGAGCGGGCGCTCTCGGCCTCGATACAGCAGCTCAAGGCAGAGGGCGTTACCCTCTTCGTGATCAGTCATCGCACCAGTGTACTCAAGAACATGGACCAATTGCTGGTGATGAAAGAAGGCCAGGTGAGCATGTTCGGCCCCCGTGACCAGGTGTTGGCGCAGTTTGCCAAGAAACCTCAGCGTCAGATGGGCCCCGCCACTGGTTCGCGTCTGGCCGCGGTGGCCGGTGGCCGCTCTGATAGCGGGACGACGGGCAACGGCAGCCCCGAGGAGACGAAGTAATGTCAGACAAGCAAGATACTCCACGGCAGCAGGATGAGCAGGCAGTGTCAGAACGCCCTGCCATCGATATCACACCCGAACCTCAAACCCTGGACGGCGAGTATGCCGAAAAGCTGCCGACGAATGACAAGGGCTACAAGCGCCTGGGTATGCTGATTCTGTTGATCGCCTTCGGCGGCTTCGGCACCTGGGCGATGACTGCTTCGCTGGCTGTAGCGGTCGTGGCGCCGGGCAATGTCTCAATGGAATCCTTCAAGCGCACAGTGCAGCACTTGGAAGGCGGTATCGTCCAAGAGCTGTTGGTCAACGACGGCGATTACGTCGAAGCCGGCGATCCACTGGTCGTGCTCAGCGACACCCAGGCGCGCTCCCAGTTGGAAATCGCCCGTTCTCAGTACCTGATCAACCGAGCCATGGAGATCCGCCTGCTTGCCGAGCAGGAAGGCGCCGATGTTCTCACTTTCCCCGACGACCTGCTGACAAGCGAACTGCCCCGTGTCCAGCAGGTGCTGGCCGTGCAGCAAAGCCTCTTCCTGGCTCGGCGGGAATCGCTGCAGGGCGCCATGGAATCGCTCGACGAGCAGGTTGTGCAGATGCGTGAGCAGATCGAGGGCATGGAGGCGCAAATCAATGTCAATACGCGTCGGGTGAACTCGCTTCGCTCCGAAGCCGAGGACTTCCGCTCACTGTTCCGTGAGGGGCTGGGCGACAACCAGCGCCTGCGTGAGCTGGAGCGCCAAGTGATGGAATATGAAGGACGCATCGCACAGCATCGCTCTGAAATTGCCAGCCTCAAGTCACGCATCAGCGAAAACCAGCTGCAGAAGGAAGTGCGGCGTCAGGAATTCCAGTCCGAAGTGGGTGAACAGCTTCGCAATGCCCAGACGCAGATCGCTGAAGCCGAAGAGAAGATCACCTCACTTTCCGATCAAGTGCAACGTACTACCATCGTTGCCCCGGTGTCCGGCACCGTGGTCGGGCGCCAGGTTCACACCGTGGGAGCCGTTATCCGAGCTGGGGATACCATCATGGATGTCGTGCCCAGTGGCGACGGCTTCATCGTTGAAGCGCGGGTGCCCAGCCGCGATATCGACCACATCTTTCGTGGTCAGCACGCCGAGATTCGCTTCTCGGCTTTCAACCAGCGGCTGACCAATGTCATTGATGCCGAAGTGATCTACGTCAGTGCCGACAGTTTCGAGGATGAGGCTACCGGCCAGCGCTACTACAGGGCGCGGGTCAGGGTCACCGAAGAAGGACAGGAAGACATGACCGAGCAAATGCAGTTGCTTTCCGGCATGCCCGCTGAAGTAATGATTCGTACCGGTGAGCGGACCTTTGCCAGCTACATTGCCAAGCCGATTACCGACATGTTGGCCCGTGCGATCAGGGAGGATTGATGAGCAACCAGCTGCGCCCCCGCGAAGAAAGAACGCCAGTGCATCGCATATCACGGACGATCGTTCCTTCGGGCGTCATGATGCTGGCGGCAGTGCTCATGCTGGCCCCGGCATCGACGTTTGCTCAGCAGGCCGATGACGTTCCGGCCGGCAGCGAGGCCATGTCTCAGCTGGCGAGCCTTGGCGAGTCGGATGACGCCTTCGCTGGTGGTAGCAGCCTGCCTTCCTTGCCGAATCTATTCCAGCGGGCCCTGGAACATGATGCACAGCTTTCACGCCAGCGCTTCGAGCTGGAAGCCACCGAGCAGGAAGTGCCCATCGCGCGATCCCACCTGCTGCCTGACGTGTCGGCTTCTGCCAGCTATTTATGGCAGGATTCCACCAACATCCAGACCAGTCCAGAAGACTTTGACCTCGATCAGCCGGCTCAGCGCCCGGGTGAAATTGATGAAACCTTCTGGCAGGTGCAGCTTCGCCAGCCACTCTTCAGCCTGGAGCGCTGGCGGGGCATGGAGCGTGCCAGGGCACAGGTCGGCGTGGCAGAGCTGGACTTGGCGCTGGCTGAAAGAGAGCTTGCACTTCAGGTTAGCGAAGCTTACGTCAATGCTTACCTTTCTTCGCGCAAGCTAGGGTTGCTTGAAGCCCAGCAGGAAGCCCTTGAGCTCCAGGCGCATCAGGCCCAGCGGGCCTTTGACCTTGGTGTGGGCGACCGCATCAACCTGTTGGAAGCCAGTTCGAGGATGGACCAGGCCATCGCTGATGCCGTGCTTGCCGAAAACGAACTGGATGACGCGCTGAATGAGTTGGAGCGTCTCACCGGTGTTTCCCCCGATTTCGGCAGCACCCAGTTGGGTGATCTGTCGGCTGCCGACGTTCAGCAAGACTGGGGCGACGAAGCCGACTGGATGGAGCGGATCGGCAATAATCTCTCAGTGCTGCGTGCCCTGGCAGAGAGACAGGCAACGGATAGCGACACCCGCGTACGCCGTGGTGGTTACTATCCCGAGCTTGATCTCAGTCTTAGCTACTCCGATCGCGACAGTCATGACGAGCTGCGCACCAGCGAAGACTACCGTGCTTCACTCGAGCTGAGCGTGCCCATCTATCGGGGTGGGCGCACACGGGCGAGCGTACGCCAGGGTGAGCTGCGCACGATGGCCAGCCAGGAAGCGCTGGATAATGAGCGCAACCTGGCACGGCAGGAAGTGCGTCATCGTCTGCGCTCACTTAACGGCAGCGTGCGCCGCCTTGATGCGCTCAACCGAGCCATTGAATCCAGCGAGCTTTTCCTCCAAGCCGCCGAGCGCGGCGAGCAACTGGGCCTGCGCGACCTGGTCGATGTGCTGGATGCGCGAGCCAGCCTCTACGACCAGCGCATTCAGTTCGTCGATACTCTGGGAAGATATGTGCTAGATCGCCTTGTCCTACACTCGGCTGTGGGCGCGCTGGGGAGCGAGGACCTCGAACAGGTCATGGCGTTGCTGATCCGTATCAGTCATAGTCCAACGGCTGAATGATAAAGAGGCGCGCTCGCCGATGAGCCTCCATGGCAGCAGTACCAGCAGCGACTGGATGCGGCGGGCCTTGCGCACCTTCGATGCGGGGATTGCCTTTCTCGTCTCGATCATCGTGATGTGGTGGTTGCCCGAACTCGATCACACCGATTCGATCGAGTACCCGTTGCTTATCCTGGCCGGTAGCCTGCTTCTACCGGCCTGTGGTGAGTTGCTGGGGCTTTATCAGCCCTGGCGCGGGCGTAGTCTCTTTTCCATGCTGGGTGCCTATGTGCTTGGCTGGCTCCTCACCATCGCATTGCTCAGCCTGTTCCTGGTGATTACCCAGAGTGCCGGTATCTACTCCCGGTTATGGATGGGGAGCTCGGCACTGGCAGTGCTGGCCTGCGGTATAGTATTGCGCACGGCCCTGTACCTGTTTTTGCGCCGGCTACGCTCCCGGGGCAGAAATATAAAACGGGTTTTGCTCATCGGGCCGGAGTGCTATGCCGCGCGCATCGAGCGCAAGCTCTCTGCCATGCCCTACGTCGGTTACCGTGTCACGCGTCAGCTTATCGGCAGTGGTGATCCAGCATTTCTCGACCAGACCCGCCAGCTTGCTAGACAGAGCATTTTCGAGCGCGATTTCGATGAGGTCTGGCTAAGTTACCCGCTGGCCGAGGGCGAGACCGTAAGAGAGGTCGCCAATGCTTTCATGTCGGTACCTGTCAGCCTGCGTTACTTCCCCGACCTGTCTGATGTTCGCCTGCTGAATCACAGAGCTGCACAGGTAGCGAGCATGTATTCGCTTGTTCTAAATTATAGTCCGCTCGATGGTCCGCGAAGGCTGGTCAAGGCCATAGAAGATCGGGTGCTGGGCTTGGTACTGTTTATCTTGTTTTTGCCGCTGATGCTGACCATAGCAGGGGTGATTCGCTGGAAAATGGGCAGCCCGGTCCTATTCAAGCAGGAGCGGCATGGGCTCGATGGCAAGATATTCCGAATCTATAAGTTCAGAACGATGATCGTGCACGAGGAGACGGGAACCCCTCCGGCACAACATAATGATCCCCGCACGACGAAACTCGGTGCCTGGTTGCGGCGTACCAGCCTCGACGAACTGCCGCAGCTCTACAACGTGCTTCAGGGGCGCATGTCGCTTGTGGGGCCACGCCCTCATGCCATGGATCATAATGCCTATTACAATGACTTGATCGAAAGCTACATGCAGCGGCATCGGGTAAAGCCCGGCATGACTGGTTGGGCACAGGTTCATGGTCTCAGGGGAATTACCGGTGACGTCGATATGATGCGTAAACGCGTCGAATACGATCTGTTTTACATTGATCACTGGTCGCTTGGCTTCGACTTGAAAATTCTGGCAATGACGGTGACGAGAGGGTTTATCAACAATCAGCCGTGAGGAACTCCCAGGCCACTGCGGCAAGGCGATGGTTTTCATTCTTGAGTGGCATGATACTCGTCGATGACCCCTTCCGGCGCGCACAGGCATGCTCAGCATGGACTGCGAACGCTTGGCGTCAGTGGTAACATGCGCATCGGATCGAGATCGAGCGCTCCTCGAGGGTGCCAGGGAACTGCCAAATCATACTCAAGGAGGACATCATGATCCTGCCCGTCATTCTTTCTGGAGGCTCTGGTTCTCGCCTGTGGCCCGTGTCGCGAGAGCACCATCCAAAGCAGTTTCTGAACTTGCACCACCCTGAGCATAGTCTGCTGCAGGAAGCTGCGCTGCGTTTGGCTAATGTGGAAGGGGTGGCCAGGCCTCTGCTCGTATGCAATGAAGAGCACCGCTTTCTTGTTGCAGAGCAGATGCAGGCCATCGGCACGAGCCCTTTGCGTATTCTGCTGGAGCCTTGCGGACGCAACACGGCACCTGCCTTGGCCTACGCCGCGCTCGTCGCTCAGGAACTCCAGCCAGGCAGTCAGTTGCTGGTCATGCCGGCCGACCACGTCATCGAGCGTCCGGCAGACTTTGCCGAAGCGGTGAGGCAAGGCTCGGGCCTGGTGACGGACGGTTTTCTCGTCACCTTCGGCATTAGCCCCAGCTCGGCCCATACCGGTTATGGCTATATCCGGCAGGGCGAGCCCTTGCCGGATGGCGGCTTCAGCGTCTCGGCATTCGTGGAAAAGCCTGATGAGGGGCGTGCCAGCCAGTATCTCGCCAGTGGCGACTATCTCTGGAATAGCGGTATTTTCCTGTTCGATACGGAGCGTTACCTGGCCGAACTGGCCGAGCATGCACCCGACATACTGGAAGCCTGCAGGCAAGCCTACGCCGGCCGCAGCGAAGATTTCGACTTCTTGCGTGTCGATGCCAATGCGTTTGCCGGTTGCCGTAGTGAGTCGATCGATTACGCCGTCATGGAGCATACGCGTCATGCCGCAGTAGTGCCCATGGATCCGGGCTGGAGTGATATCGGAGCATGGGACGCCATCCATGCACTGAAGTCCAAGGCGGGAGAGCAGGGCAACGCCGTTCATGGCGATGTCATGCTGTACGATACGCAGAACAGTCTCGTGCGGAGCGAGTCGAGGCTGGTCGCTGCGGTAGGTGTTGAAGATCTCATCATCGTCGAGACCGATGATGCCGTACTCGTGGCACACCGCGACCGGGCACAGGACACCAAGCATATCGTCACCCAACTCAAGGCAGCCGGCCGCAGCGAGTGCCAGTCGCATCAGCAGGTTTACCGGCCTTGGGGTCACTACCGCACCATGGTGCTTGCCGACGGCTTTCAAGTGAAGGAAATCGTGGTCAGCCCGGGTGCGAAGCTGTCCTTGCAAATGCATCATCATCGCGCCGAGCACTGGGTAGTGGTCGAAGGCACGGCCAGGGTCACCCAAGGCGAGCATCCCGGAGACCCCAGTCAGGTCAAGAGTTTCCTGCTTTCGGAAGACCAATCGACATACATTCCGCTGGGCACCGTACACCGGCTCGAAAATCCCGGCGTCATACCCCTGCGCCTGATCGAGGTACAGACCGGCACCTACCTGGGTGAAGACGACATCGTAAGGTTCAATGACGACTACGGGCGGTCGTAATAGTGATCAGAGGCATGCGGGTAGCGATCGTTCATGACTGGCTGGTCACTTGGGGGGGCGCCGAGAAGGTGCTCGACGTGCTGCTGGAAGCCTTTCCCGATGCCGAACTCTTCACCATCGTCAATTTTCTCGACGGTGAAAGTGCGCCCGCTCTTCAGGGACGTACCATTCACACCAGCTTCGTGCAGCGTCTTCCAGGCGCGCGCAAGCACTACCGTCGCTACCTTCCGTTGATGCCCCTGGCAGTCGAGCAGTTCGACCTCAAGGGTTTCGACCTGGTGCTCTCCAGCAGCCACGCCGTTGCCAAGGGCATCATCCCCGACCCGGAAACGCTGCACGTCTGCTACTGCTACAGCCCGATGCGCTATGCATGGGACATGCAGCATCAATATTTGCGCGAAACCGGCAACGCAAAGGGGGTCACGGGAGCCCTGATGCGCTGGCAGTTGCACAAACTGAGGCAGTGGGACTATCTAAGCGCACAGCGGGTGGATCACTTCATTGCCATTTCAGGCTATATCAAGCGCCGTATCGAACGATGTTATCGTCGCGAGGCCAGCGTGATATACCCACCCGTCGAAGTTGCCCGCTTTCGGCATGACAGGCCGCGCGAAGCGTTCTATCTGACAGCCGGTCGCCTGGTGCCCTACAAACGCTTCGATCTCGTTGTTGACGCGTTTCGGCATCATCCCGACAAACAGCTGATCGTCATTGGAGACGGCCCCGAACGGGCACGACTCAATGCAATGGCTGGTCCTAACGTTACGATTCTTGGGTTTCAGCCCGACCCCGTCCTTATCGATCACCTGGAGCGTGCACGCGCCTTTCTCTACATGGCGGAGGAAGATTTCGGCATTCTCCCCGTAGAGGCCCAGGCAGCTGGCGCCCCGGTCATTGGTTACGGCAAGGGTGGGCTGGTTGAAACCATAGAGAACGGCCGCACGGGCCTTCACCTGGTGGAGCAGAGCGCCGATGCCCTGGCCCAGGGAATTGCAGGATTCGAAGCGCGGCAGGGGGTTGATTCTGCGGCCTTCGATGCATCCTGGTGTCGAGAAAATGCCATGAGATTCGAACGCAAGCATTTCCTTGCCGATCTCGAGAACAGCCTTGCCAGTTATCTGGGTGCCGCATCTGAGGTTTCGTGAGCCTGACAGGTACACAGCCGGCGCTGTCAGCGCCAGGGCCATCATCGGCCGCCTTCATGGAAGTCACGGCAACGCTCCAGCGGTGAAGGGCCCAGCCACGCTATGACCTTTTCCGTATACGCTTGGCGTGCCTCATCCATGAGATGGAAATTGGTATCGAAGAAGTCGTCACCAGGCCGCATCGCATCATAAGGATCTCCGAGCCATTTCAGGCCGGCGCTGCGTAAGCGTTCAGGTAATGTCCGATAATATTCGGCTTCGACCGGGTCGCTGAGGTAGGAGGGTTCGAATCGAAGGGGTGGGGGGAGAAACACCGGGCATGCGCCACGGTCCAGAACGGCATCGCGAAAGGCTTGCAGCGACTCATGATCCAGCCTGCCCGATTGCATCTCATGCCCATATCGCTCTGCAGGCAGGCTTTCCAGAAAACGACGATGGCGCTCTTCCTGTAGAGACCGAGACGTATCAATCTGGTCGCCGCGTGAATCCTGCCGCTGCGGGCCGTAATCTCCCGCTACCGTGAAGCCCTCGGGAATGCCACGATAGCCCTCGAAAATCCTCCTGGTCGACGTCGAAGCCACGACTTTGAGTGCGCGGAGTCGCGGCAGCCATAGCAGCATTTCTGGGTGCCCGTTCATCCAGTGAACCAGGGACTCGGAAACCGGCTCGAACCGGTTGTAAAGCGGGTACTCCAGGGGGAGCAGCACCAAGTCGTCCTGCCCAATGGCCGGCAGCGAGGTGCCGAGGATGACAGGTAGTGAGATGCCGGCGTTTACCCCCAGATTGACGGCAGCAACGCCATAACGCTGCTCCAGAAGAGCGCTGTCGATGCCGAACAGCGCGCCGGAACCGGCAACAGTCACGATCTTGGGGCCGCCGGCCCCTTGGGCGATAGCGAGCTTGTAGGCTATCGAGGCCTCGATCCAGGCATTGTTGGGGTGCGAGCGACCAAGTTGCCCTGCCCAGAGGGCCAGCCAGATCGCCACCGTAGCGAGTGCACCGAGAAACAAGCCCCCGGCAAAGCGTTTAGCGCTCATAGAATCGCCAGTATCGAGCATCAGAAATTGAAATACAGGAAGGCCTGGGTGGGCATGCCCATCAAGGTCTTGCTAGCCAGAGTCAGCAGAACCCCGGTGACAACCCCCTGTACCACCCAGCGTCTTTCACGTTTCAGCCAAGCCAGAATCTGCTGGCTGTTGGGCAGCAGTAACGCTACCAGTGTGGCGATGCACAGCAGGAATCCCGGCTGGAACATGCCCATCACTCCGGCTTCTAGCCAGCCCACCGTCACCCTCAGCTCTCCCCAGCCCGGGTTGGCCAAGGCACGATAGAATGACAAGGTCTGGGCGAGGTCAGCCGCGCGGAAAGGCACCCATGCCAGCATGACCGTGTTCACCGTCAGGAACCAGCCCAGCACCTTTGGCATGCGCCAAGGCACCCACCGGCCCCACAGCACCGAAATGCCCAGCATGCCACCATGCAAGGCCCCCCACACCAGGAATTGCCAGCCCGCACCATGCCACAGTCCACCCAGCAGCATGGTGGCGAACAGCGCCAGTAGATGCCGGGTCAGGCCATGCCGGTTCCCGCCCAAGGGGATATAAAGGTAGTCGCGAAGAAAGCGTGACAGCGTCATATGCCACCGGCGCCAGAACGCTTGAATGCTGGTCGCCTTATAGGGGGAGAAAAAGTTGTCCGGTAGCCGAATGCCGAACAGCAGCCCCAGGCCGATGGCCATATCGGCATAACCAGAGAAGTCGAAGTAAAGCTGCATGCCATAGGCCCAGCCGGCCAGGAACACATCACCGATCACCTGCTTGCTTTCGGCGGTGAACAACTCATCCACGTACGGGGCCAGGTTATCCGCAATCAGCAGCTTCTTGGTCAAGCCGATGGCCAGAAGTGTCAATCCGCATGCGACCGCATACGGCGAAGGCCGATTGAGCTTCGCCAGCTGTGGCGCCAACTCGCGATGATGAACGATGGGGCCGGCAACCAGCTGGGGAAAGAAGCTAACGAACAGTAAGTACCGTGCCGGAGAGCGTCGTTGGGTCAGTCCGCGGTGTATGTCGACTAGAAAGGCGATCTGCTGGAAGGTGAAGAACGATATACCCAGCGGCAACATCAGCGGAGCGGCTTGAATCGCCTCGCCCTGCCAGATGGTCATGAAGAACAGCCGATACTTGAACCATCCAAGCAGAGCGAGGTTGAAGGCAATGCCAGCGGCCAGCCATTTGCGGCTGTGCTCCCTGCCTATCTGACCGGCCATCCAGTAGTTAACCGCGATGCTGCCCAGCAACAACGGCAGCAGGGCAGGGTCCCAGGCGGCATAAAACACCAGCGAAGCCAGGCATAGCCAGTACAGGAGCGAATGCTTGTGGCCGCTGCCGGCCAGTAGCAAGTACCCCAGCCATGTCACCGGCAAAAATAGAAGTAGAAACTCGGGGCTGCTGAAAACCATACCAGGCAACGACCCTTTATGATCCTGTACGCTTCGGCGTTAGGCTCGGGATGAGCAAGCCGCGCACTATATCATGGCCTGGGCGGGGGTGGGGTGGTTTGCTCCGGGGGGTTCGCTTACCATGTGCCACGGATTTTTCGCATTCCCACGCCATGACGGCAGGAGCACCGCATGCTCGGTTTACTTCAGGGGGCGTGGCGCTATCGTCACTTCATTACATCCTCCATTCGCAACGAGTTCGTCACACGCTTCGCACGAAGCCGTATCGGTGGTGCCTGGGTCATCATTCACCCCCTGTCCATGGTCTTGATCTACGCCCTGATACTGTCTGCCGTGCTGTCGGCCAAGCTGCCCGGCATCGACAACCAATACGCCTATGCCATTTATCTCACCGCGGGCATGCTCGGCTGGACCCTGTTCCATGAAATGCTCAACCGCTGCCTCGGCATCTTTATCGAGAACGGTAACTTGATGAAGAAAATGGTCTTTCCCAAAATCGCGCTACCCATCATCATTACCGGCTCGAGCCTGATCAACAATGTGATTCTGTTTGCCGTGATCCTGATCGTCTTTGCCGTATTGGGCCACTTCGTTCCCCTGGCACTCATCTGGGTGCCCATCCTTACCGCCGTCTGCGTCCTGTTTGCGCTTGGGCTGGGGTTGACCCTTGGCATCCTGAACGTTTTCCTGCGTGATATCGGTCAGGTGATGCCCATCGTGTTGCAGTTTCTCTTCTGGTTCACGCCGGTCGTCTACCCGGTCAGCATCGTACCGCCGGCGTTGCAAGGCTGGCTTGCCTTCAACCCGCTCTATCACCTGATTACCGCTTACCAGAGCGTTCTCGTCTACGGCCAGGCACCTTCCCTCAAGGGGGTGGCCATCGTCGCCCTGCTGGGGGCTATCCTGCTCGCCTTCGGCTTCATCCTGTTCCGCAAGGCCAGCCCGGAAATGGTGGATGCACTATGAAAGACGGCAACCTCATGGAAGTTCGGGGGCTGGGCAAGTCTTACCGTCGCTACCGCACCGAGCTGCATCGAGTCGTGAGCTGGTTCATGCCCATCACGCCTCGTGACGAAACCTGGGTGCTCGACGATATCAGCTTCGATCTTGGTCAGGGCGAAGCCGTCGGCATTGTCGGGCAGAACGGTGCCGGCAAGAGCACGCTGCTCAAGATGATCACCGGAACGCTGAGGCCGACTCACGGTCATATCGTACTGAATGGCCGCGTGGCCGCCATTCTCGAGCTGGGCATGGGCTTCAACGGAGACCTGAGCGGTCGTCAGAACGTGCTCCATGCAGCGGGGCTGATGGGTTTCACCAGCGAGCAGATCCACGCCATCATGGACGACATCGAAGCCTTTGCCGAGATTGGCGAATACTTCGACCGGCCCATGCGCGTCTACTCCAGCGGCATGCAGATGCGGGTGGCATTTTCAGTGGCAACGGCCTTCCGTCCTGACATCCTCATCGTCGATGAAGCGCTGTCGGTCGGTGACGCCTACTTCCAGCACAAGAGCTTCGACCGTATTCGCCAGTTTCAGCGTGAGGGAACCTCTCTGCTGCTCGTTTCCCACGACAAGGCTGCCATACAGAGTCTTTGCGACCGTGCCATTCTCATCGAGCAGGGCAGGGTGGTTAAGGACGGTGATCCCGAGGCAGTCATGGACTACTACAACGCCCTCATTGCCCAGAAGGAGAATGATCGCGTTGAAATCACGTCGCTGGAAGGCGGCAAGGTGCAGACCCGCTCCGGCACCGGTGAAGCCGACATTGCAAGCGTAAGCCTGCATGACCGCAACGGCAAGGCACTGGAAGTGGTCGATGTGGGTCAGGAGGTCGAGCTTCAGGTTCGAGTCGGCATACACGCCGATATCCCACGGCTCGTGCTGGGCTATATGATAAAGGACCGCCTGGGGCAGGACGTATTCGGTACCAACACCTGGCATACCGGCCAGGTGGAGGATGGGCTGGCTGCGGGAGACACCCTGGTATATCGCATTCGCTTTACCGCCAACCTGGGGCCTGGAAGCTACGCTTTCTCACTGTCGCTGCACAGTACAGACACCCACCTGGTTCGCAACTACCAATGGATCGACTACGCCCTGGTGTTTCAGGTCATCAATGTCGAAAAGGATTTCTTTATCGGCACCAACTGGATGATGCCCAGCATTCGCTGCGAGCGCCCGGATGTGCTGCCGAGCCAACCGCTGACAAAGTGAGCGCACATGGATTTCTATACCCGCTTCACCGACCGTTTTCGAGGCAGCAAGGAAAGCATCCAGCAGCGCCTCGAGGTTTACCTGCCAATCCTCGAACCGATCATGGCCCGCTACCCCGAAGTCGAGGTGCTTGACCTCGGCTCGGGCAGGGGGGAATGGCTGGACCTGGTAAGCTTGAAGGGGTGGCCGTGTCGCGGCATAGATACCAACGCCAGCATGGCAGCAATCTGCCGCGAACGTGGCCTGCGCATTGACGAGCTCGACGCGCTTGAGGCCTTGCAGCGTGAGCCTGACGATTCACTGGCGGCCATCACCGGCTTTCATATCGCTGAGCACCTACCATTCGACGACCTGCTGGCACTGGTCAAGGAAGCCAACCGGGCACTCGTGCCTGGCGGCGCGCTGATTCTCGAAACACCCAACCCCGAGAACCTGACGGTGGGCCTGTGGAGCTTCTACATGGACCCCACCCACCGCCACCCGTTGCCGCCACCCCTGTTGCACTTCGTCGCCGAAGACAGTGGCTTTCCCTCACCGGATGTGCTCAGGCTCAACGGGCCCGAGCCGCCGTCACCAGAGGCCAGCCTGGCGCAGCGCTTTGACTGGGCGCTGTCGGCCCACCCCGACTACGCACTCATCGCTCGCAAGGCCGCCGACGCCGAGTCAGCCCCCTGGTTTGACTACCTGCAGCAGCTGACCCGAGAGCATCAGGGCGGTCTGGAAGAATTTTCCGCACGCCTGCAGGCCCACGAGGCCGAGTACGCCAACCTCAAGCAGCGCCTGGAGAAAAGCGAATCCTCGCTGGCACAGTGTGAACAGTCGCTGACACTGCTGCGCGAGCGCGAGCGTGCCCTGGCTGAGGAACTGAGCAACGTCTACGCCAGTCGCTCATGGCGGGTGACGGCGCCGCTTCGCCGCATACTGCACGTCATTCACGTTCGTTCGGCCGGTTCGCACCAGCCTTCCGCGCGTGGCGGGATACTGCTGCGGCGCCTGGCAGCCATCGGCTGGATCAAACGCCCCGGCATGATGGTGCTCGACAGGATGCCCGCGCTCAAGGTCCGGCTCATGCAGCGCATTGCCATGGCCTCGGCGGGGGCGCCGGGCCAGCGCAACCATAGCGAGGAAGACTTCCACGACCTCGAGTCACACCAAATGGCCGCCGTACGCCGTGAAAGTCTTCTACTGCGCGATGCACTGCTGCCGGCGCGTCAGCTCGATACCCTGCTGCAGGGTGTGCGCGTGGAAGGGCACGTCAATGGCAGCTATAGCCTCGCTGCGGTGAACCGCCAGCTCGTGCAACGCCTAGCCCAGGACGCATCTGCCACCCAGTTCGCCCTCGCCCCTCGCGAAGGCGAGCGGCAGCAGCGTGTGCGTCAGGTACCGGGGGGCGTGCAGGAAGTCGAACGGCTCAATCGCTGGGTGGGTGAAACGCACCTGGACACCATCCCGGCCGATGCCAAGGTGAGCCTGTACCATCATTACCCCATCATTACCGACGTGGATGCCAGTCACGGCCTGGCGGTGGCACTCTTCTTCTGGGAAGAGTCGATAGTGCCCCGGGAGATGATCGAAGCGCTCAATCGGCACTATGCCGGCGTGCTCGTCACTGCCTGGTTCGTCAAGAAAGCGCTTATGGACAGCGGCTGTCGGCTGCCTATCCAGGTCGTCACCCTGCCGCTGCTGCCCAACCCCCGGGCCAGCGAGAGCCGACTGGAAGACCTCCGTCGCGCCGCCCGTGACCGCCGTGTCAGGCTGCTTCACGTCTCATCCTGTTTCCCGCGCAAGGGGGTCGACGTACTGCTGGAAGCCTTCGATAGGCTGGCGGCGCAAGTGCCCGAGGTCGAGCTGACCATCAAGACCTTCCCCAACCCCCACAACCAGGTTCAAGCCCTGGCCGGGCAGTACGTGGCCGATGGTCAACGCTCGCGTCTGCACATCATCATGGAAGACTACGATGCCGGGCAGATGGCAGGCCTCTACCAGCAGGCAGATCTCGTCGTGCTGCCCAGCCGTGGCGAAGGGCTCAACATGCCTGCCATCGAAGCGGGCGAATTCTCCCGGCCCCTGCTGGTGACCGGCTACGGCGCGCATACCGACTTCGCTGGCCGCGACAACGCCTGGTGGGTCGGCTATCGCTTCGACCGGGCACAGTCGCACTTCGCCGGGCCGCGCTCGGTGTGGGTCGAGCCAGGCGTCGAATCACTGATAGGTAGCCTGCAAGGGTTGTGTCAGCAGCTATTGAACGGTGACCAATCGCTTATCGACCATGCGGGGCACTTGCACAGCCAGGTAAGCGAGCGGTTTCTTGCACCGGCCGCCAGTGACTCGGTTCGAAGTGCGCTGGCCAGGTTGCTCACCCATCACAAGGCGCCCCCGCCCCCCGCGCTCAGCATCAGCATGCTCACCAGTTGGGCCGAGCCCTGCGGTATCGCCGAATACAGCGGCCATCTGCTGGAAGCCCTGGGCCGCCGGGGCACCCAGGTGGAAGTGCTGGCCCCGGAAGGGCGCATGGATTCGACGCAGCCACGCCACAGTATGGCGCGCGAGGCCTGGCGCATGAAGCACCTGCCCGACCTCAATCACGCCGCCCCCGCGGGCGACATCGTCTGGCTGCAGCACCACTTCGCCTTCTTCCCGCTGCAGGGCAGGCTGGCAGAGCAGGTGCGTCAATGGCGTCAACGCAACCGGCGGCTCTATATCACCCTGCATACCACACGCCCCATGCTCGACTTCGACCATGAGCGGCGGCTTGCCGCCCGCGATGTCCTGCTCGCCTTCGACCGAGTCTTCGTACATACCCTCGACGACCTCAACACCCTGAAGCGGCTTGGCGTGAGCGACAACACAACCCTAATGCCCCAGGGTATCGACACCGATGGCGCCACGCCGGCTCCCGAGCCCGAGCCCGAGCGCATGCGTATCGGCAGCTTCGGCTTCTTGCTCCCTCACAAGGGCGTGTACCCACTGATCCAGGCCTTTGCCGGCCTGCTCAAGCGCAACGAAATCCCCGCCGACGCCTGCCTGCGGCTGGTCACCTCGGTGCGCGATGAAGTGGCCTCCCGGCAGGAGCTGGAGCGTTGCCGCAAACTCACGCAAACCCTGGGTATCGCCGAACGTGTCGAATGGCACACCGACTACTTGCCCATGGAAGAGGTGCGGCGCCTGCTGGCGGAGTGCCGTCTCGTGGTACTTCCCTATCAGTTCACCCTGGAATCCAGTAGTGCCGCCGTGCGTACCGCTGTTGCCGCCTGTCGTGATGTGGCCACCACCGCCTCGCCGATTTTCGATGAGGTGCGGGATATCACCTGGCCGCTGCCCGGCTTCAGTGCCGACGACATCGCCCAGGGCATGGCCGAAGCGCTGAATGCGAGCGAAGCGCAGCGCCACGAGGTGCATCAGGCGCGTCAGGAATGGATCGATGCCTCGAGCTGGGAGGCTATCGCCGGCCACTACCAGGGCCTGTTCGAGGCCGCTCTGGTGGATCGTGACTTCACCGCCGGCGCCTAGTCGGCGCATCCTGCTGCAATCATGGCGTCTTCCGCCGGCACTTGGCCGGCGGGGAGGCAAACGTATACAGGCGGGCCAGCAGGTAAGTCACCACCGCGGCCAGGCCCACGGCGCCAATCAGGGCGAACTGTGCATCGAGAGGGGTCCGTAGCAGCAAGAACAGCAGCAGGTTGTTGACGGCGAGACCGCTGAGCGACAAGGCCAGAAAACGTCGGAACGTGGTGCGACGGCGAAACGTGACGTGCTGGTGCCCCCAGAAAGAGACGCAGAACGCAACCAGCCAGGCCAGTAGATTGGCCAGGAAGATCAGCTGCCCGTCCCACCACTGGTAAAGCACCGAAGCCACCGCCATGTGTGTCAGCGTGGCTGCCGCCCCGACAGCAATGAAGCGCAAGGCCTGGAAGCCCTCCTTGCCCCAGCGTCGGGCCAGGCTCATGGCGAGGGCCGGTCATTGGGCGGGCTCACTGGCACAAGGGGGCTCGACTCCTTCAGCACGTACAGTGGCCGCTGCTTGCTCTCCATGAACAGCCGACCCAGGTACTCCCCGAGAATACCGATCGACAGCAGTTGAATGGCACCGAAGAACAGCACCACACTGAGCAGCGACGCATAGCCCGGCACGTCTCGGCCGGTAATGATGACCTGGCCCACGATCACCACGATATACAGTAGCGCCAGCGCCGCAATGATGCCGCCCACATAGCTCCAGACCCTCAGCGGCACGGTACTGAAACTGACGAAACCATCGATGGCGAAATTCCACAGTTTCCAGAAATTGAACTTGCTGTCGCCCATGGTCCGGGCCGGCCGCTGGTAGGGCACCCCGATCGAACGGAAACCCACCCAGGCGTACAGGCCTTTCATGAAGCGCGTACGCTCCGGCAGCTTCAGCAACTCATCGACCACACGCCGATCGATGAGCCGATAGTCGCCGGCGTTATCGGGTATCTCGATATGGCTCATACGGTTGAACAGCCGATAGAAACCACCCGCCGAAGAGCGCTTCATCATGGTATCGTCGGGGCGGGAAGCGCGCACCCCATACACCATGTCGTAGCCCTCTTCGCGCCACAGCCGAATGAAGTCGGGAATCAGCTCCGGCGGGTCCTGCAGGTCCACATCCATAGGAATGACCGCATCCCCCTGGGCATGCTCCAGCCCGGCTGTCAGCGCCGCCTCCTTGCCGAAGTTGCGGCTTAACGAAATGAAGCGAACCCGGGAATCCTGCGCATGGCGTTGCCGCAATATCTGCAAGGTATCGTCGGTGGAGCCATCGTCCACGAACAGGATCTCATATGCGGGGGTGTGTCGTTCGAGCACAGGAACAACCGCCCCAAGAAGGGTAGCGATCCCCTCCTGCTCATTGAACACGGGCACGACCACGGAGATCCGCCAGCTCTCTACCGGAGTGCAAGGTGTCATGGTAGTTCCTCCAAAGGATCCGAAAGCCAGGCAAAGGTCGCCCTGGGCGTTTCCACGCAACGCACGTTTTCCTCCACGCACACCAGTGCAGCCCAGTCGGCCGACATCAGCGCATAAAGAGTGGTCGGTGCCAGATCGCCTCCACGCAGCTCCGCTGCCGCCGGCTCGGCAGCGGCGGCCATGCGCTGAGGCGATACACGGGCCAGGTAGGCGGCGTTGATCGACATGCCGTGCTGGCCCGCCAGCCAGGCAATCGGCATCAGGCGGAACACATCCTCACTGGGTACCACCGCAACATGGTCGCGACCATCCAGGGCGGCCAGCACCCGCGGTTCTGCCACGAAGGCGAACGTCTCATGCTCGCTCGCGGCAAAGGCCGCACTGTCACGGTTGGCCTCGTGTACGTAACGATGCCAGGGGTGAAGGTCAACGAGCTGCAGCGCCAGGGCCAGAACGACCACGCCGTTGCACCACCGCCGGCCGAGCCCCCGTGCCAGCGCCACGATCGCCGCGATCAGCAGCAGATACATCAACACCCACGCCAGGCGCCCACTGGCCCGCAGCAGCGTCTGGATGAATTCCGGCCAGATCAGCGGCAGCTCCACGAACCAGCTCCCCAATGCCACCAGGTGGCTCAAGGAAAAGAAGAACAGCAGCAGGGCCAATGCTGCCAGCCACCATGCATCCCGCCGAGGCTTGCTCGGCCCCTTGCTGTCTCCCTGGCGATGGTGCCACAGCAGGACCCCCAGCGCCGAGAGCCACAGCAGGATGCCACCCAGGCCCACGTAGGCCAGGCCTTCGTAGAAGCCGAGGCGCTGCGGAGGCGAGCCGGCCAGGAAGCGCGAAAACGACTCCAGGCTGCCCAGATAGAGAGCCGGGTTGAAGTAGGTGAAGAGACCGGCAGCGTACAGGCCAAAGCCTTCAGTCTGGGCGCCCGCTTCGGCGTGGAAATATCCCGCCGCCCACATCACCCCTAGAATGCCGAGTGGCTGAGCGACACTGTAGGCTGCCCAGCCGAGTCGGCTGGTGGCATTGAAGAGGCGCCACTGTTCCAGCGTGCGCAGCAGCCACCACAGGCTCCACATCGCGCCGACCATGAAGAACAGATAGAAGTGGGTCAATACCGCTGCCACCAGCAGCAGCGCCCAGTAGAGCATGGCCTTGCCGCTGGTGCTGCGGTGGAACAGCACCAGATAGAAACCCAGCAGAATCAACCAGTGGGCCATCAGCGACTCATGTTCGGCCGCGCCGGGGCCGCGAAACACCGCCGCCGGCAGAAAACCCAGCAACAGCCCGCCGGCCGCCGCAGCCAGCGCCGGCACCCTCAAGCGGGCCAGCAGCCAGCTGGCTGTGGCGGCGTTGAGCGCCAGATGCAGTGCGCTGGCAAGGCCCTGGTATTGAAACGTCTCGGGCAACCAGGGGTGCAGCAGCTTCAACGGCAGGGCGAGTAGGGGCCAGGAATCGGTAAAGACAATGCTGCTTCTCAGGTCGGTGCCATAGCCGTGAACGGCGCCTAGTGGCCAGCCCCAAGGCTCCTGGCGGAAAAAGTGCCAGCCCAGGAAATGCTGCAAGAAATCTCCCTTGGGCAGCAGCCACTCGGCTTGCGTTGGCCACATCAACCCTGCGTAGAGATACCAGGTGCCAAGTAGCGCCACCAGCGCGGTGGCAAGAGCAGTGTAGCCTGCGCTGCGCTTGTCAAGAGAGCCATTCATGAGAGTCTCTGAACCTTAAGGGTTAGGGTGCCTCATAGTTTTGATGAATACTGAAATCAACGTGAACCTCGCGGTGAAGAGGGTCAGAATTGTACCTGATTCGGCGAGGACTGCTATGGCGCCCCGGGGCAAGGCAAGTTGTCAGGGTCCGATTGGCCCCCCTGAGACGGGCGTGGTAGATTCCGCCACTTGGTCTCGGTACCCCGGCCCTGCAGCCGCCAAGCGTACCGATAACCTTACCCATGTTTATTTGACAGGAACGTTGCATGAACAAGACTGCGGTCGTTACCGGCATTACCGGCCAGGATGGTGCCTATCTCGCCGAACTGCTGCTCGAGAAGGACTATACCGTCTATGGCACGTATCGCCGCACCAGCTCGGTCAATTTCTGGCGTATCGAAGAGCTAGGCATTGCCGGGCACCCCTCGCTGCACATGGTCGAGTACGACCTCACCGACCTTTCGGCCAGCGTTCGCCTGCTGCAGCGTGCCAAACCCCAGGAGGTCTACAACCTTGCCGCCCAGAGCTTCGTCGGGGTCTCCTTCGACCAGCCGCTGACCACCGCCGAGATCACCGGCCTCGGCGTGGTCAACCTGCTTGAAGCGATCCGTATCGTCGACCCCGCCATTCGCTTCTACCAGGCATCCACCTCGGAGATGTTCGGCAAGGTGCAGCAGGTGCCACAAACCGAAGCTACCCCGTTCTACCCGCGCAGCCCCTACGGCGTGGCCAAGCTCTATGCCCACTGGATGACCGTCAACTACCGCGAATCCTATGACCTGTTCGCCACCAGCGGCATCCTCTTCAACCACGAGTCGCCCCTGCGCGGCCGTGAATTCGTCACCCGCAAGATCACCGACGCCGTGGCCCGCATCAAGCACGGCAAGCTCGACTGCCTGGAGCTGGGCAACATGGACGCCAAGCGTGACTGGGGCTACGCCAAGGAGTACGTCGAGGGCATGTGGCGTATGCTGCAGGCTGAGACCCCCGACACCTTCGTGCTGGCCACCAACCGCACCGAAACCGTGCGTGACTTCGTCACCTTGGCCTTCCAGGCGGCCGATATCGCGCTTGAATGGCGTGGCGAAGGCGAGCAGGAAGTGGCCATCGATACCGCCAGCGGTCGTACCGTAGTGGCGGTCAACCCCGCCTTCTATCGTCCCGCCGAGGTCGAGCTGCTGATCGGCGACCCCGCCAAGGCCCAGCGTGAGCTAGGCTGGGAGCCCACCACCAGCCTGGAAGCGCTGTGTCGCATGATGGTCGAAGCCGACCTCCAGCGCGTGGCCAGCGGCCGCAGTTTCTGAACTCGCCCGCCGCCGGGCGGCGGGCACCACCAATCGGAGCAGCCCATGCCTACCTGTCTCGTTACCGGCGGCAGTGGCTTCACTGGCCGCCATCTCATCGCCCTGCTCAAGCAGCGCGGCCATCGGGTGGTGGCCACCGCCAGCCAACCCTGTGGCGCCGATGTCACCGCCGCGCTCGACCTGGGCGACCGTGAAGCATTGGCAGCGCTGGTGCAGCGCGAGCGCCCTGAGCGGGTCTTCCACCTGGCTGCGCTCTCCTTCGTCGGCCACCCCCGGCCGCTCGACTTTTATCGCGTCAACGTGCTCGGTACCGAAACCCTGCTCGAGGTGCTGGACGAGCTCGATTCGCCGCCGCGGGTGCTGCTCAGCAGCAGTGCCAACGTATACGGCGCCAACGCCAGGGAGGTGATCGACGAGGCGGTCGTGCCCGCGCCGGTGAATCACTACGCCGCCTCCAAGCTGGCCATGGAGCATATGGCGCGAAACCATGCCGAGCGGCTGCCCATGCTCATTGCCCGGCCCTTCAACTACACCGGGCCGGGGCAGGCGGAGCAGTTCCTGATCCCCAAGATCGTCGCGCACTTTCGCCGCCGTGACGCCAGCATCGAGCTGGGCAACCTGGACGTGAGCCGCGACTTTTCCGACGTACGCGACCTGGTCACGGCCTATGCCGACCTGCTGGAACAGTGGCCCGTTCAAGCTGCCAGTGGCGACGTGGTCAACCTCTGCGGCGGCGAGGCCACCCCGCTGCGCCAGCTCATCGAAGAGCTCCAGGCCCTGGCCGGCTACGAAATCGAGGTGCGCGTCAACCCCGCCTTCGTGCGCAAGAGCGAGATTCCTCGCCTTTGCGGCGACCCGGCCCGCCTGCATCGCTGGTGGCGCGGCAGGCCGAGTTACACGCTGGCCGACACCCTGCGCGACATGCTGCATCACGACCAGGGCTGAGGGTTAGGAAGCCCGGGGCCAGGCACAGGGCCCACGCCGGTGAGTGGTGTGGTGGTTTTGTCGGAAAGCGCTTTGCGCTGCCACAGAGACGCAAGACGGAAGTGTTGAAGATGAGTAGAAAAACGGCGTTTCTTTTTGTTTGGAAGAGTAGCCGGGAATCTGGCATGCTAGGTCTGTGTCTGGTCGGGTAGATTTGGCCTGGCATGAGTGACAGATTGCTTTTGATGGCTGATGATTGCCCTGAAAAAGTGCGGGACTGTGCAGAAGCGTGCAATAAGAAGTCCTGCTTGATAGGGCTCTAACACAGGCTTGGGATGGTGGCAACATGGTGTTTTGAGTTGACTCATTCCGGCAAATGCGGTTAAAACATGTCACCATGTATTATCGGTAATGAAGCGAAGTCAGGCTTCGTTACTTGCAAGGGATGAGAGAAGGCGCCCACCCGGATAAAAAGAGTGGACGATCTTAGCTCATGAGCGAGGCCTCGCTCACGGCAGCGTGAGAGGTTCTGCGCGCTGTCACGTCGATTCGACAAATCATATCAAGGAGTTACACCAATGGCTTTAACAGTCACTGAAATTCAGCAGCTTTACACGGCCTACCTCGGCCGCCCTGCTGATCGGGAAGGTCTGGAATACTGGCAAGAGGTGGGGGTCACTGCCAGTGAGCTCCGCGCCAACCTGGCCAATGACGACCAGCCTGAATATGTCGAGCTTTATGGCGACCGCACTCGCGAAGAGCTGATCAGCGCCATTTACCAGAACATGTTCGGCCGCGAGCCGGAAGCCGAAGGCCTGGAATACTGGTCAACTGGCGGCGGCGCTTCCGTGCCGGCCAGCGAGCTCCAGCAGCTCTTCATTGCAGCCGCTTCCCCCGCAGACCGTGCTGCGTTCGATCAGCGCGTTGCCGATCATGAGGCTGAAATTCCCGAGCCGGGCGTGCCGGGCGAAACCTTCGTACTGACAGAAGGTCGCGACAACATCGTCGGTACCGAGAACGACGACACCTTCATTGCCAATGTCGGCCAGAACCAGAACGGCGCTATTTCCAACGCGCTGTCTACTGGTGACATGCTTGACGGCGGCGCAGGGCGCGATCAGCTGATCGCGACCATGATCAACGACAATGAAGTAGATTCTGGTGCAACTCAGGCGCCGCGTCCGATCACCAAGAATATCCAGGAAGTCTACATCGAGGCCCTGGAGAACGTGACCCTCGATGCCACTCGCATGGAGAACGTCGAGCAGTACTGGTCCGACTTCAGTCGCGGCGATCTGACCATCAACAACGTCAACCTGCGTGGCGACAACCTCAGCATCACCAAGGACGTCACCTTCGGTATGCGTGACGTCGAGTCCGAGGCTGGCCTGACCGGTCTGTTCGAGTCCCAGGCGCTCCTGCGTGAAGCGGCCAGCCAGGTCAACTCCCAGCTGCTGATTCGCATCGCCGACGTCAGCACTGAAACTCCGACGACCCCGCTGGCCAACGTCGACCTGAACCTGAGCTTCGACCTCGGTGGGGAAACTGTTCAGCTTGAAGGTATCCAGTCTACCGACGGTACTTACGCAGGTCTGGTCGCTGCTATCGAGAACGCTCTGGCTGAAGCCGGCTATGGCGATCTGAACGTTGAGCTGTCTACCCCGTACGAAGAAGTGACCGTTGCGGGTAACACTGTGACCCTGCCGTTCATCGCCCAGGAAATCCTGGTCACCGATCCGGCCGGTAACGCCTTCAGCAACGTCAACTTCACCCAGAGTGCGATTGAGCCCGTTTCTGACGGCTTCCTCGTTGCAGGTAACGCCCGGCCGGTGGATCCGGCAGCTACCAGCAACCTGATCGAGTCCAACCTGGTGCTGGACAACGCCGGTCGCGGCTCCATCGCCGGCGACGTGCTGATTGGCGGTGGCTCCAACTCCAACGTCGGTGTTGAGCAGTTCAACGTCGCAGTGGATCGTGACAGTTCCATTGCCTCGCTGTTTACTACCAACGGTACCCTGCAGGAAATCCACATCAGTTCCATCGGCGCTGAGGGAAGCCTGTACATCGGTGCGACTCAAGCCAACCTGAGCGAGATCGATGCCAACGCCTTCTCCGGTGCGAACCTGAGCCTGGGTCTTGGTACAGAAACTGGTGTTCAGAACCTGTCGTTCCTGGATGCTGCCGGCACCTCCGCCAACGTCACCTTCAATGGCACCAACACCAATGGCACCCAGGCAGTGCTGAATACCGGTGGTGGTGATGACAACATTACCCTGGCACAGTTTGGTGCTTCCTCCCCTTCCGACGCTTCTCAGACTCGCTCCGAGATCAGCGCGACTGGCGGTGACAACACCATTACCGTAAGCGGTGAGAACACCTCAGTGATCACCACTGGTGCGGGTGACGACACCATCACCGGCAACGGTGTCTCCGTCACCGTCAATAGCGGTGCCGGCGATGACGTGATCTACGCCGAAAACACCGGCCAGCGTGCGCAAGTCGTGCTGTTCGGGGGCGACTATGACGGCACTGCAACGATCAACGACAATACCGTTCCGCAAAGCCAGCTGCTGTTCGGACGTGACGTTCAGGTCACCCTGGCGATCCCGGGAATGGACGATGCCGACGGCTTCTCCTCCGGTTTCGAGGCCACGGCGAGCATCGAAGCCAGCAACGGTTTCCTGACCACCGAGCGCGACCTCTATGAAGCCGTGGCTCGTGCCATCAACGATGATCCGGTACTCAGCAAGCTGGCTGTAGCGACTATCAATAGCAGCGGCGATCTTTCCGTTCGCTACCTGGTAGACGGCGCGGCCGCAGATGGCGACGAGCTGGTGCAGATCGAAGTGCTGGGCGAGTGGGAAGACCTCTCCTCCACGCAGCGCAACAACGTTCGCGATGCCCTGCGCGCCGAGTACAGCGACTCCGCTATCGACGCGACTCAGGTCGGTAATGCCTACGATGCGACTGCGGGTGTCGAGACAATTGCTGCGACCGGCGTTGCCGCTGAGCCGCACAGCTTCGTGGTGAGCGCTGCCGGTCTCGATACCTCTGGTACTGAAGACTTTGTCTTCGACATCGATGGTGTGCCCAGTGCTGCCGTTTCATTCAACGATCTAATCGATCTGGATGGCACAACAGTCACCATCGATGGCGAGGATTACACCATCGAGGTCGATGGCACTGAGCTGACGCTGACGTCGACTACCCTGGGTGAGCTTGATGCAGCGCCGATTCTGACTGTCTCAGACGGTACTGACACGGCAATTGGTACCTTCACAGACGGCGTGACCGGCGTTTCTAACGGCACCGACTCTGTGACCGATGGCGTCAACATTGTTAACGCAGGCACTGGTGACGATGTCATTGTGCTGAGCTCCAATGATGACACTCAGGACGTCGTCGAGTTTGACGCGGGCGGCTTCGGTAATAACACCATCGTTCACTTCAACGAAGGTGACACCGGTGCTGGTTCTGGCGACATTCTGGACTTCACCGCCTGGCTCGACAACGAAGAGCAGCTGGCGGGTACGAGCACAGAATCACGCGAGCGTTTCGACACCAGCTATGATGTCGGTGGTACTACGTTCTCAGCTAACAGCGTTGTCGTAACCGACTTCACTGCCCTTAACTCGACAGCCACAGACTTCGCAAGCCTGTCTGGCGCGGATGTGCTGTCGGCGCTGAACGCCAACTTCAGCTCTACTGCGCAGGCCAATCTTGTTGGTGACGTTCAGAAGTCCATCCTGTTCGTTGAGAATCTGGATAACCTGGGTGAATACAAGGTGTTTGAAGTGACATCAGATGGAAATGAATCTGTTGGTGATTCCTTCACCGGCGCTCAACTGGTCGGCACCGCCGACTTCGGCGAGACCCAGACGTTCAATGAGACCAACTTCGCCTGATCTTGGTGATCGGTGAACAGGTGAAAGACTGCGGTTGAGTCACCTGGCCCCTCGAAGCGCATTGCGCGGGTAAGGGGCAAAACGAAACGAAACCCGGTCTCTGCGGAGGCCGGGTTTTTTTTGTTTAGCGATTCCATGCCGTAAAGTGACCCACGGAGGTTGTGATGTCGTCTGCTAAATGGCGCCAGCGCGGCCGCCAGGCGCTCGCCAACGGGGCGCTGGACGAGGCGCTGAAGGCCTACCGCAAGGCACATAAGCGTGATCCTCGCGCCGAGGAGCCACTGGCTGCCCTGTGCCACCTGCACTACCTTCGCGGTGACAGCGAACAGGCGCTATCACATGCCCGCGTTCTGTACACCCACGGCTATGCACCCAGGGCCAAACGACATGCGGGGCTAATCCTGATCGAGCAGGGGCAGTTGGAAGAGGCCCTTGCCTGCTTGCTGGCCGCGCAACCACTGCAACTCAGCGACTCGCGTCTGGTACCTCATCTCAACAGCACGGCCATGCAACTGGCGGACTGGACGACGGCTCGGCAGTGCCAGCAGTATCTCTCAGCCTGCTATCGTCGCGGGGATTTCCGACGTCCCGCTGAGAACCCCTGGCGCTCGCTGGGCTGGTGTGGACGTGATGACTGGAACCGACAGCTCTCCGCCGACTACTGGGCGCGTCGCCACCGGGTCAAAGGCACGCCGCCGCTGGCGACTTCCTCTGCCTGCCGAATCGATCGTCCACTGCGAGTCGGCTACTTGTCTGGTGACTGGCGGCAACACCCTAACTTGATGTTGAGCATCGGTGTCTTCGAGCAGCACGACCCATCGGCCATCGAGCCCACTATCTATTGTTACTCGCGCGAGGATGGTTCCGAACTGCGAGACAGACTCCGCCGTGCCGTGCCCCGCCTCGTCAGCCTGGCCGGTTTATCAGACCAGGAGGCAGCCCGGCGCATTCATGCCGACGGTATCGACGTGTTGGTAGATCGCAAGGGGCTGACCAAGGGCAGTCGCAGCGGCATCCTTGCCTATCGGCCCGCGCCGCTGCAGGTCAACTGGCTCGGCTATGCCGGTTCCATTGCCAGCGGTGTGCATGACTATATTCTGGCCGATCCCTATGTGATTCCCAGGGGCGCAGAGGCGGGGTTTGACGAGGCAGTGTGTCGCTTACCGGATGTTTACATGTCCACGGATAATCGTCGTCGCATTGCCGCCCCGCCTTCGAGCCGGGCCGAGCAGGGGCTGCCTGAGCACGCCGTGGTATTTTGTTGCTTCAACCAGCCCTATAAGCTGGAACCGGTGCGGTGGAAGACCTTCATGGCCATTCTGCGCGACGTGCCGGGCAGCGTGCTCTGGCTACTCGACACTGGAGCGGCGGTGCGCGCTCGCTTGCAAATCTACGCCCGCCATCTGGGCGTTGAGCCTGAACGTCTGATATTTGCCGAACGCTGCGCCAATGCTGATCACCTGGCACGGATCGACCTGGCTGATCTGTCACTGGATACCCGCATATACACCGGCCACACCACCACGGTGGATGCACTCTGGGCCGGTGTGCCGGTGCTGGCTACCGTGGGCACGCACTTCGCCTCGCGGGTCTCGGAAAGCCTGCTGCGCGCCATGGCCCTACCGGATCTGGTGATGAGCGACGAAGCAGCGTTCCACCGTCACGCGGTGGCGCTGGCCATCACGCCCGGCGCGCTGGAACAGCTGAAAGATCGCGTCAGGGAGAACCGCGGTTCGGCGCCCTTATTTGACACCGTGCGCTTCACCCGACACCTGGAATACGCCTATCGTGCCATGGTTCAGCGCGCCGCGGCGGGGAAGCCGCCAGAGACTTTCGATGTTCCAAGAACGACGTTATAGGGGAGGGGATTTCCAGGTGCAACGCTGTCAGGCGTCACCAGATCTTTGTTGACACACAGCTCGTTCAGTCGCCGATGGCGAGCCGCCCCGAAGGCACGACCCTAGTGATCCTAGGTACTCAGCGAGCCTACGGCCTGGGCCAAGGGTTTTATGTCCCTAATTCCTGGCGTATCCTAGCGTCATTTATGAATCATGAGGTTAAAGATGCCCCACTATGTGCCGCTTCAACCCTCCGTACATCGCCATGCCGGATTTCAGCGGGCAGAGGACTTGTATCATGCCGCGCACGAGCGTTTTGCTCCCATTCTGGTCGATGAGCTGGCACAGGTGCTTCCCTATATGCCGCTGTGCTTTCTCCACCTCGGCGATCAGGGGTTTCAACTGGTAGCCGTACAGGGCCTGGAGGCGAACCGGAACCTCTTTGTTCATCCCACCACCCATAAATGGCTGGTGAGCTACACCCCGGCCTGCTATCGCGGCTATCCGTTCGGCTTGCGTAAAGAGGAGCATACGGGCAAGGCTGTGCTGTGCTTTGATACGAGCAGCGGCCTGATGCACGAACCAATTGGCCCAAACGATATCCCCTTTTTCGATGAGCAAGGCCAGCCGGGCCAGCCCCTCAAGGATACTCTCACATTTCTCAAGGCGGTGGAGGAAGGACAGGGCCGTACTCAGGCGGCAGTGGATGCTCTCGCAGGTCACGGCCTCATCGAGACGTGGCCGGTGACCCTTCAGAGGGACGATGAGAAGAAAAGCCTGCCGGGGCTGTATCGTATCGCTGCCAAGGCACTACAGGAACTACCCGCCGAGGCGCTGGCTGAGCTCAATGCGCTGCATGCCCTTCAGCTCGCCCATGCCCAGTTGTTCAGCCAGTCTCAGATGAAGCACTTGGCCAAGCTTCAGCGCCTGCATGCCCAGTTCGGTGACACACCTGCCAGCGATAACCTTGATGAGTTGTTCGGCGAAGGCGACGACGAGTTCCGTTTCGATTTTGACAGTTAACCGAGAGGCAAAAGATAGACCCATGACCGAGAAAACCCAGCAGACCGTCACCATCGATGGCACCGAGTACCAGTTGGATGCGATTTCCGACGAAGCCAAGGCGCAGATGACCAACCTGCGCGTCACCGACCAGGAGATCGAGCGCCTCAAGCAGCAATTGGCCATCACCCAGACCGCACGCGGCGCCTACGCCCGCGCCCTGAACGAGGAGCTGCCCAAGGAAGCGCATTGAGCCCGAGGCCGGCCCTGCGGCTGCCCTGGCTGCTGGCCGTCGCCCTGTTGATCGCTGGCTGCGGACGGGTGCCGTTGGTGCCGATCCTGTAACAGCAACACCATGCAGCTCAACGACCTCCTTCTTCAGGTGCTCGCTCCGCCGGGTGCCCCATCGTCTGCCGGGTGGGCTGTTGGACTCTTTGTGAGAGTAAGGCATCACCGCACCGGGGCGTTGAGTCAGGTCTGCCCCTTCGCTTCGGCCTGGGCCTGAGTATCCACCATGGCGAGGGTGTGCCAGGGCGGGAATGCAGCTACCCCTTAGCGCATGCCGCCGGGAAGCCGTCGCAGAGTGACAGTGTCTCGAGGGCTCTGGCACGCATCATCCACGATTAATCAGCCACTGAATTCGCCCCACTTAGGCCACCCTACCGCCTAGGCGCAGACTCTCGGCCGGCGCTGTGGGGGTGGCTGGCGCGAAGCGCAACGCCTTGATAGTGTGGTGTCAGGGAAATCAGTACACAATAAAATACCAATTGTTACGGAGTGCGGGCCATGCCCATCAACTTGATCGATCTTGCCGTCGCGATGCTAGGGCGTGCACCTTCACCCAGCGAAGTCGAAGGCTGGCTGGCACGCATCGAAGAAGATGCCCTGAGCTATGCACAGCTTGCCGCGGAGCTGCTGGACAGCGGTGAAGGCCAGGCACGTTTTCAGGCGCAAGACAGCGATGTTGATTTTTTGCTCAACGCCTATCAGCAGCTATTCGACCGTGTTCCCGACGTGGAAGGCATGGATTACTGGCAGGCCCAACTGAGCGAAGGAAATATCGAGCCGGGTACGCTGCTTGCCGTACTGCTGGCAGGTGCACGCGCTGACACCGGCAACCCCAATGATGCTGCTGTGGCCGATGCCCGAACTCAGGCGGCCGAGGCGTACCTGGCTCGCGTGGAGGCTGGTGAAACTGTATATAACGCCGATGCCGCCAGCGCGGCGGTGGAGTCAGTGCCGCGTGACGCGGTTGCCGAGCCCGACCTGGAACCCGAAGCTGATGAGCTGGTGGACCCAGATCAAGGAGAGGACACCGATAACGGCGGCGGCGTTATCTCCCCTGCTCCGACTCCCCCCCCTACTCCGATTACTCCACCGACGTTCAGTGTTGCCGAGGACTCGCCTATTGAGGCGTTGGCTGATGTTTCAGCCGCGCTCACGCTGAGCGTGAGTGAAATCGCCGATGCGTTTGTTGAGGCCAATGGCACAGTCACGATCACAGGCTTCAATATTAATGATGAAGATGGAGAAGCCATCGAAGTAATAAATAGTGCATTGAATTCGGAGCATGCTGATTTGAGTGCGATTGAGTCAGAAGTCAATTCCTTGCCTGACTATTCGGCAACGCTAGAAGGGGCAGATTTGACTATTCAATCGCTGGACGCAATTGATGGACAAGAAATCAACAATCGTGGGGCTGTAGCAGTAGACTACTCACCACAAAATGTGGCCGATGAAGTGACCGTTAGTGGTACAGGTTCGGTGATTGGGAAGACTGATATGGAAGCCGCTGTGTCGCTTAACATGGCGGAAATTGTAGACGCATTTTCGGCCTCGAATAGCGATGTCCTGGTTGCTGGTTTCGAGCTTAAGGATGAAAATGGTTCTTCGATTGATGAGCTGAACGATGCGTTGAATGCGAAACAGGCTGATCTCAAATCGATGCAGGAAGCGGTAAATCGTTTGTCAGATTTTACCGCCGATTTAGCTGGCAATCACTTGGTTATCACTGCGGCTGAGGCTATTGAAGGTCAAGAGATCAATGAGGATGGCTCGGTTGCGGTAGAATATAGTCTTACAGAGGAAAGATCCACTGTCGAAGGATCTGCGCGCCAGGTGGGTGTAACGGCGGTGGAAGCTGCTATTACGCTGGACCTTTCTGAACTTGAGGATGCATTTTTAGCGTCTAATGGCGTAGTGTCAATTGATGGTTTCGACTTTAGTAATGAGAACAATGAATCCATTGAAAAGTTGAATGAGGCGTTGAACGACGAATATACAGCTTTGAATGAGATAGCGTCAGCGGTCAATAACTTGAACAGTTTTACGGCAGCATTAGGTGGGAACGAATTGGTTATTGCTTCCGCCTCTGCCGATGACGGCCAGGAGATCATTGCAGGCGGCATCGCGACGATTAACTACACACCGGTGGACGTGACTGACGATGCGGCTGTTTCTGGCTTCGAGTCGACCATTGGTGCGGCTGAGGTGGAGGCTTCCATCACTATTGACTTGACTGAAATTAGTGATGCCTTTGTAGCAGCGAATGGGGCGGTCACAGTAGCAGGGTTTGATCTGCGTGATGAAAATGGTAATGCTCTCACAGAGTTGAGCGATGCTTTGAATAGAGAACATGCCGACCTCGCTGCGATACAAGCTGCGCTTGCTGATGTGGAGGGCTATGACGCATCTTTCAACGGTAATAATTTGACGGTCAAGGCCGAAGCGGGGGTTGTGGATCAAGAGATCACCGTAAGTGGCGATATAGCGGTTGACTATACGCCTGAGGATGTGAATTCCGAAACCGTGCCCGTTCCCCAAACAGGGATCTCCAGCAGCGGAAACCTTCCGCTGGGCATGGGCGAAATAGTCGATACATTCGCAGCAGCCAATGGCGATGTGACCATGAGTCGCTTTAGACTGCAGGACGAAAATCGTGACCTGATACCCGAGCTTAACAATGTGTTAAATAGTACGTTTTCTGATTTGCAGGCCATACAAACAGCCGTCAATGAAGAGGCTAATGGCTATGTCGCAACACTTGATGATGATGTGTTGACACTGTACATACAAAATGCCGTGGTGGGCCAGGAGATCAACAGGGGCTTTTCCGTTGATGTCGCTGTGAGCTACACGCCCAACGATGTTGAGGGCGAAGCAGTTTCGGTGGCAGATTCTGATGCAGTTGTGGGTGCTGAAGAGGAAAAAGCGTCTCTTACATTGGATATGGCTGAAATTGCTGATGCCTTCGATGCAGCTAATGGCCCGGTAAATGTATCTGGCTTTGACCTCAGCGATGAAACTGGTCAAGCTATCGAGAGTCTAAACTCGGCGCTAAATGTTGAGCATGAAGACTTGGTCGCAATACAAACCATGATCGATGGTTTGGCGGATTTTGAGGCCGAACTAATTAATGATAATCTGACAATTACAGCATCTGAAGCGAGTGGCGGCCAAGAAGTTAGAGCCGGTGGTGCAGTGGTGGTTGACTATACGCCAAAAGATGTATTGCATGAAGAGATTGCATACCCTGATTCCGATGCTGTCATTGGATCCTCTACGATAGAGGAGGCTGCAATTACACTTGATTTGCAGGATATCTCCGACGCATTTGAGGTGTCTAATGGCGAAATTGCGGTATCTGGTTATCAATTAACCGATGAGACAGGCTCACTCATCACGGCGCTGAGTACAGCGCTTAATGCGGAGCATGATGATTTAGAATCGATTGAGAAAGCAGTCGTTGATTTGGCGGATTTTACGGCGACTCTGACAGGCAGTGAACTGGAAATTACTGCGAGCGAGGCTGTTGCTGATCAAGAAATCAACGCTGGTGGAACTGTAATACTCGATTATGCTATTGCCGATGGCGAGGTTTCCGTTGCGTCTTCCGAGGCTGTGGTGGGGACGACTGAGGCGCTGGCATCCGTCACCTTAGATGTGACTGAAATTGATGATGGGTTCACTGCGTCTAGCGCCGATGTCTCAGTTACGGGTTTCGACCTGACCAATGAGGATGGTCAATCCATAGAGGAATTGAATGCAGCACTGAATTCAGAGCACGCTGACCTAGTGTCAATTCAAACGGCGCTGGATGATGTGCCAGGCTATCGTGCAGTACTTGATGGTAATAGTCTGACTGTCATGTCTGATTCGGCCATTGTGGGTCAGGAAGTTAATCTAGGGGGTGTGGTAATTGTCGACTATCCGCCACATGATGTTGTAGGTCAAGAGATCAGTGTCACGAGTTCTGACAGTATGGTTGGCGTTGATGGTAACCCATGGTTTGTCGTTTTAGAATTTTCCGATATCGATAGTGAGGCAACTAATAGTGGCGGCTTTCAGGTCGGTGAGTCTTACAACTTTACGTTGGCTATAAATGAGCAAGGAGGCGCTGGTGAGGTGGTGTCTTTTTCGCTGGATGAATTCGAACTGGAGGTAGAGCAGGAAACTGATATCGCTTCAGCGCTGGCCGAGGAACTGGATGCTTCGGCAGAATTCACCACTATTTTTAATGCGGAAGTGGAGGGCGGCGGTTTGGTCATTACGGCAGACAGCAATGAGATAAATTATGATATTTCTTCTGCTTTTGTCGAAATTGCTTAACGCCCTGGGCCGGTGCCAGCGCGTCATTGTCCGCGGCGCCTGGTCGCCGTGGAGGTGGCGCGACCTTGAGGCGGCGCGACATTGCGCCGCACCCGAGGTGGGCGCGTCCCCTTGCCGCCTGAACTGCCGCGCGTCGAGGTCATCCACGAGTTGCACGAAGCGACCCGTCACTGCGACGACGATGGCACCGAGCTCAAGGTCATCGGCCAGGAGGTCAGCGAGGAGCTCCATGTGGTGCTGGCGCGAATCGAGGTGATCCGCCATGTGCGCTACAAGTACGCCTGCCCCGTTTGCGAAGAGGGCGTGCAGATCGCGCCGGCACCGACCAAGTTGCTGCCCAAGAGCAATGCCAGCGCCACGCTGTTCGCCTACGTGGCCACCCGCCAAGTACCAAGATGCTTTGCCGCTCTACCGGCAGAGCCAGATCTTTCCCCGCTACGGTGCCGAGATCCCCCGCAATACCCTGGCACGCTGGATGGTTCAGGCCGGTGAACGGGTGCCGCCGCTGATTGAAGGCGCTCCTCCAGGCACATTGCTGGGCATAGGCCACGGGTGGCAAATAACCCAGCGAGCTGTGCGGTCTAACATGGTTGTAGTGGATCCTCCATTGGGTGATTTCGTGTCGTGCATCCGCCAGGCTAAGGAACCAGTGCTGATTGAGGCAGCTGTCTCGGAACTTGCCGTTGAAGCTCTCGATGAATGCATTCTGCGTCGGCTTGCCTGGTTGGATGAAGGCCAGCGTCACTGTCCGCTCACGTGCCCAGAAGAACATCGCTTTGCTGGTCAGCTCTGGTCCGTTATCGCAGACAATCGAGGCCGGCAGTGGCATCGGTGTTCTCGGCCGGAGCAGCCGCTTACGCCGCCGGATTCGGGCCTGAAGACCCGGCTCGCAGTACAGCCGGTAGGTCCGCTTGCGATTGGTCACCAGGCCCTCCTGACGCAACAAGGCATGCAGCAGCAAGTAGCCATAGCGGGGATAGCAAGTCGCCAAGGCTTGTAGGCGTGCCCGAAGCGGCGCATCGTCACGCGGCATCGCCTGGTACCGGGCTACCGACCTTGCCAAGCCCAGCAATCGGCAGGCACCTCGCTGGCTGAGCCAGCCGCCTGCCACCAGGTGCTTCACCGCACGCCGCTTCGCTTCGGGCGTCACCACTTTCCCGAGACAATCTCCTTGAGCGCAGCATTGTCGAGGGCGCTTTCCGCCAGGAGCTTCTTCAGCCGGGCGTTCTCGGTATCCAGCTCGCGCAGGCGCTTGGCCTCCGAGAATTCCATGCCGCTGTACTTGGCCTTCCAGCGGTAGATGGACTGCTCGGTCACGCGGTTCTGCCGAGCCAGCTCGGCGACCGAGACGCCGCGCTCGTTGGCTTTGAGGATGCTGATGATCTGCTCTTCGGTAGGTTGGTTACGCTACATCGCGAGATCTCCTGCTATCAGGATAAACGTAGCGGAAACTCACATTGGTGGTGGACCGGCTTCTGGGGGGGAAGGTCAATTCACGATTAATCAGCCGCTCGATTCGCCCCACTGAGGCCACCTACCGTCTAGGCGCAGACTCTCTGCTGGCGCTGTGAGGGTGGCTGGCGCGAAGCGAAACGCCTTGATAGTGTGATGTCAGGGAAATTAGTACACAATAAAATACCAATTGTTACGGAGTGCGGGCCATGCCCATCAATTTGATCGATCTTGCCGTCGCGACGCTAGGGCGTGCACCTTCACCCAGCGAAGTCGAAGGCTGGCTGGCACGCATCGAAGTAGATGCATTGAGCTATGCACAGCTTGCCGCGGAGCTGCTGGACAGCGATGAAGGCCAGGCACGTTTTCCGGCGCAAGACAGCGATGTTGATTTTTTGCTCAACGCCTATCAGCAGCTATTCGACCGTGTTCCCGACGTGGAAGGCATGGATTACTGGCAGGCCCAACTGAGCGAAGGAAATATCGAGCCGGGTACGCTGCTTGCCGTACTGCTGGCAGGCGCACGCTCTGATACCGGTAACCCCAATGATGCTGCCGTGGTCAATGCCCGCGCTCAGGCCGCAGCGGACTATCTGGCCGATGTGGATGCTGGGCAAGCCGCCTATAGCGAGGAAGCCGCTGTGGCAGCGGTTGCGGCCGTGACCCGCGACGCCGTCGCCGATCCCGCTCTGGAGCCTGCTGCTGAAGACCTCTTCGATCCTGGCCAGGACGAGGACACTGGCAATGGTGTGACACCGCCTCCCACTCCCACTCCCGCACCAACTTTCAGCGTTGCCGAGGATGAGGCGGGCGCTGTGACGTTCAGTGGCACGGCAACGGGTACTATCACCTTTACGCTGGAAGAGGGGGGGGCGACATTCAGCCGTGGTGGCGTGACTGCAACAACGACGGTGGACATGACGAATGACACCCATATCGTTGTCGCTGAAGGTCAGACGTTACACCTGACCGCAGCTCAGGCAAATGGCCTGGTCATTGTACCGGATACCCACCCGACTGACGGTGAAGCCATCATCACCGACCTGGCAGATACGCCGGATGCCGACCTGAGTGGAATCGCGGTGTCTACAACGATCCAGATGGAAGGCGCGAACCCGGCAGCAAAATTGGCCTTCACCGGTAGCTTCAACGCCAATGCCAACGTCACATTCACGTCGCCGGAGCAGTTAGTCGAGCTGGATATTACGGAGGCAACACTGCCCGCTCATGGTGTGGACGGTAACAAGTTCGAGATCGGTTCCCGCGTGCAGCTCACTCTCACCGATGAGCAGGCAGATGCCCGCCCGATAGAGGCCCTCAATGCCAGCCACATTGTGGTAGTGATAGGTAGCGACAGCATTATCGCTGATCTTTCCAGCATCCATCTCTCGGATAGCACGGCTGAGATGACCCTATCGCTGACCGGCGATGTGGTGTTCAGCGGGTCCTTTCCCGCGGATGAGGTTATCACCGTCCGAGGCGAGTACAGGCTCGATATCACCGGGGTGGATATTGGCGACCTTCCGAACGCATTCGTGCTGGATGGTACTAGCTTGCGCCTCACCGAGGCCCAGGCAAAAGCGCTGGAAATCAACGGTGCCGACGCCTTGGCCGTTACCGATGTCACCACCCAGGACGGTGACTTTGTCGAGCGTGCCTTCATTGACCAGTTGGGCAGTGGCGACAGCATTGAGTTCGCTGGCGGTAACGCTGAGCTGGATATCGCCAACTTCGATGCCGTATTCGGCACCCCCGGTGCCGGTGTTGCCACCACAGCAGGAGACACGATTACGGTCAACGGTACCGACGACGATAATGTTATCGACGCTAGCGGCCAGCAAGCCCGGTTTATTCTCAACGGCGGCGAGGGCAATGATGTTTTTATTGGCGGTGAAGGCGCAGATACTTACATCGGAGGTGGTGGCGAGAATGCCTTTTCCTTCACTGGCGACGACGTCTACAATCGCGAGGTGTTGATAGGCGGCAGGAAAGCCGTCAACGGAATGATAAATGATTTTAGCCGCGGCACGGATACCCTCAAGGTCGCGCTTAGCGGAAGTCACATCGATGGCTCGCACATTCAATCCGTCAACGGCACCGGTGGCTTTAACTGGGAAACGCTTAAGGCGGGAAATGTCTTAATCAATCGATGGACGGAGTATCCAACGCAGTATGTATACATCCTTACCCAAGACGCTACCGGACACCAAGACAGTAGGAATGAAGCAATTCTTCTTGATATATCCGGAGGTATCAACTTAGCAGACCTGTCTTACAACCTGACGGGTACGGCCGGGGACGATGTACTGGTCGGCGGTGCGGGAAACGATACCATCAATGGTGGCGCAGGCAGCGATCTGCTGACAGGCGGTACCGGTGATGATATTTTTATCTTTGATGGAGCGGTAGGATCTGGCGACCGTGACAACCTCATAACCGACTTCGGTAACGGCGCTAACCTTATCAACTTCTCTACCGTGGCCTCTGATGGAACGGGTATCACGGCCGATACCTTCCAGGCGGTTGGCGTCAGTGAAGGGGCAGAGACCGCCGGCGGTGGTTTCGCCTTTGTCTTCGATGCCAGTGCCAGCAATAATACGGCCGAAACCTTGTCCGAGGCAGATGTGGCTGCCTTCCTGGCGGATGTGGATGGAGGCGGTAGTGCCTTCGAGTTCAGCAATAGCGACAACATCCTGTACGTTGCTGTCAGCGATGGAACCGACACCGGTATTTTCTTGGCCAACGATCAGAATGGTGACACGGTGATCGATGCTGGCGATCTCGAGCTGATTGTAACGCTGCAAGGAGTGACTGAAATCACGGCAGCGGATCTGGCCGACTTCGCTTGACTCCTCCCCTGAGGAAGGTGCCTGGTCCTGGCTAGGTTAAGGTCCACAGGATCCCCCGCTTCGTCGGGGGATTTTTTGACTATTTCTGGGTATCGTCGGTGATGGCGCCCATCCGGCCGTAGGCCTCCAGATGGTCGGTAATGCTCGGCTCGCCGAAGCGGGGCACGATCTGGCTCCGGCGCCAGAACTTCACCGGGGCGCCCAGGGCATCGCCGCAGGCCCCGGCGAGCAGGCAGCCGCGGTAACGGCTCAGGGGGGCGGTCTCTATTCGCCATGGCACAGGGCCTCCAGCAGCTGATCGAAGGCTTTGCGCCGCCCGATATTGCCGGGCTGATGGACTTCTCGACGCTCAACAGCCACAGCGGCCATTACATTACCCCGCTGTTCGAGGAGAAGATCGAGGACGTGGTGTGGTCGGTGGAGATCACCTGGCAGGGCATGACCCAGCGGGTATTCCTGTACATCCTGCTGGAGTTTCAGTCCGCGGTGGACCGCACCATGCCGATCCGGCTGATGCACTACGTTGCCTGCTTCTACAGCGAGCTGCTCAAGCAAAAGGTCATCACCCCCGGCGAAGGCCTGCCGCCAGTATTTCCGGTGGTGCTCTACAACGGCTCGCGGACCTGGACCGCGCCGCTGGATATCTATGAGATGGTGCAGCCGGAACCGCCGAGCTTCCTGCAGGTCTATCAGCCGCACCTGCGCTACTTCCTGGTCGACGAAGGGCGCTATACTGGCGCGGAGTTGGGCTTACGCCAGACGCCACTGAGCGGGGTGTTCAGCGTCGAGAACGCCGGTGAGAGCTGGGAAGCCCTGCAGAGTGCCGTGGATCGCGTGGTGGCGATCATCCAGGCCGATCCCAACAAGGAGCGCACCGACCGGATTATCACCCGCTGGCTCAAGCGCCATTTGCATCGGCTGGGGGCCGGGGTCAACCTGGAACGGCTCGAAAGCCTGGTGGAGGACAAAGATATGTTGGCAGAGAACCTAGAGAATCTGGTGAAAAAAGAGCGGCTGGAAGGTCGTCAGGAAGGTCGTCTGGAAGAAGCACGAGAGGTCGTGCGGACTTAGCTCACCTTCAAGTTTGGCGAGGTACCCGACTGGGTAGAGGCGAAGCTCGCCCAAGCTGACCACGATCAGCTGAAAGGCTGGATGCGCGATGTGCTGTTCGCCACTAGCCTGGAAGAGATGTTCAAGCACTGACCCCCTGGCGGATCACGGCTCGATCCGCCACGCCCCACCCTTGGCGATCAATTCGCCGTCCAACAAGCGCTCCGCCGCCAGTAGCGCCAGCTTCATTACCTCCTGTCGTGTCTTGCCGTGGGCTTGGCCCAGTCGGCGCAGTCGCTCGTGGCTCCCCGCTTCGAGGCTCACGGTCACTTCCTTGAATCCTTGCCTGCGACGGCGTTGGCGATAGCGCTGCTGGTGGCTTGCTGCCATATGGTTTTCCTCACGACGTGATAGGGAAGGTCCCAGTCTGTTGTCACGACGTGATGGCAAGCGGTGGCGCGTTGTTGAGCGGGCGGTCGCTCATATCTGAGCGTCGAGACGCGCAATATTGAACGCGGCGGCGGGAAATGCGCGGTGCTAACCAAGCAGCCGCCGCCCCGGATGGAGCGGCCTGGTCGTGGGCTGACAGGGTACAGGGCGATCGCGATTCAGACGTGGGCGTCAGGCCGCGAGAGCGGCTCAATCGTCAGGCGCAGCCCCAGGGCATTGGCCACCTTGCTGATGGTGGAAAATGCCGGGTTGCCCTCGCCGGACAGTGCCTTGTAGAGCCCCTCACGGCTCATGCCCACCTCTTTGGCCAGCTGACTCATGTTGCGTGCGCGGGCGACGTCACCCAGCGCGGCGGCGAGAAGCGCAGGGTCGTTTTCCTCCATCACCGCCTCGAGGTAGGCAGCAATGTCCTCCTCGCTCTGCAAGTAGTCCGCGGTATCGTAATGACTGAAAGTGGTGTGTTGAGTTGCCATGGGTCACTCCTTCCATTGCGCGGCAATGGCTTTGGCCTGGTCGATGTCGCGAGCCTGGGTGGCTTTGTCACCGCCGCAGAGCAGCACCACGATCACGGGCCCTCGGGTAATGTAGTAGACGCGGTAGCCGGGACCATAAGGGACGCGCAGCTCAGAGATGCCTTCCCCGACCGGTTTCACATCGCCGGGGTTGCCCAGGCTCAGGCGTCGGATACGTGCCGTGATCCTGGCGCGAGCGCGTGTATCCCGCAGCCCTCGCAGCCACCGATCGAAGACATCGGTTTTTATGAGTTCGATCATGTGATAACTCTAGTTAATAATCAGGAAGGTGTCAACTCTGGTTAACAACCCAGAGAGACACGGGCCGTTCGAGGGAGCGGCCCGTGTGTCAACACAGTGAAGTGTGTCGGAAACGTCGGTCGTCAGCCGGTCAGGACCTGTGTGGCGGTGATCGGCACCGCAATGGGCGTCTTGTGCAGCGTCATGGCGGCGGGTGTCATCTGCTGACTCAGCAGGGCGCCCACCTCGTTGCTGGCGTGCAGCAGCGTGGCGTTGGACAGGTGGGCGTAGCGCTGCGTGGTCTTGACCTGGGTATGGCCGAGCAGCTTCTGCACCTCATACAGCGAGCGCCCGGCGTTGATCAGAAAGCTGGCGAAGCTGTGGCGCAGGTCATGGATGCGCAGGTCCGGCAGCCCCGCGCGCTGACGCGCCGAATCCCAGGAGTGAAACACAGTAATACATGGCTTGCCGGTCTTGGGGTTGGTAAAGACCCACTCACTGTTGGTGGCCTCGCGGCGCGATGCCAAAAGCCCCAGCGCCTGGTCGGAGAGCGGCACATGGCGCGCCCCGGTCAATACGGGAATATCCCACTCCATGGCGAGGTTGTAGAGGTAGCGCACCAGAACCAGTACCCGCTTGATGCTCGCTGGCTTGTGGCTGGCACGCTGTTGATGGATCACCTCGACCACCGCCGCCTTGGTGATCTTGTCCAACGGCAGGTGGCCCAGAACCGGGCCCAAGCAGCCGCGCTGACGTGAGGCTCGCCACGTCTTGCCTGATGCGGGGTCAGTTTCCGCTATCCTGGGTGGCAGTTCGCCAGTAGTGGATGGAATGCTCGGAAACCACGCCATGCCGAGTGCCGATTTCGATAACCGCCTGCTGAAAGGCCCGGGCCAGCTCGCCTTGGTGGCAAAGATTCAGGCTGCGGATGATGCGTGTGATCCGCAAGTGGTTATGCCCGCCGCGCTTCAACCAAATATGCTCGCGCATGTTGAGGTTCGGCAGTGGCACGATTTCATCTGAATTGTGCGTTAGGCCGAAAAATTCCAGCATCACGTCTAGGGACCGTCGGTGCCGCTCGCGCAGCTCGTTCGAGTCGGCAAACCAGGCTCGTTCCCTCTCGTCCAGCAGGGGAGCGAAACCATTGAATCGTCCCGCCTCGGGAATGGGAAATAGCCATTGGATGTAGTCATGGGTGTGCTCCAACCAGAACGGCGGAAGCGCCCAGATATCGTCAATGGTGCGCTGGCAATGGTCAGTCGCTTCCCCTAGGTAAAAGCGAATCAGCGGACCGGAGCTTGAGGGCATGAGGGCTTCCTTCGTGGGCTCTTGGGCCAAAGCGCTACGCCTGGGTGGGCCGGGCGTTCGCCTTCAAAAAAGCCAATAGCTGCTGGCGGATTGAGTGCTGCGTCACGCCATAATGGGCCTCGCGATGATGATTGGGGCATAACGCCACCACGTTGCTTGGTGTGTCAGGACCGTCTTCCGAGAGCGGAATCACATGGTGGGTCTCAAGGAAGATGCCCTCGTGGGTGGTGAAGCCCGGGGTTTTGCAATACTCGCAGTAACCGTTTGCCCTGGCTAACACCTCACGCCGAACCTTTGAGCAGCGTTGTGACACTTCAGTCGTTACGAGCTTTTTCCTGGGAGTCTCCGAGCCCTCTTTCCAAGCGGTAAACTGGTCGATAAACGTGGGCTGAGGATTTCGACGAGCGAGTGTGCAGCGGCCAGTGTGTTCGTCGTAAGCTTCCACGTTCCAAACAACCGGATCGAGAAGACGCTGCTTGACGCTGGTGGTCTTGTGTCCGTCCTGCTTTCTGCTACCCGCATTGATGATGACGCGAATGGGGAGGGGAAACGTCATGGCCTGTCGAATGGCGAGATCCATCTGCTGGGCGCGTGCCACCCTAACGCCAGTGGCGTTCTTTGCCATTTCTCTTGGATTCAAGATGTAGCGAACGATGCCACCTTTCTCCACCATCTCTTCGTGCCAGAGATTCGCCACGACGACCTTCTCGCCCACGAAGGACCAGTTGTAGCAATACTTGGGGTTGGACGCTGCGCTGCTTGACTCTCCCTTGGTTCGTTCCCAGTGGCTTACGTCAACTCCTGCGTCGCGCACCAGGTCATACACCCGCTGGCGTCTAGTGGGTCGGATCTCATCGAGAATTGCCATCATTCCCTCAATGTAATTTTATGAATTCATTGTAAAGATTATGCCGCTACTTCCACGGGGGCGTCTATTGCCCCTTGGTGGCCCTGTGGCTGTCTGTTTGTCCTGGCTGCTGACCGTTGCCCTGTTGATCGCCGGCTGCGGCCGGGTGCCGCTGGTGCCGGTACTGTAGCTGCCGCATGCGGCCAGCGTGCTGAGCGCCGGCTGCGCAGAGGCGTAATTGACGTGTGATTGGCCAAGGGACTCCGCCGAGAAGGCCTTGCATCCTTCGGCAGACGTTTACTCTGCAAGTCCCCGCAAGGCCTTTGGACGTAAGATGTTATTGATAGCGATAGCCGTGCTTATCGATGAACAGATCGCTGGGGCCACGTGGGTGACGGTGGCCGAAGTAGATGCCCTGCGAGGGGAAACCAAGCACTGATCCCCCGGCGCCACCTCAGAACGTCCGGCACTGCGCTGTGCGGCGCTATATCCCGCATTCCCCTGCCTTTACGGCATAAAGGCGGCCCGCGGGGCACTTCGAATGCTAGACTCCCGCGATGACCGATTTCCCTGATTTTTCCGCTGATGCCACCGACGACCTCACTGATGGGGGCGCTCTCGGCGGCTGCTGAAAGGCCTGCTGACCGTCACCCCGCTAATCACCGCCAGCGGCAGTTACCTTGGTGACGTTGATTTGCCAGGTCAGGAAGAGCCCGGCACGCCGGCGTTGCACCATGGCACTGTCTGAGAAATCGGCGAGGGAAGGACGGGAGTAGGCTCGCTCGCTACAAGCCATGAATTTTGATCGAACCGAAAGGAGCAAGACCTTGAGAAACATCAGGTGGTGTGCAACCGGGTACTGGCTGATCCTGGCGTTGGGGCTGTCGGTGCTGGCGGTGCTGCTGGGGCTGGTGTTGGCGGTGGATGTGTTCCATCACAGTGGGCTGGTGGCGCGGCTTGAGCAACGGCAATGGCATGCGGATCTGGTCTTCTGGCGGGACTTGTTCGCTGAGGGTGGTCCAGCGGAGGTGCTGCAATGGTTGATGCTGGGGCTGGCCGCGGGGTTGGCCTGGAATGCCGCCGGTTGGCTGCGCGGGCTTGGCGGCCACCCAAGGCTGAGCACCTTTTGGCTGTTGATGGGCACGGCCCTGGTGCTGATGCTGATCGAAGATGCAGGCAACATGCGCACGGCGGTTCATGATTACACGAGCCTGGCGTTTGGGATGCGTGCCGCGGCGCTCGGGGAGTATGCCATATTCGCGGTGCTGGCCTTGCTGCCGGCCTTGACACTGCTCTGGCACTGGCGCTTGGTTTGGCAGTTGCCTCGCACGCGTATCTTGTTGCTGGCGGCATTCGCGGCTTATGGCTTCGCGGGAATAGGCTCAGCGCTGAGAAGGGCGTGGTATGAACCTGCCGGATGGTGGCTGCACGATCGAATTTTTGGCGGGCAACTTACTGAACTGCCGGGTATCTGTAGGGTTCCGGATGATCGGATCGCCTATAGAAGTTATCCTCTGCTAG